>PMML01000052.1 GCA_003162695.1 Ignavibacteriota bacterium | reverse complement strand
GCCATGAACGAGCGCACATCGTCCGGCAGTTTCACCCCCTCCGCCTCGGCCTTCTTATCGAGAATGGCCATCTTCGTTTCGAGATCGGGCGGCTGAATATCGGCTGTTAGACCGCATTGAAAACGGGATATCAAACGTTCGTCGAGTCCTTTTAATTCTTTGGGCGGAACATCGGATGAGAGCACGATCTGCTTGCCGAGCTGGTAGAGCGCGTTAAAGATATGGAAAAAATTATCCTGTGTTTTTTCTTTGCCGGAAAAGAACTGAATATCGTCGACAATCAGCAAATCGATGCTGCGGTACGTCAGGGAAAAATCGGTCATTTTATCGGACTGTACCGCTTCGATAAAATCGATCGTAAATTTTTCGCTGGAAACATAAAGGATACGCTTTGCCTTGCCGGCGGATTCGGCATGGTTGCCGAGCGCATGCATCAAATGTGTTTTTCCAAGTCCGGTGCCGCCGTACAAAACAAGAGGATTGAATGAAGTCCCGCCGGGATTGTTTGCAACAGCAAGAGCGGCAGCGCGCGCAAGCTGGTTGCTGTCTCCTTTGATAAAATTATCAAAGACATACCGGGGATTTAAATTGCTTTGAACAGCTTGCAAATTTTCGGAACGAATGGGAACATGGGGAGAAAAGCGTTCATGCCGCACATCGGAATTTATATTCTTCGAAAAGCTGTCATCTGAAATATTTGCAAGGGGATCTTCGGCTCCTATAAAATAGAAAAGGGAAGCATCCTCGCCAAGAACGGATGTCAGGGCTTTTTTCACAATTGCATTATAGTGCTCTTCAAGCCAGTCGTAAAAAAACTGACTCGGAACCTGAATGGTCAGTTCTTTTCCGGATAAACGGATCGGAGAAACAGGCTGGAACCAGGTTTTAAAGCTGAGGGAAGAAACCTGGCCGCGAACGATGGATAAACAAGCATCCCACGCTTTTTGAGCTGCAAGTAATTCTTCGGTATTGCCGTTGAGAAGAGGCGATGGTGACGGTAGAGTCATATAAATTTATAGCTCAAAATCAATGAGAAACAAAATCACAAGTTATCAACAAAATTATTCACAGCACAAAAAGAAACAGGCCGACCGGAAAAAAAAGAAAGAAAACCGATCGAACGAACAAACAAAAAACAACGTCAAGAAAGCCCAAAACAGGCGAAATGACATTTTATCAACATATCAACAATGCGGAATATCCATTTTTGCAAGAACAGAAAAACACACCCGCCGATCTCCACAACTTATCAACACGAGAGGCCGCCTTCTTTAAGGGGAAGTATTATAATAGGAATGTACCGGGTATGCAAGGGAAAAATTTACAATACAAATTGAAGAGAGGGTATATCTTGTAAACACTGCAATATTTTCGTAAATTAAAAAAAATCAAAATAAGGATGGAACATGAAAAGAACGTATCAACCGCATAAGCGAAAAAGAAAAAACACGCATGGCTTTCGGGCGCGCATGGCAACAAAGAACGGCAGGAAAGTTCTAAGCAGCCGCAGAAAAAAGGGACGTAAAAAGCTTACCGTCAGCGATGAAAAGTAGCAGCTCATCTTAAAGAGGCAAGAGGTGTCGTATCGACTGCAGAAAAACGAAATACTCCGCGGGCATGCCGCATTTGCAGCGATATTCGGCGAAGGTAAAATTATTCTTGAACCGCCTCTTCGTGTTTTTTTTGTTGTCCGGGCCGATCGAAATCCAGGCGTTCAAATCGGTTTTGCCGTAACGAGACGCTATCGATCTGCAGTCGATAGAAACAGGCTGAAAAGACTGATGCGCGAGGCGTATCGTTTAAAAAAAAGAAATTTTGTAGAAAATGTAAAAGCATGCCGCAAGGCAGTAGATATGGTTCTTTTGTTTGCAACGTACTCTAAAAACGGTGATTCTATGATCAGCTTGACCGCCGTAGAGAAAAGCATTGAATCCATCACGCAGCGAATTATTCGTGAAATCGGAGACGCCGTATGAAAGGCATCGTGATAGCCGCTCTTCATGCCTATCAAGCGCTCCTTTCACCGATTTTGCCTTTTAACCAGTGCCGCTTTTATCCTTCTTGTTCGCAGTATGCAATCGAAGCCGTTGAAAAATGGGGCATAGGCAAAGGATTGATTCTTGGAATTAAACGTATTGTAAAATGTCATCCGTTTCACCGGTCCGGGGGATACGACCCTGTACCGTAAACTCAACCAATAGAGAAAATTATGGATAAGCAATCGACGCTCGGCTTGATTTTAATTTTTGTACTGCTCGTTGCCTGGATGATGTGGAATTCTCCGCAGACAAAGCAGCCGCAGGTCAAAAATCAAAAACAGGAAATTGTCAACGACTCTGTAAAAACAGCAGTCAGCCAGGCGGAAAAAAAGGAAATCGCGGCGAGAGAAAAGCAAAGCGCGAATACGGCGGATCAGAGCGCGGGAAAATATTTTGAAGCCCGTAAAAAAGGTACAGAGCGGATTATTACGATCGAATCCGATTCGTATAAAGCCGAATTGTCGACCAAAGGCGGCTTGATTAAAACGTGGGAACTGAAAAAATTCAAATCGTGGGATGGAGTTCCGGTTCAACTTGTCGACTACGATCACAAGGGAGATTTAACGATTCTGCTGACCACGAGCGACGGCAAGGTGATCAATACGCGCGACCTGTACTTCGATGCAAACGTTCCCGACGGGCATGTTGTTCTGAATAAAGAAAACAATTACGAATTTGAAATATCTTTTACGCTGCCCTCGACCAACGGCGGAAAACTCATTAAAACCATGAAATTCCGCAACGGGGAATATGGTCTGGATCTGGACATTCAGCTTATTAATCTTGCGCCGGTTGTGGCAAATTATGAATACGAGCTTGCCTGGGAAAGCGGCATTCGATACGCTGAACGCAACAGCGTCGACGAAGCAAATTTCGGAGCGGCTTATGCTTATGCCGGAAACGAACTGGCGGATGTCGATGCAAAACAGGTCGATAAAAAGGAACAAAAAGATTTTTCCGGGGCTATCGACTGGATTGCGGTCAGGAATAAATATTTCGGTATCGTTCTTATTCCTGTTTCGACGCTCAGCGATGGGGCGTACATCGAAGGATCGCGCAAGGCCATGCCGAACGAAGGCGTTTATGAGACGTACAATATTTCACTGAAGATGCCGTTCAAAGGGGGAGATAACGAACACGCGGCATTCAAGATCTTCATGGGACCGCTGGATCACGGGATATTGAGTTCGTACAAAATTAATCTGGAAAAAATCATGAACCTCGGATGGGCATGGATTATACGCCCGATTTCCGAATATATCATGCTGCCGGTTTTTTCTGCAATTCACTATATCGTTCCGAACTGGGGATTTGTCATTATTATTTTTTCGCTGCTGATCAAGCTTGTTCTTCACCCCTTGTCGAAAAAGCAAATGGAATCGATGAAGCGGATGCAGAAGCTTCAGCCGATGATGGATGAGATAAGGGAAAAATATAAAGACGATCCGCAGAAAATGAATTCATCGATAATGAATTTATATAAAGAATACGGAGTCAATCCTGCAGGCGGATGTTTGCCGCTGCTGCTGCAGCTCCCCATTATGTACGCGCTTTTTGCCGTTCTTCGCGGATCCATACAGCTGCGCCAGGCCGGTTTTATCTGGTGGATAAAAGATCTCTCCGTACCGGATGTTATTGTGACTTTACCTTTCCGGCTCCCGATACTGGGTCAGGATTTGAGCGGAATCGTTCTTGTTATGGGTATATCCATGTTTTTCCAGTCCAAGATGACCATCACGGATCCGCGTCAAAAAGCGACCGTATGGATGATGCCGATTATGATGACGCTTGTACTTAACAGTCTTCCTTCCGGACTTAATCTTTACTATGCCATGTTCAATATTCTTGCGATCGGTCAGCAGCTATTAATCAATAAGAAACATAATGACGAACCGCTGAGAAAAATCGAACCAAAAAAGAAAAAGCGGGGCGGATTTTTAGCGCGTCTCCCGCAAATGCCGAAGGCAAAGTAAGAAAAATCCTCTCACGTCCCGTTCAGACCTGATATCTGAACGGGACGTTTTTTATGCCGGTTGTATAACGGTCACGTCTTTCGTACATTACACGCATGATACTCCGGGACCATGAAGATACGATCGTTGCCCTTGCAACTCCGGCAGGAGAAGGGGCGATTGCTGTTATCCGTCTGAGCGGACCGGATGCAATTCAAATTTCCGAAAAATGTTTTCGCGGAAAAACCGCAATCCAATCGCAGCAATCTCACACGGTTCAATTTGGAAAAATTATAGACTTCAATAATCGGACAATCGATGAAGTCCTCTGTACGCTTTTTAAATCTCCAAAATCGTTTACCGGAGAAGACGTGGTGGAATTCGGATGCCACGGCGGTCAGTTTGTCGTAAAAAAAGTTCTGGAAATTTTCATCTCCGCAGGAGCCCGTCCGGCGGATCCGGGTGAATTTACAAAGCGCGCATTTCTGAACGGCAAAATGGACCTGTCACAGGCGGAAGCGATTGCAGATCTTATATATGCGCAATCCGATCGTGCACATACGGCATCTCTGGCTCAGCTGGAAGGGAAACTTGCGCAGAATATCCGTCAGGCAAGAGACCGGCTTATCGATGTTCTCAAGTTGATGGAGCTTGAACTGGATTTTATAGAAGATGATCTGGAATTTGTCGACAAATCCAAAGTCCTTGCACTTACAGAAGGAGTTTTGACTGAAATAAACGTGCTGCTGGAGAGCTTTCGATTTGGAAAAATCTGGAGGGAAGGTATAAGCGCTGCAATTATCGGAGCCCCAAATGCGGGCAAATCCAGTATTCTCAATGCGCTGCTCGGGCAGGAAAGGGCTATTGTAACGCATATTCCCGGAACGACACGCGATTTTATAGAGGAAAGTCTGATTATCGACGGAATCTTGTTCCGTATATCGGATACAGCCGGCATACGGGAAACCGAGGACTTTGTAGAAAAGGAAGGGGTCAAGAGGACAAGACAAATTATCGAAAAATCCGATATTTCAATAATTGTTGTCGATAGGTCACGTGAAATGCCGGAGGAAGAAAGAATATTTATTAGTGATATACTTACACAGAACAAATTCCCGGTCATGCTTGTTGAGAATAAAATAGATTTAACGGCTGTAGAAAATATAAAGTCGATAGAAATTCCCAAAAGGATTACAAAGGTCAGAACATCGGCATTACAAGGAATAGGAATAGAAGAATTAAAGTCCGCGCTTTCTAATTTTGCAGAATCCGCAAAGATTGCCTCAAACGAGACATCTGCAGTTGTAACCAGCCGGAGACATCAGGCTTCGCTCTTGCATGCAAAAGAGGGACTGGAAGGTGCAATCGATTCGCTGAAAAAGAAAGCGAGCAACGAATTCGTTGTGGTCGATTTACGGACGGCTCTGGATGCGCTCGGAGAAATTATAGGTGAAGTAACCACAGAGGAAATTTTGAACGATATTTTCTCAAAATTTTGTATCGGAAAATAAGAATGTTCCACGTGAAACATTTTTGTCACATTGTAGCCGCGACGGGTCGTCGCGGGAAATTCCGACACCACCGGTGTCGGCTACAGAGGCTCGTCGCGGAAAGCTCCGACACCACCCAATAGGAGCAACGCCTTGCCCACCGCAGGAGGGCTTGCCCGACTCGGTAGGGCGGTGTCGGCTACAAAGGATCATCGCGGGTAATTTTCGATACCATCTTGTCATTGAAAAGAAAGTAAATGAGCAATAATCAAAAATACGATATCGTAGTCGCAGGCGGCGGACACGCCGGCATTGAAGCTGGCCTTGCGGCGGCTCGTATGGGATGCACTGTTTTACTGGTGACCATGGAAAAATCCGCCATAGGCAGAATGTCCTGTAATCCGGCAATCGGCGGAACTGCAAAAGGACACTTAGTCCGCGAAATCGACGCTCTGGGCGGGGAAATGGGTGTTCTTGCGGATGCGACCGGGATTCAATTTAAAATGCTGAACCGCTCAAAAGGACCTGCCGTCTGGTCCCCTCGATGTCAAAGCGACCGGGAATGGTATTCGCGTGACGCCATTAGAAGAATGGAAGAGCAGCAGGGGGTTGCAATAGTCGAAGATATCGTCTCCGATATTATTACGGAAGAACGCCCCGGCGGCGGATTTGTACTGCGAGGTATAAAAATGGAAAAAACCGGCAGTGTTTGGTGCAGTGCATTCGTCCTGTGTGCGGGTACTTTCATGCGCGGGTTGATGTTCACGGGAGTGAACACTGCAACGGGTGGAAGATATGAGGAACGTTCATCCGAGGGACTAACCGCGAAGCTTGAAAAACTTGGACTAACAAGCGGACGCCTGAAGACCGGAACACCACCAAGAATCGATCGCGAAAGTATAAATTTTTCGCTGACCGAAGAACAGATCAGCGACGAAAATCCGCAGCCCTTTTCGCATAAGAACGAAAAAATAACAAATAAGCTTATACCGATGTACCTTACGTACACAAATCCGGAGACACATAATGTCCTCAGGACCGGATTTGACGAATCGCCGCTCTTCACGGGCCGCATAAAAGGCGTCGGGCCGAGGTACTGTCCCTCTATAGAAGACAAGATAAACCGGTTTGCAGACAAAGAGAGGCATCATATTTTTCTGGAGCCGGAAGGATACGATTCGAATGTCGTCTATGTCAACGGATATTCAACCAGCCTTCCGGCGGCTGTTCAACTTGCCGGACTGAAAACTATAAAAGGACTCGAAAACGTCAAAATGATCCGACCTGGATATGCCGTGGAGTACGATTTTTTCCCGCCTCAACAGTTAAAATTATCCCTGGAAACAAAAATCATAAGCGGACTTTTTCATGCAGGTCAGGTAAACGGGACATCCGGATATGAAGAAGCGGCTGCTCAGGGTCTCATGGCGGGAATAAATGCCGTACGGTATATCAGAAAAGAAGAACCGGTCATTTTAAAACGATCAGAAGCTTATATTGGAGTTCTGGTAGACGACCTGGTTAATAAAGACACTGCAGAACCGTACCGGATGTTTACTTCCCGGGCAGAACACCGGCTCGTACTCAGACAGGATAACGCGGACCGGAGACTTATGGGACTGGGTCACAGTCTGGGACTTATTCCGGAACGGCAATATCTGCGACTCCAGGAGAAAGAAGCAATGATTCGGGAAGGAATCGGCGCTGCATGCGGAACGACCATACAAGCTAAAGAAATGAACATGTATCTGAAAAATTTCGGATTGGAAGAGGGAACGGAAGGGGATAAATTAGATAAATTCTTGAAGCGTCCGGAAGTCAGATTGCAGGAAGTTATAAAACTCAACGGCCTTGGTGAGCAGCCATTCTTTAAAAAACTTCTTTTGCTGCCGGATGCACGTCTGCGTTCGGAAATTATAGAGCAGATTGAAATAGAACTGAAGTATGCCGGATATATCGGACGTCAGAAAGATGAAATAGAAAAAATGGAACGGTTCGAGGCATATTCGATTCCGGAAAGTTTCCATTACGACAAAGTAAAGTCCCTTTCAACGGAAGGAAGGGAAAAACTTAAGAAAGTTCTTCCCCGATCCATCGGTCAGGCATCCCGCATCAGCGGCGTCACGCCCGCGGATATTTCCGTGCTTATGGTATACCTCAGGAATTAATTTCAATCTTGTGAAATGTCTTATTTTAGATTTATTTGAATTTTTTTACTTCCCTCCACTGCAGAACCTTTTCCGGAATATTCATATATTAGCTTAATTGTAGCCGCGACCGTTGGTCGCGGAGTATCCCGACACCACCGGTGTCGGCTACAATGCCACAGAAATGTTTCACGTGAAACAACAGCAAACTATGGATTATTCGCTTTGGTTTAGAACTCTTTGCCTGAAAAACGATTTCCACATCGACGATGCACAGATCGAATTAATGTGCAGGTACATCGAGCTGTTGCTTGAATGGAACAAAAAAATCAATCTTATTTCCCGAAAAGACGAAGAGAACGTTTGGGAAGGTCATATACTGCATTGCGCAGCGCTCGGTTTATTGTTTCAATTTCCGGAAAAAGCATCGGTTGCAGACATCGGAACCGGCGGTGGCCTGCCGGGTATACCGCTCAAGATCATGTGTCCGGATCTTTCTCTGACATTGATCGATTCCACGAAGAAAAAAATCGATGCAGTGTCCGATATAATTTCCCGGCTTGGATTGACCGATATACGGGCGCTCTGGGGCAGAGTAGAAGATCTGGGCAATCCCAAAATGGCGCATCGCGTGCAGGCGGGACAGAAATCGCTCGATAAAAAATTTGACTTTGTTGTGGCGCGTGCGGTTGCTCCGCTGGATGAGCTTATAAGGTGGTCGAGACTGTTGTTGTTTTCAGGCAAGGGAAAAAATCAATCTGCAGAATCAGGTAAAATCAGAAAATTATATTCGCCGGCGATGATTGCTTTAAAAGGCGGAGACCTGACAAAGGAAGTTGAAATTGCCGCCAGGTTAAATCCAAAAGCAAAGATCGAAACCGTCAATCTGGTATTCGATGGATCGGCTTACCTGCAGGCAAACGATAAGAAAGCTGTTGTTGTACAATTTTAGAAGATTAAAACCCGCCGTCAGCGGCGGAAGCACACGGAGAATGTTGTGTCTGAATCGAAATCGTTGTTCAATCAATTGAAAAACCTCACCACGGAGCAGCGCAATCCGGCCAGTATGGATATCGATGCACGCTCGACAACGGAAATTCTCTCCATTATCAACAACGAAGATAAAAAGATTGCCGGAGCTGTCGAAAAAGAAATTCCGCACATTGCGCGCGCTGTCGATGCAGTGGTCGAAGCTTTAAGGAATCACGGCAGACTGATCTATGTCGGCGCGGGTACAAGCGGACGGCTCGGTGTGCTGGATGCGGCAGAATGTCCGCCGACATTCGGTACGGATCCGAAAACAATAATTGGACTTATAGCCGGCGGAAATGCGGCAATGTTCCGTTCGCAGGAGGGCGCGGAGGATAAAGAGACGAACGGCGCTGCGGATATGAAAAAGAAACGGGTTGGAAAAAAAGATATTGTCTGCGGAATTGCAGCGAGTCTCCGGACGCCGTATGTTGTCGGCGCCGTGAAGAAAGCAAAACAGCTCGGTGCGACGACGATTTATGTCACCACGAATCCGAGGTCGAAATTTGATCTGCCGGAATTTGCAGATCTAAAATCTGCGGTCGATATAGCGATCTGTCCGGAGGTCGGACCGGAAATTATAATGGGATCGACACGCATGAAATCCGGGACGGCTCAAAAACTTATTTTAAATATGATCACAACTGCAGCGATGATCAGACTCGGAAAAGTTTACGAGAACATGATGGTCGATCTGCAAATGACAAATAAAAAATTGCGGGAGCGGGCAAAGCGGATCATTATGACGGTCGCCGGTGTTGAGTATGAAGAAGCGGCAAAGCTGCTGAAGCAATCCGGAGATCATGTAAAAACAGCGCTCGTCATGGTAAAGGCCGGAGTCACAAAAGAGAAAGCAAAGCAGCTTCTTCTAAAAACAAATGGATTTGTCCGGCAAGCGATCGAGAACGAGGAATAAATTTTTATATGCTTCTTTTGTAGAGTCCTGCTCGCAGCAGGACGAAGAAAAAACAAGAGCCGAATTTTTATAAGGAATAAAATATGCGTCCGCCGGAATTCGATATCGACATGTATCCGCCGTTCGAAGGATTTCCGAAAGAGGGAATCGAGTTCTTCAAACAATTGAAGCGTCACAACAACCGGGAATGGTTCGAGAAGCATAAACCGGATTATGAAAAATTTATCAAGCTCCCGATGCAATCCTTGATTGCATCACTTCAACCGGAGTTTGCACGCTTCGCTCCGGAGTTCGATCTGAATCCGAAGCGTTCAATTTTCCGGATCTACCGCGATGTGCGTTTCAGTTCGGACAAGACTCCGTATAAGACAAATGCTGCTGCGCATTTTGTTCTCCGAGGCAAGCCGAAGGGACTGCTCGGTTCAGGATTTTATCTTGAGATCAATCCGGATGAATGCTATTGCGGAGGCGGGATATATATTCCGGACGGCGACCAGTTAAAAAAAATCCGCAAGGCGATTGCAGCAAGGGGAGAAGAATTTTTAGAGATCGTCGAAGACCGAACGTTCAAGAAAAATTTTGCTCCGTTCGAATGGCAAAAGCTTCAGCGCATGCCCAAGGGATACGAAGAAGATCATCCGATGGCGGACTGGCTGAAGTACAAGCAGTTCTTTGTCGGTCAGGGCTGGTCCGCTGCCCGTTGCTTCAAGTCTGCCTTTATGGATGACATCGTCGAGACCTGCGAACAAATCACGCCGCTTGCAAGGTTTCTCAACAGCGCATTTGTATAATTATTTTGAATTTGTAACAATTAACACGATATTATCCGAAACCTTGGCAAGGTTCCTAACCCTTGCCAAGGTTTACTCTGTTAGAACCGGTGAAACTTTGATTTTTTAACAAATATCACGATGTTATAATAGAAAACGTAATCAATCGACGTGCCATCGATATCGGAATTTGATCTTCTCTATCCGATGTTAACCTGTCCCGAATACATTGTTGGATATCTTCGGGATGATATTGGAGGCCTTCCGCGACCACCGGTCACGGCTACAGAAAGGCGAATTTAATAGCCAAGAAAAAAAATCACAATCCTCGATGATATTATTCCATATTTCCAATTATGAAAATCGGCCGGTTCTCTGGGCGGAACGATCTGCCGATGAGCAAGTGAAGAAGACGACATCCGGCAAACAGACGCGTCGATCGAATAAATCAAAGATATTTCCTTACGATGCTGGTGAAGACGGATTGCAATTATTGCATCAAAGGTGGAGCGATGCAATACCGCCAATTGGGTGTACATCTAAAGTCGTTGCCTGGCTTCCGTCCCTCGCCGGCAGGCGTGGTGGAAAAAACAACGGCTCTCTTGCATCCTCCGCTCTTATTCAGCCGCAGCCGGTTTCAGTCTTAAAGACTCACATCATGCCGTGGCAGGTTACTGTTTCGGAATTGTCATGGAACGATCTTGTACATCTCTTATGCTTTTGTGAAGACAAGAGCACGCCGGTGCCCGGCATCTTAATAGGTCCGGACATTGTTTTCTGGAAAGATGCGATGAGGTTTGCCGGTTCGCTGTGCGCTCGCGAGCAGTTTCTTCCGGGAATACGCGCCGAAAATAAATCGTTTCAAGCGCAATGGCAGCCGGTTTTTCTGGGTGAAGACAAGGAGCGATATGCTTTTCTTATGAACGTCATACCGCCGGTTGTTCATGCACTTACAGGACTCGATCAAGAATCACCGCCAAAAACGGTACGGAAAGATTTGCTTACACAAATCGTCACCGGCTTTATGGACTATTTGATCCGCTCTTCCATTTCCGCCGATAGAAGTATGTCCCGACAGAATTTTACCGAGAGGGCCGCCGATCATGATATTCTTCACGATCAATGGCTGAACGCCCTTCGGACTTCGGACGGCGAATTGCACGGAAAAGCAAAAGTTCTTGCAAAATTAGTTCAACAGGTGGAAGAATATCGGCAGCCTCTCGACCGCCTTTCCGCCTCGCCGTATCGGCTCTGCTTTCGGCTTCACGAACCTCCGGATCTTCAATCGGCAGGCAATGATGCCCTCCCCGTCCAACAGGCAGGAAGAAAAGCGGATGACGAGGCATGGCGTGTTGAATACTTGCTTCAACAGCATGATGATAAGAGCTTGCTCCTTCCGGTTAGTCAATTATGGAATACAAAGAATGTTCTTCCATCAAAAAGTGCCGATTCCGGTGCGCGAGAATTCCTGCTTTCGTCTCTCGGACAGGCCGCAGGTTTATCTCCGGATGTTGAGGAAAGCCTGAAGCATTCGTCACCGTCCGGTTATGTTCTCGATATTGTACGCGCGCATGAATTTCTTACACAAACATCATTGATTTTCGATCAGGCGGGGTTCGGTGTTTTCCTTCCCGCATGGTGGACACGCAAAGGAACGAAACTTCGTCCGGCCGTCCACGCGAACGTTAAAAGTCCGTCGATGCAAGCTTCCGGAAGTCTTTCGTTGGATACGATCGTTAATTTTAACTGGAACATTGCTCTCGGAGATGAAGTCCTGACGCGCGAGGAACTCGATTATCTTGCGCGGCTCAAAGCGCCTTTAGTAAAGCTGCGCGGCCAGTGGGTGGAGTTGAACGCGGAAGAAATCCGTGCGGCAATTGAATTCTGGAAGAAACAGCCGACCGAATCCGTTTCTGTTCGGGAAATCATTCGCATGAAATTAGGATCCGGCGCTCCGGTGCACGGACTTCAATTCTCCGGAGTAACCGCCTCCGGCTGGATAGGCGAGCTCATGCAAAAACTCGAAGGCGGCGCTGCGTATGAAGAAATCTCTCCCCCGTCGAAATTTTCCGGTGAACTTCGTCCCTATCAAGTACGCGGATACTCGTGGATGACATATCTGAAATCGTGGGGATTGGGAGCATGTCTTGCCGACGATATGGGACTTGGAAAAACCGTGCAAACGCTTGCACTCATCCTCCGTGATTGGAACTCGGAAAACCGTCGACCGGTCTTATTGGTCTGCCCGGCATCTGTCGTCAATAACTGGCGGAAAGAAGCATCCCGGTTCACTCCCGATCTGCCCGTCATGGTGCATCACGGTGCAGACCGGAAAAAGGGAAAGGCATTCAATGACGAAGTAAGCAAACATGCAATCGTCGTTTCGACGTATGCGCTCCTGCATCGGGATCAAAAACATTTGCAGGAAGTCGATTGGGGCGGCATCGTGCTCGATGAATCGCAAAATATAAAAAACTCAGAGACAAAACAGTCCCGGTCAGCGCGAGCGTTGAAAGCCGGGTATCGCCTCGCCCTCACAGGAACGCCGGTAGAAAATCACGTGGGCGATCTCTGGTCGCTTATGGAATTTCTTAATCCGGGTTTTCTCGGTACGCATGCGGAATTCAAACGTAAGTTTTTTGTGCCGATTCATGCCGGCACGGATCCGAATGCGGCAGTGCGACTGCGTTCTATGACGGGTCCATTCATTCTCCGAAGACTCAAGACGGACAAGTCTATCATTTCGGATTTGCCGGAAAAAATGGAAATGAAAACGTACTGCACATTGACCAAAGAGCAGGCGTCGTTATATGCATCGGTTCTTAAGGATATCGAAGATCGAATCGGTTCTTCTGACGGGATCGAGCGGAAAGGACTTATACTTGCAACGCTTTCAAAACTCAAGCAGGTTTGTAATCATCCGGCTCATTTTTTGGGCGACAACTCGAGCGTGCCCGGCCGATCGGGGAAAGTGACGCGGCTTTCGGAAATGGTTGAAGAAATTATCGATGCCGGCGAAAAAGCGCTGGTGTTTACGCAGTTTGCAGAAATGGGCGGTATACTAAAAAAGCATCTTCAAGAAACGTTCGGGCGGGAAATCTTTTTTCTGCATGGAGCCGTGCCGATTAAGCAGCGCAGTCAAATGGTAGACCGGTTCCAAAACGAACGCAATGCGTCGCCTGTGTTTATCCTGTCCCTCAAAGCGGGAGGAACGGGCTTAAATCTGACGCAGGGAAACCATGTTTTTCATTTTGACCGGTGGTGGAATCCCGCGGTGGAAAATCAGGCAACAGACCGTGCATTCCGGATTGGTCAGACGAAAAACGTACATGTGTATAAATTTATCTGCGCTGGTACATTGGAGGATAAAATCGACGAGATGATCGAACGAAAAAAGGGAATTGCCGATAAAATCGTCGGCGCCGGCGAAGGATGGCTTACCGAGCTGTCCAATAAGGAACTGAAAGAACTGTTCATGCTCCGCAAAGATATGGTAGGTGAATGATATGGGCTACTATGATTTTGGATATTTTCGGCCTTCCGTTCCGCGGCGTGTAAAGGGAGGTATTAAGGCTCAGAGCAAGAATGGATCCTTCGGTGAAAACTGGTGGGCAAAACGCTGGATCGATACGCTGGAAAGTTTCAATATCGGCGCGCGTCTCGTGCGCGGCCGAAGATATGCCCGATCGGGACAGGTACTGTCCATAGAAATTGTAAAAGGATGCGTAACGTCGGAAGTGCAGGGTTCGCGAATGACTCCATACCATGTTGAAATACACCTTCGTCCGTTTACCTCGGGAGCGTGGAAACGCTTTGTCGATGCCCTTATCGCTCAGCCGTATTACATGGCGATACTGATGAACGGCCGGATCCCGGATGAAATCGAAGAGGTTTTCAAAATCGCGAAATTGTCCATGTTCCCGGCTAAAATGAACGACCTTAAGACAACTTGTTCCTGCCCCGATTGGTCCAACCCGTGCAAGCATATTGCAGCAGTCTACTATTTGCTGGGAGAAGAATTCGATAGAAATCCCTTCTTAATTTTCACTTTGAGGGGAATCGAACAAAAGGCATTATTATCGCTCGTTCATAAAAATGCTCCCGCCCGGCAAGATACGGAAAATGCTGGACGCAAAGTGAAGAGGAAATCCCATTCCGTACGAACGGCACTGCCGACCGATCCTGATTCGTTCTGGGGAAAGAGCGATGCCCGGCATGACTTTTTGGGAGAAATCGCAGTTCCGGAAACTCATGCCGCACTCCCGAAGCGTTTGGGTAATTTTCCTTTTTGGCGCGGAGAGAAAATATTCATAGATACACTGGCGGCGATGTATGAAGAAGCATCGGAAGCCGGATTCGATATTGTGGCCGGCGATTTTGGGGGAAACGAAGAAAAACCGGATGCCCGAATTTATCAACATAAAACCGGATGATTGGTATTCGATGTTTTGTTTCTGTAGCCGACACCGCCCTCCTGCGGCGGGCAAGGCGTTACCCCTATGGCGTGGTGTCGGAATACTCCGCGACCATCCCGAAAATATCTGACGATATTTCCGGGACAAGCCGGTCGCGGCTACAAGGTAAGCAATTACCATATTATGGGGGGAAATAAAATGCAAGGCGATGACTTTACACTTCAACCAACAAACGATATGAATCCGCCGGAACAACCGCTGCTTCCGCTTCTTAAGAAAAATTTTGGATTTTCATCTTTCCGGCCGCTGCAGGAGGAAATTATACGGGACGCTCTGGCAGGTAAGGATGTCTTTGCATTGCTTCCGACCGGCGGCGGGAAGTCTCTCTGTTTTCAGCTTCCTGCGCTGGCTCGCGACGGGCTTACATTGGTAATTTCTCCGTTGATTGCCTTAATGAAAGATCAAGTGGATGCATTGCAGGCAAACGGAATACCTGCGACGTTCCTCAATTCTTCGTTGACACCGGAAGAAGCGCGCAGCCGGATCCGCGATCTGCACAATGCTAAATACCGGCTGTTGTATATCGCTCCGGAACGTGCTGTATTATTCGGCTTCTTAACCGATATGGTTCACTGGAATATCAAACTCCTCGCCGTCGATGAAGCGCATTGCATCAGTGAGTGGGGTCATGACTTCCGTCCTGAATACAGGCAATTGACCGCAGTACGAAAACTTCTGCCTGGTGTACCGTGCATGGCATTGACGGCGACTGCTACAGAGCGTGTGCGTGAGGATATTCATACGCATTTGCAACTCCAAAATGCACGGAATTATGTGGCGAGTTTTAATAGGTCGAACCTCAGCTATAAAGTCATTCCCAAAGCCGATCCTTATAGTCAATTGCTGACATTTCTGCGGCAGCGTACGCAGGAAAGCGGAATTGTATATTGCCAGAGCAGAAAAACCGCAGAAACTTTATCAAAAAAGTTGAATGCCGATCACATTTCTGCAGCGTCGTATCATGCAGGCATGGAACCGGCGGATAGAACAAAACATCAAGAATTGTTTCTCCGGGATGAAGTCAGGGTCATCTGCGCAACGATTGCATTCGGCATGGGCATCAATAAGTCCAACGTCAGGTTTGTTGTGCATTACGATCTGCCGAAAAATATCGAGGGGTATTATCAGGAAACCGGGCGTGCAGGGCGGGATGGATTGCTGTCCGAGTGTCTGCTGCTCTTTGGCGTCGGCGACGTGATGAAGCAGATGTATTTTATCGAAGAGAAAGAAGACGAGCAACAGCGCCAAATTGCGAAAACACAATTAGACCGGATGGTAAAGTATGCTGAAAGCAGCGAATGCCGGCGCAGGCTGCTGCTGGAATATTTTGGCGAGGAATATCCGGAAGCAAGCTGTGATGCCTGCGACAATTGTTTGTTACCGCGCGAATTATATGACGGGACAATCGATGCTCAAAAACTTCTCTCGTGCGTTCTTCGCATTCGGGAGAGCAGCGGCGTCGATTTCGGCTTGCGGCACATTATAGAAGTCCTGACCGGCAGCAATGCAGAAAAAATTCTGCGCTGGAGACATACGGAACTATCGACGTACGGAATCGGCAAAAACCGGAGCCGGGAAGAATGGATGTCCGTCGGGCGGGAATTGATGCGCCTCCGGTTGATGAAACAGAAAAGCGAGAATGGTTTCAGTGTGGTGGAAGTAACGCCTGCCGGCGTGGAAGCATTGAAGAAGCGATCGGCCATTATGCTGACAAAAGTCCATACGACGGAAGAAACTGTAAGCGTGCATGGAAACGAACAGGAATTCGATGCCGTGCTGTTCGAATGCCTGCGGGTTTTGCGTAAACGCATTGCAGACGAGCGCAACGTGCCGGCATTTGTTATCTTTTCCGATGCTGCATTGCGGCAAATGTCCCAACGCTGCCCGACGACGACGAGCGAATTCATACGTATCAGCGGAGTAGGAGAAAAGAAATTGAGAGATTTCGGCGCGATGTTTATGAAGGAAATAGAACGCCACCTGCAGAAAAATACGCGGAAAAAGTATTCGGATGAAAACGCAGCGCCTTCTTCACATTCATCGGCTGGAAAAATGAATAACACGGCAAATGAAACATTGAAACTTTTTCGATCCGGTAAATCCGTCAAAGATACAGCACAAGAACGCAATTTGGTGGTCAGCACTATATATAAACATCTCTTGACGGCAATCGTATCGGGTGAAGACATACAAGTCGATCGATTCGTTACGCCGGAGGAAAAGGCGGAAATCAGCTCAGCCTTTAAAATACATGGTTATGGAAACATCACAGTCGTGTATGAAATGCTGGGCGGCCGGTTCGATTATGGCCTGCTGCGTATTGTCGGGGAAATAGAGACATCGAGGCATTGAAAAATATCTATAGATAACCGCGGCTGCTTTTTCCATTGCCGGCACCTTGAAAAGGTCATATTTATATACGTATTGTCAGCTAAATTAAATGATTGACGTAGTTATACAAAGAAGACAACCGTCATTCCCTCGCAGTTCCTGCCTGCTGAAGCGCATTCGCCGTTCATTGCAAAAGATCCGGAAAAAAGAACTCTGTTTGAAAAGATGTTCGGAATTATGTATATTTAAACTATCACTTTAATATTACATAATTTCTATGCCTTACTATCATCGTGTTTTAGAAAAGACTATTCATGCGTATCTGAAACTTTTTCCGGTTGTCGGATTAACGGGTCCCAGACAGTCGGGAAAATCCACTTTGCTTCGAAAACTGCTTTCGGATAGGTACCGCTATGTTTCATTTGACGACCTCAATGCGGTCGATCGCTTTCATACCGATCCTGAGCGATTCATGGAAGTCTATGCGGATAAAGTTATTTTTGATGAAGTCCAGCGTGCTCCGGAGATTTTTCACTATGTCAAACTCATCGTTGACAACAATCGAAACAATTACGGAAAATTTATTTTAACGGGTTCAAGTCAATTTGCCTTTATGAAAAAGGTCTCTGAAAGTCTTGCAGGGCGGATCGGTCTCCTTGCATTACTACCTTTCCAGTTTTCAGAAGTCCCTGCAGGACTTCGGGAAAAGTCGGTTTACGAGGGCGGTTATCCTGAACTTATCGGACGAAAATATCGCGGTGCATACGATTGGTATTCTTCATATCTCGATACGTACCTGACTCGTGATGTACGGGATATCAGCGATATTGGCGATATCAGAGATTTTCGGCGATTCATTCAAATGCTGGCTGCCCGAGCCGCTCAGCTTTTGAATATGTCGGATATCGCACGAGATATTGGTGTCAGCGTGCCGACGATCAAGAAATGGA
>PMML01000119.1 GCA_003162695.1 Ignavibacteriota bacterium | reverse complement strand
CGCCTACCGTATTCTGAAATTTAGAGCTCCATTCCCCGTTTGTAATAAGAAATTTCGCTCCTTCGGAATATCCGTCGAAGCTTTCTACAAGACCTTTAAGAAAATCTATTCGGGCTTGTTTCCTTTCGATATCGCCGAGAATCGCATGATCCCGGGTGCGAAAATCTTCGATATCACCTTGCAGCCTGGCTTTATAATCTTCCAACTGATGCGTCCGGACTTCCGCCTCGGCAAATGCCAGCCGTAATTGCCGGTTTTCCGACGTCAGCTTTGCGATCAGTTCCTCATTCTTTTTGACATCCTTGGTATATCCATCATTTTCTTCACCCATATAGCCGGCCCGGCCGCGAAGATTTTCCCTATGCGCTTTCACTTGATTTTCCCGGTTGCGCAGGCCGGAAAGTTCGTGCAGCAGGACCAGTACCTGATCCTGGCTCGTCTTCAGCTCTCCCTTTTTTATATTTAATTGTTCTTCGGATTCATCGAGCTGCACCTTTTTCCGGCGATAGAGGTCTTCAGCATCAGACGACCGGATTCGAAATTCTTCCAGATTCTTGGTCAGGTCCGCCTGCTTTTTTTCCAGATCGCCTGTTTGTATTTGTAAATCGATTTTTTCTTTTTCAAAACGCTCAATATTCATTGCCAGCGACCGGCAGCGTTCAAGCGCCGTTGCTTTTTTCTGTTCCAGTTCATGAAGTGCGTTCTGTCGCCCGTTCAGCTCATCCTGCGTCCGGGCGATTTGAATTTCCAGCTCTGCAATTTCCTGCCGCAGGACATCGAGCAGCGATTCTTCTTGATGCACCTCGACTTCGATTCTGTTTTTTTCGTCGACAGCGACGTTCAATTCATGTTTCAGAGGTTCAACGCGGGCACTGATGCCCGAATATTCCCGCTGAAGCAACTCAATTTCAACCGTCTGGAGCTCTTTGGTAAGCTCGTTGAATTTTTCCGCTTTCTGCGCCTGCCGTTCCAGCGAGTTAACGGCTTTTTCCGCTCCGCGCAGTATATCGTTCACGCGTGTCAGATCCTGACGAACTGCATCGAGCCTTCGGGATGCTTCCTTGCGGCGGTGCTTGTATTTTGTAACTCCAGCCGATTCCTCAAACAGGCGGCGCCGTTCATCTGAATTGTCGCTCAAGATACTCTCAACCATTTTCAATTCGATGACCGAGTACGCATCGGAACCCATACCCGTATCCATAAAGAGATCCCGAATATCCTTGAGACGGCAAAGATTTTTATTTAAATAATATTCGCTTTCTCCCGAGCGGAAAACGCGCCGCGTAATCGTGACCTCGGAATACTCCGTGGGCAGAATACCTTTTGTGTTTTCGACCGTAAGAGAGACTTCCGCGACATTGAGGGGTTTGCGCGACTTGGTGCCGTTAAAAATAACATCTTCCATTTTATCGCTGCGGAGGGTCGTCGGCCGCTGCTCGCCTAAAGCCCAGCGTATGGCATCTACCACATTGGTTTTTCCGCATCCGTTGGGACCGACGATCGCAGTCATGCCGGCATCAAAAGAAATATTGACCTTTTGGGCAAATGATTTAAAACCGAATATTTCAAGTTTGGAGAGATACATCAACCAAGATTATTTGCTAAATGAGCGATGAATTTTATGTACGAACTCAGCCCGTAAAAAGAATCGTAAAATAAAAATATTCCACCGAGAGCAAGTATGATAAGCGCTGCTCCGCCGGAATATGCCTTGATCGGGCGAACATCAAAGAGCACCGAAATCCCTTTCAGCAGCCGGATCAGCGTCCACACAAAGAACACTATGACAATCCCGAAAGATGGAAGTACATAACTCGGAGTCTGCAATACCTTGAAAAGACACATAGCCAGCGGACTGAGGAATATGAGCGGTCCCGATCCCCAAACAGTCATCGAATACATATCGAACCATGAAATTCTGATGCGAAGTACAAGAGCAATCAGCTTCATAAAAAATGCGAGGATGCACGATACCGCAAAAAAGAACGCCGTAACCGAAACAATTCCGAGCAATGGATTCCATACGATACGGATAATGTACTCTTTGAGAGGATCATACATGATGAAGAACGATAGAATATAATCGAACAGCCAGTCACTTCGATAATGATAGAGAACACTCGAGAATAAAATAGCGAGAGAAACCGAAAGCGTAAGAGCCAGGCTCAACGTATGCATAACCGAAACCGTGTGAAGATCGCGCAGATCTACAAAAAAATTATGGAGGCGGAAAAGGGATCGCTGTAAGGCTTCGCTGAAACGCCTGTTATAACTATACTGGTATCCCACGAAGAGAAGAACAAAAAATCCCGCAAAGATATGTACAAACGGCAGGCTTGAATGATAGCCTCCTATCGGCAACGGACTGATTTTCTCGTTGGTGTACAAAGCATGAACAATTTCGAATGCAAGGCGTTTTTCACGATGTTCATTCACAAGTCCGTACGGATGAATGTACGGATCCGGCTGTGAAATGGTCAGAAGCGGCCGGCTTCCCTTCCAATCGTTATACGCATCGATAAAACTGCCGGCGATGCCTGCATCTTTTACAGCGGTATAATATTGCAAAAAGAAGCGCGCCTGCGCTTCCTGGGACATCGGATCGCTGTAGCCGTTATGATTCTGCTGATCAACTTCCTTCCCGTAACCAAGCAGGAGAACGGGCTGTGCCGGATGCAATTTCTTCCATTCCGTCAGCAGTATTCGAAAATCTTTTATTTCGACGCGGGGCAGTGTTACTGCGGCAAAATCCACATCTCCGACACACACATCATTGTGCATCATGATCGAACCGAAATAAACGGGACGTCCATCTATTTGTTTAATCGCAGCGGTCATTGCTTGAACAAAGGCCTGCGCCCGTTGATCGGCAGAATCAAATTGATCTCCAATACCCCATGCAAGAATACATGGATTGGCTTCATCACGGCCGACCATTTCAACAACTTGATCCTGAGCCCGTGCAAGATACTGTCCGTCCGCAAGGATATCTCCAGGTACATTCCATACGGGCAATTCTTCCAGAACGAATAACCCGTATCTGCTGCAGAGGCTCAAGAAATACGGATGCGGCGGATGGAAAGCACATCGAACGGCATTTGCACCAAGCGACTTGATTGCTATGACATCCTTTTCCATTTGTTCGTGAGTAAGTGAAACGCCGTGATCGGGAGAATCTTCGTGCCAAACAACTCCCTTGATCAATGTGGGAACTCCATTGACAAGGACTGCATCTTTTTTCAAGACTATTTTTGTAAAACCGACATTTTGAATGTATTGATCGACCAGCGTCTGCTGCTTGCCTTCAACTGCCGCAATGTTGAGCTTCACCTGATATAAATCCGGTGTTTCGGGACTCCACAACTTCGGTGTATCTACAAAAATAGAAAGATCCACCGTCGATTCTCCGTCCGCATGGAGGCCAATCGGCTGCGAAACGGCTCGTGCGACGAGATCCTCAGAAAACCTGTTGTACAATTCCGCTGTTAACACATAGACGGGCGAACCTCCCTTTTCCCTTGCAGAATCCGCAGCTGTAAAAAAATTGCGGCTTTGGAGAACTGTCTTTATATGGATCGTACCCTGGGTCATTTCTTCATTGAGGAATGCATGAACATGAACGGTGTTGATGCAAAATTTCGGAGTTGCAAGCAGATAGATGTCCCGGATGATCCCGTTATAATTTTTCCATCCCGAGACCTGTGTACAGGGCGGAATTGTGGACCGGATATTCATCTGGTTTTGTACAAAAATCTGGAGACGATTTTCCGTCCCTGCATGAAGAACGCCTTCGGGTATTTCGAATTCAAAACTTGTATACCCTCCGCTGTGTTTCCCGATAAGAATATCGTTGATCAATATGTCGCAATCATAGTTGATACCGAGGGCGACAACTTTGAAGACTGAAGAATGCACAGCTTGCTCATCAAGCTCAATGTCCCGCTTCAGAACAGTCCATCCTTCAAAATCTATCGAAGAAGGAATAGGCACATCATGCCACAGTTCATGGTCGTAGGAAAGCTGCCATATTCCTGAGAGATCTATTTTAGTTCGTGTCGGCGTATCGTTATGATAACCGGTATCCAAACCGATTTGCGTAGACCCTCCCCCCGGCAATATGGCAGGATTGCGGGCAAATGCATAATCCTGCCCGAGAATTGCAATAAAAAATGAAAAACAAATTAATAATATAGACGGGATATGTTTATCTTTGATCAATTGAATATCTGCTTTGCGTAAAAGCCTTAAAATAAAGCGGAATCCTATAGTTGAACAGTAATATAATACATAAAGTCAGCGAATGCAATGAATTCTCGCTGCTTAGAATCACCATTTTGTGGCTTTTTTATAGATTCTTTGCTATGATTATCATTGGATCAGGCGCCGGACTTGAGACACTGCAATGCAAGACAGAATAAAAGGATATCTCAATGACAAAACCCATCGTTTCAATGATAGTCGCACCATCTATTCCACAGGAACTCAAATCTTTATTCCCTATTGCATACAACATAGTCTGGTCTTGGGATCATGAACTGATGGAACTTTTTATCCGCATCGATCCGGATCTATGGGAGGAGACAAACCATAATCCTGTAGAGATGCTCGGCAAGATCAAACAAGAAAGGCTCAATACGCTCGCCCGGGATGAAGCATTTTTAGCGCAACTTGAACGGGCAAACGACCGCTTTCACAAACACAAGGATGTTTCATTAAGCTGGTATTCAAAATTCCACAAAGAAGCAAAAGATGCCTGTTTTGCATATTTCTCGGCTGAATTCGGCATAACGGAATGTCTTCAAAATTATTCCGGAGGATTGGGAATTCTATCCGGGGATCATTTGAAAGCGGCAAGTGATCTGGGTGTTCCCTTGATTGGTGTCGGCTTGCTGTACCAGCAAGGATATTTTCGCCAATATTTGAATGCGGACGGCTGGCAGCAGGAACGGTATCCGGAAAACGATTTTTACATGCTGCCCATTCAGACGGAAACGGATAAAAACGGCAAACCTCTTCTTATCACCGTCGATCTTCCGGGGCGTATATTGAGCGCGCAAATCTGGCGGGTACAGGTCGGGCGCATACCATTGTTTCTCCTCGATACGAACATTTCACAAAACTCGCCGGAAGATCAAAATATCACCGATCAATTATACGGAGGAGATCGTGAGCTTCGCATTTTACAGGAGATACTCCTCGGCATCGGCGGCTACCGCGCTTTGAAAGCTGTCGGTATGCAGCCGTCCATCTATCATCTCAATGAAGGACACTCCGCCTTCCTGACGCTGGAACATTGCCTTGATTTAATGCAGACACAAAAATTATCCTTCACAGAAGCGCGTGCAATGACGACGGCAAGCACGATCTTTACAACACATACGCCCGTTCCTGCCGGCAATGATTATTTTGAGTCCTCATTAATAGAAAAATATTTATCGAATTATGCGAATAATTTCGGCATATCCATGAAAGAATTTCTCGGCCTCGGAAGAGAAAATCCGATGAACGACGGCGAGAGTTTCTGCATGACGATTCTTGCCCTGAAAATGGCAGAACACGCCAACGGTGTCAGCAAGCTGCACGGGAAAGTCTCCCGCTCAATGTGGAAAAATGTCTGGCCCGGAGTACCGGTTTCAGAAATTCCCATCATATCAATCACCAATGGTGTTCATGCACCATCATGGGTCAGCCGGGATATGGCCGGCCTTCTCGACCGCTACCTCGGCCCCAACTGGCGGGATGACGAAAATCAGTACGCACTTTGGAGCCGTATCCATCACATTCCCGACGAAGAATTATGGCGTACGCACGAACGCAGGCGTGAACGTCTTGTCGCTTTTGCCAGAAACCGGCTGCGGACGCAGCTCGAAGCACGCGGCGCAACAGCATCTGAAGTGGCGCAGGCCGATGAAATACTCAATCCTGAAGCTTTGACCATCGGATTTTCCCGGCGGTTTGCCACGTATAAACGTTCAACGCTTCTTTTGCGCAATCCCGAACGGCTTGAAAAAATTCTTATGAATAAAGATCGTCCGGTTCAAATTCTTTTTTCGGGCAAAGCACACCCGCATGATAATCCGGGCAAGGAACTGATCCGGAAGATTATACATTATGAACGGAAGCCTGAAGTGCGGCGGCGCATTGTGTTCATTGAAGACTATGATATCATTGTCGCCCGCTATCTTGTGCAGGGCGTCGATGTCTGGCTGAATACCCCGCAACGTCCGATGGAGGCAAGCGGGACAAGCGGCATGAAAGCTTCGCTCAATGGCGCGATCAATCTGAGCATTCTCGACGGCTGGTGGGCTGAAGCGTATAACACCAACACCGGATGGGCTATCGGACGTGGAGAGGAATACAACGACGAAGAATACCAGAATGAAGTTGAATCGAATGCCCTTTTCGATTTATTGGAAAAGGAAATCATTCCTCTTTTCTATAACCGTGCCGGCGACGACCTGCCGCGCAGCTGGATAACAAAGATGAAATCGAACATGCGCGCAATCGGCCCGGAGTTCAATACCAACCGTATGGTGCGCCAATATACGGAAGAAATGTACTTACCTGCCTTCCGCCGTTCAGAAGAACTTGAGGAAAAAAATTACGAGCGCACTCACAAATTTGTCGAATGGCAGCAGCGCGTACACAAACAATGGAACAACATCCGCATCGATAACATCTCCATCGATACGGCAGCCGGTTTGAAAGTCGGCGACAACTGCATTATACGTGCCAAAGTATTTCTCGGTGAACTGAAACCGGAAGACGTTTCCGTTCAAGCATACTACGGCGTTCTGGATGCCGGCGGGGAAATCTATCAGCCGCTTGCAATTGCTATGAAAGACGGCGGGAAACACGAAGGCCAGACATATGAATTTATCGGCACGATCAAGCTGGAATTCAGCGGACGCATCGGCCATACCGTCCGGGTTCTGCCGAAACATCCGGATCTGGGAGCCCCGTACCGCGAAGGACTTATTTACTGGGCAAAGATATAAGGGAACCGAAGCAGCCGGGCATAGGTTCCGGCTGCTCTTCGCAAGAACTCCCTGTCGGGGGAAAGAAAGATTTACTTTATCCGTCTCAGACGAAAATACAAATTCCCCCGGGACCGATTTTTTATCCGCAGTATCGCAAGACTGCAGTGATACGAATTTTCATGCAATTTTATTGCTCTAACTTTTTTTTCATCCTCTCAATATGATAAAATCCGAATAAAACTGCGGTTTCCTTTCTTCCGCCTTGAATTCGGCCCTCTTTTTCATTATTATGATATTTTAGTTAGAAGATTATATCATGGAAAGAAAACCGCTTAAGCAGGAACAAAAAGAGGTCGAAGTTCTTATCGACCAGCCTTCAGTCGTTGTTCTCTTTAACGATGAAGAACATACTTTTGATGAGGTGATTCATCAGATTATGAAGGCAACCGGCTGTGACGGTGCGAGAGCCGAAGCACTCACTTTAGAAGTTCACAATACCGGACAAGCGGCAGTCTACGAAGGCTCTATGACAGAGTGCCTGCATGTTTCAGGCATTCTCGAAGAAATTTCATTGCATACGCAAATTGAAGTATAATTCCCCACCGCTGTTGCTATTGCAGAACCGAAATTCATGACATCACAAGAGATCCGAAACAGTTTTTTACGTTTTTTTGAAGAACATGGACACACGATTGTTCCCAGTTCTCCGGTTATCCCCTACGACGATCCGACGCTTTTATTCGCCAATGCCGGCATGAATCAATTCAAAGATGTTTTCTTGAATACAGGGAAGCGCAGTTACTCCCGTGCAGCAGACACTCAAAAATGCATCCGTGTCAGCGGAAAGCATAACGATCTCGAAGAAGTCGGCCGCGACACATATCATCATACGTTCTTCGAGATGCTCGGCAATTGGTCCTTCGGCGATTATTACAAGAAGGAAGCAATTGCATGGTCGTGGGAATTGCTTACGAAGGTATGGGGCATGCCCAAAAACCGCCTTTGGGCGACTGTTTATAAAAATGACGATGAAGCAGANNAATTTTTGGGAAATGGGTGAAACCGGACCGTGCGGGCCATGCTCGGAAATTCACATCGATCGAACACCGGACGGAAAAGCCGCGGCGGCACAGGTCAATGCAGGAACGCCGGACGTGATAGAAATTTGGAATCTTGTCTTCATTCAATTCAACCGGGACAATACGGGAGCGCTCACTCCCCTGCCTGCAAGACATGTCGACACAGGAATGGGATTTGAGCGTGTTTGCGCCGTACTGCAAAACAAAAATTCCAATTACGATACCGATGTTTTCACGCCGATCATTCAGGCGATCAGCAGACTCACAAAGCAGCGGTATGACGGCGCTCTGCAATCGCCCATCGGCAATCGCCAGTCTGAAATCGACACATCAATGCGTGTTATTGCAGATCATATTCGCACTTTGACGTTTGCGATCGGCGACGGAGCCGTACCGGGCAACGAAGGACGCGGATATGTGCTGCGCCGTATTTTGCGCCGCGCATCGCGTTTCGGACGCAATCTCGGCATGCATGAACCGTTTTTATATCTGCTTGTACCGACACTTGTTGAAACAATGAGCTATATTTTCCCCGAAATCAAAACGCAGCAGGATCATATTCAAAAAGTAATTAAAGGCGAAGAAGAAAGTTTCAACGCGACTTTGGATCGGGGATTGGAGATCTTTGAAGAACTTGTTTTAAAACACGGGACTCAAACTTCAAAGATTATTTCGGGTGAGGGCGCATTCAAGCTCTACGACACGTTCGGCTTTCCCCTTGACCTCACGGAATTAATGGCCGGCGAGCGCGGACTGAAAGTCGACGTCGAAGCGTTCAATAAATTGATGGAAGAACAGAAAGAACGGTCTCGCACTTCGGGAAAAGACACTTCATACGCAGGATTAAAATTCTCTGCAGAATCCGTCAAAGCCGCGGCTACAGAATTTCTCGGCTATTCTGCTTTTGAAGCAGACGCGACTATCATAGATCTGATCGACGGATATGCCGTGCTGGATAAGACGCCGTTCTATGCAGAATCCGGCGGACAAATCGGCGATACCGGGATTCTTACGGCGAACGGAAGCACGATTGCCGTCACCGATACGCAAAAAGATCGCTCTCTATTCGGACACAAGATTGAAAACGGCAATATGCAGGTCGGACAAAAAGTAAAAGCGCAGGTCGATAGGGAACGCCGTCTCTCCATTATGCGGAACCACTCGGCTACACATTTGCTGCATAATGCTCTGCGCAGAATTCTCGGTACGCATGTGCATCAGGCGGGATCATTCGTCGGACCGGATTACTTAAGATTCGACTTCGCTCATTTTGCAAAGCTCACCGATGAAGAACTGCAAAAAATCGAAACAATGGTGAACGAAAAGATCCAAGAAAATATTCCACGTACTCCGAACCTGAGCAACATTCCATTCAACGATGCAAAAAAATTGGGCGCCTTGATGTTCTTCGGTGATAAATACGGCGACCGTGTAAACGTGATTCAGTTCGGGGATTTCAGCACTGAATTCTGCGGCGGGACCCATGTGGGCAATACAGGTGAAATCGGTTATTTTAAAATCCGCAGCGAAGGAAGTGTTGCAAGCGGGGTCCGGCGCATTGAAGCGGTGACCGGAAATATGGTCATCAATCTTTTAAAGGATCAGGAACGAGAATTCTATGACCGTCTCAATAGTGCAATAGCTCAGAGTAAAGAATTGTTGGATTATTATAACACCATGATCTTTCTGAAGCAGATACCCGCAATTTCAATAGAATGTATTCTTGAATTGGAAGGAACTCTTAACGCACTCAAACAATTATATCCGGCTCAAACCATAGTTTCTCCGGCAACAGCTCATTGCTTCACGGAACTAAAAACGCATAAAACAAAGCTGGAAGAGATTCAATTGAAGATTACCGAAGCAAAAAAAACTTTGGAAAAAGAAATTGCAAAATCCCGTCTGCAGTCGCATTCCGGTTCTATCGACACGCTTGTTTCTTCCGCGATAGAAATCACCGGTATTAGAGCGGTTGTTTCCAGAATCGATGCGAGTTCAGCAGACGAATTGAAATCGTTCGGTGATTCCCTTCGATCCAAATTAGGCAGCGGAATCGGGCTGCTCGCGGCGGTTATCGACGATAAAGTGCAGCTTGTTTGCGTCGTTACCGATGACCTCGTTGCGGCAAAAAAAGCCGAAGCAGGAAAAATAGTAGGCGCAATTGCAAAGATGATGGGCGGCGGCGGCGGCGGGCGGCCGCATCTTGCAACGGCAGGAGGAAAAGATATTCAAAAATTAACCGAAGTCCTGGCAAATGCACCGTCAATCATTGAGTCGTTTATAAAATTATGACTACATACGAAAAGCTTTTACAGGTCAAACAGCAGCACGGATGCGGCTATTTGCTCCTCATCGATCCGGATAAAATCGATCCGCAGAGGTTTCCGGATTTTGTGCGGGAGGCATCCCGCTCCGGCGTCGACGCTTTCCTCGTCGGCGGGAGTCTTGTTGTTTCGAACGAATTCGAACAGGTTCTTAAACTCATCAAGTCCAATTCGGACAAACCGGCAGTTATTTTCCCCGGCAACATTTTGCAAATCTCCCCCGCCGCCGATGCCTTGCTTTTTCTTATGCTTATCAGCGGACGAAACCCGGAAATGCTCATAGGTAATCAAGTCGTTTCAGCTCCGATCATTAAACGGATGGGACTGGAAACAATTTCGACCGGTTACATGCTCATCGACGGAGGACGCATAACATCTGCTGAATTTATGAGCAATACAAAACCGATTCCGCGCGATAAAATAGACATCGCAGTTGCCCATGCGCTTGCAGCAGAGATGCTCGGATTAAAGACACTCTATCTTGAAGCGGGCAGCGGCGCCCGGTCTTCCGTTCCCACGGAAATGATAAAGAAAATCGCAGCATATTGTTCCCTGCCGATCATAGCCGGCGGAGGTATTCGTACGCCGGAGGAAGCGCGGGAAAAAGCCAGGGCAGGCGCATCCTTTATAGTTACCGGAACAATTATCGAAGAACAATCGCAAGCGGCAGTCATCAAAGAATTCGCCGATGCGATACATCTCCAATAGGATTCTTATGTCAAACCTTCCCATCACTCTCCTTTATCGAAACAAGTTCATTACCGAGTCCTTGAAGGCAAGCAGTGAAATAAAACTCCGTATCCTTGAAAAGTGCTCTGCGGAAATTTCCAGAGCGATCGACATCCTTCTCGATGCAATGCGGGATGGGTACAAAGTTATGCTCTGCGGCAACGGCGGAAGCGCGGCGGATGCCCAGCATCTTGCGGCTGAATTTATCATCCGTCTCAGCCCGCGTATTAAGCGCAAAGGACTGCCGGCGATCGCCCTGACGACCGATACTTCGATTCTCACAGCGGGCGCCAACGATTTCGGTTACGACAGCATCTTTGCGCGTTCTGTTGAGGCGCTCGGCCGCAAAGGAGACGTTCTGATCGGCATATCCACCAGCGGCGCATCGGAGAGCATCAATCTCGCTTTTCAAAAAGCGCATGAAATGGGTGTGACAACGATCGGATTCCTCGGTAAAGACGGCGGCCGGTCAAAAGATCTTGTCGATCTCGCCATCATCATGCCTTCGAACGATACACAGCGCATTCAGGAAGGACATATCACGATAGGGCATATCATTTTTCAGGAAGTGGAAGACGAGCTGTTCGGATAAATCAGGACGCCGTTCGGACAAGAATGCATCAAAAAAAACAGAAAGATTTTTTTATACCGTTGTTAAAAGTGGCCGGCGATGCTCTTGCCATGGAATCCTCTTTTATTTTTTGTTACTGGCTTCGCTTTTATTCATCCTTCACAGCATACGTTCCGGTAACGTTCGGTTTCCCGCCGTTCGAGGCGTATCTGTTCAGTTCGCTTTGTGTACTCCCGGTCTGGATCTTTCTCTTCCTGCACGGAGGAATGTATTCTCCGCGGCGTATTCTTTATTTTTCAGACGAATTTTTTTCCATTATCCGTCTTGTCCTTATCGGCATGGTATTCATTTTGGCCGGTACTTTTTTCTACCGATCGTTCTCGTATTCACGCATTGTCTTCAGTCTTATAACAATCGTTTCGATTATTTTCGTTTCTTTTGAAAGATATCTTCTCCTCCATTTCGAATATTTTTGGTATACGAAAGGCAGGGACGTTAAAAACGTCGTCATTGTCGGTTCTCATCCGGCTGCATTTAGATTGTTTTCATTTTTCCATCAGCATAAAAAATTCGGTTATCACGCGATCGGGTATTTTTCCGTTTTCGGCAAACAATCCCCCGGGATGCGCGAGGCATCTCTTCTCGGTTCATTTCGAAGCCTGCCGAATTTTTTGGAAACTCATCCTGTCGATGTACTGCTGCTGACTTTTTCCAAATCCGAGCATCCTCTGCTCTCACAGCTTGTCAGGGAATGTCAGGGGTTCGATGTGGAAATGATGATGATCCCCGATATTCTCGAAGTCATGACAAGCAATGTCCGCATCAAACATTTCGACAACATTCTGCTTCTCGGAATTAAAACTCCGGCGTTCAGCGCCTGGAATGCCATTGTCAAGAGACTCTTTGATATCGTGTTTGCTTCCCTTCTTTTTCTTTGTATCAGCCCGTTCTTCCTGCTTATCATGATTCTTGTCAAACTGGATTCCCGCGGGCCGGTTTTCTATTACCAGGAACGTGTCGGGCTCGATGCGCGGCCTTTCAAAGTTATGAAGTTCCGGTCAATGAAAGTGGATGCCGAACAACGGACCGGACCGGTTTGGGCGGTCAAAAATGATTTGCGCACAACACGTGCGGGGAAATTTTTACGCCGCTTTAGTCTCGACGAGCTTCCGCAGCTCATTAATGTGCTTCACGGGGAAATGAGCATTGTGGGACCCCGTCCCGAACGATCACATTTCGTCGAAAAATTTAAAAAGGAAATTCCAAACTATCTCGATCGGCATCGGGTGAAATCCGGTATGACGGGCTGGGCACAAGTCAGCGGTTTACGCGGCAATGCTCCGATTTCCGAAAGGACAAAATACGATCTCTATTACATTGAAAACTGGTCCCTTGTTTTTGATCTGAAAATAATACTTAAAACAATTCACGCGGTGATGTTCGGCGCTGATGCGTACTAAGCACCCGCAGCCGGAAGCAGCCGAATCGCTCATAATGCTTTTTCCCATTTAAAAAAATATGGTAGCCGCTTTTATTTTTCTTTTTCATTTTCTTGCATTTTGCTATGCTTTTTTTAACTTCAAAAAAACTGCCCTCAGTGAAGGATTCCTTGCAGTAGCACTTATGGGAATCGTTTTTGCCGTCGGCTGGACAATTGCAACAATGTTGACTAATGTGATCTTTATGCCGGAGTGGTTCATTCGATGGTATTATCAACCGCTCAATTCTTTATTCTGGAGAACGGTCCGAAAAGAGATCAACAGGGACACTATTTCGCTGCTTATCTTGACAGGGGGCGAGATGCTTTTTTACTTTTTTTATTTTATGCTGGGTACAAAAAAAGGCCCGTCTCACGACGAGCCTTCACAAACTCCAAAACTATAATTCTTCTAATTCCCTCTTACCTTGTCGACGATATAACTCGATTGGAGCTGGGAAGCGAACGATTTCACGGCATTTTTAGCTGCGTTTCTTGAGCCGTATCGTCCGATACAGACACGGTACCACGAGCCTCCCTTCATCGGAATTTTCTCTACAAATGCAGGATAATCCGCAGCTTCCAAATTCACACGAATCTCTTCTGCTTTCTTTTTTTCATGAAATGCGATTACTTGAACCGTATATTCGCCGTTCATCTCATCTAATTTTGAGTTTTTCGAGACTTGCTTTGCAGGTTCTGCAGGCGTGCTTTCCTTTGGTGTCTCCGCTGCAGCAACATTTTTCGATTCCTCTGCCGCAGGTGTTTCTAAAAGAGCTACTTGCGAACTATCAGGAGCAGGCTGCTGCGCGATGGCCTGCTGAGCTGCATCAGGCGGGAACGTTTCTTCCTGCACTTGCTGAACCGGAGGCTTTTTCTTCCATAACGATTTAATGTTGATAAGGCCGCGGCGATTGAGCACGTAGAAAGCTCCCCCTCCGATAATTAAGATCAACAACAAGACAATGACGATTTTTCCACCGCCGCCGCTGCTCTGCACTTTCTTCTTTTTCACGGATGAAGCAGCAGGCGCAGGAGCTTCTTCGAATTCGCCTTCATCAATAAGGTTGAGATCTGGCATTGATATTTCCTCCAAGTGGTTTGGGAGTTAAGGAATCGTAACAAAATCCATTTTTTTTAAGATTGTAAAGAATCTTCACCACCGATATTTCAAACCGCTCGAACATGTGAATGGAAATTCCGGAAATCCTTTCCAGAGTTCATATCGTTGATTCATTACATTCATTAAATCCAATTGTATGACTAACGTCTATAGAAAATAATATTCTTCTGAAACATTGAGAGCAAAAAAGCAGGCAGATATTTTTCATTCACTAAATCCGATCTTGCGCTCCCAAAAGATTAAAAGCCGCAGAAACCTTAAACACCGCTAAAAATGTATGCTCCGCCAAACCATCTCATTCAATTTTTGGCTTGTACGAAAGACTCTATCCAAAAGTCGAATTCTCTGCAGAACGAATAATAATGCCTGAAGCAAAATAATCATTTGCAAGGAACTTTGCAACCATTTCGGCACGAAAAGTCAATAAAGTCGTTCTTCTGCTTGACATTACTTTCCGCACTCCTTACGGGGATTCGATAAAAGAAGCAGTTGGAAGAAGCTTTTATGCCCGCCGCTATTCGGCTTTTTAATCCGGAGCTTCATTTCGATTCCATACCGGCTGCTCCCCGTTCAGCAGCGACAGTATGCTCAAATCAAATCAGTGCAGGAAGTTATCTATTTATTTTTGAAAAAGCTTGAAAAAGTAGTTTTATCGGCATTGCGTGCATAGGCTTCAAATATCATTTGTTCCGGTGAAAGTGCATACGACAGGCGGTATGGGGGCAAAAGAATTACGGTATTTTGGCCGGATTCGGCTTCCAGTCGATAAGGATAAAGCGAAGCATCAATAAGGACGCTATTCCAGCGGTATTTGAAATTCCAGTATTTAATTGCAGATACACTGTCCCCCGTGAAGAAACCCGAATATCGGCCCGCGTCTCTATGGACCGTATCCCGCATTGCATCTGCACCTTCTTCTTTGATTACGGCATCTACTTTACAGAGTTGCTTTTGCATAAGGCAGCTGAGGATGTCCGTCTCTCAAATCATCTTCAAAATCCAAAGACTCCTTCTTCTTGTTTTCATCCCGCATGCACTGCTGCATGCCCTACTCTCTTCCCGGTGCACGAACCTCGATACGTTCACTCTTTTTTTATTTCCTCGTACATCTGACACGCGTGTTGAAATCCCAACGAACAGCTTCTCTGGGCATCGTCGGCGGCCTCGCGTTTCATTCCCTTCTTCCAATATGTCAAAGCTCGATTGTAATACATCTCACCGTTTTGAGGATCGAGTTTCAGGAACGTACTCATCGCTTCCAGCGCATTGTCGTAATTTCCCCGCTCGTGCTCAATCTTCCCTATAAGTCTGTATGCATTGATATATTCCCGTTTGCGCGCGATCACCTGCCGCATATCAGCAATAGATTTATCCGGATTTTGAAGATAATAGAAACAAATGCCCCGATTGTAATAACTAATGTAATCTTCCCCGTTCAGATTCAATGCTTCGTTCAATTCCTGGACTGCAGCTTCATATTGCCCCTTCTGCAAATAATCATATCCTCTGCCGGCATGTACTTTCGCTTTTGCACCGTCGCTTTCATAGAACTCCTTTTGCTGCCGGATCCATTTATCGGATGCGTCGAGCTTCTCTGCCTGTTCGATCAATTCCTGTGCATCCGACAGCCGGTTGAGTTTATATAGCACGCTCGCTTTCCTTCGCAAATAATCCGCATCCATAGGATCAAGTGCAATGGCATGATCGTAATCTGACATCGCTTTTCTATATTCGTTCATCTTAAAATAGCAGTCGCCCTGTTCGGAATAATACCATGGTTTTTCCGCAATCCGAAGTGCCTCAGTATATAATTGAATCGCTTCATCGAACCGGCTGTCGTGCGCCATAATGCTCGCTTTATCGGCAGAAATCACAGCTTTCAGAGCAGTAAGCCTCGGATTGACGGACGCATATTTTTCCGCATCGTCAATGAACTCCTGCATTTGATTATACGATCCTCCCCAGCGCGGCGTCAGGCTGTAAAGATATGTTGCGCGAACTTGATAAGCATACGGATTAAATTTCAACACTTCTTTCAAAGAATTCAGCTTCAATGCATCGTTGCTTGCAAATTGTCCGACTTCGATCAGTATATCATAGCAGACTTCCATTTTCGGATTGAGCTTCAAAGCATTTTCGATATCCTGCATTGCCAGCGAAAAATATCGGCGCATACCGGCGAATTGTTTCTCCGAAGTCTCCGATGCCCATGCTCCCCCTCGTGATGCATGCGCGCATGCAGAATAATATTCAGCACGGGCAACGTACGGCGCACATATCGCCGGATAGGCCGCAATCCATTCGTTCAGGTACGTTTCATACTGAGGAATAGCATGATTAAAAATGCTGTATGCTTTATAGAGATTCGCTTCTTCCATGATATCATGTTCGTAAGCTCGCTGCATCTCTTCAAGCTTTTCGCTCAACGATTTATAAATCCGGTTTTGGAAAAGGAACAGGATAGTTCCCTGATCGACCTTCCTGCGGTTTTGTCCGGATGGATCGTTTGTCTGGGAAAATGAGAGTTGAAAAATGGCGGTGAAGAAGAAGACGAAAAGAACAGACGACCTCATCATGCCTCCATTATTTATGCCGATGTGTTTTTTTCGATTGAATCGCTTCTTTTCTTTCGGAAAAAGATGCGGTCTGCGTGACGATCCAATTTTACGCTATCGTGTGCATTCCGAGATATTCTTGAATGCTTTGCACCGACATTCCGCCGGCTTTTTCGGTCTCGATCGCTTTAACCGCAGCGGCAGCTGCGGATAGTGTTGTGATAAACGATACCTTATGCTCCAATGCCGCCCATCCGATTGCAAATTCATCGTTCCTCGATACTTCCCCCAGAGGGGTATTAATAATCAGCTGAATTTTCCCGTTCTTAATATAATCGACCGAATTCGGACGTCCTTGGTTGACTTTAAATATTTTCCCACACGGCACATTGTTCTTCAGAAAAAAGGCGGCCGTACCTTCAGTCGCAAGTATATCGAACCCGAGGTTGATCAATCCCCGCGCAATTGCCACCGCCGTTCCGGATTTATCGTTATCGTTGACGCTAAAGAATGCAGTTCCCTCTGTCGGCAGCGTGTTGCCTGCAGCTATCTGAGATTTTGCTATCGATTCTCCGAAGTTTTTTGAAATTCCCATAACTTCACCCGTTGAACGCATCTCAGGCCCGAGGAAAACCGGAGTGCGCGGAAACTTTGCAAATGGAAATACCGCTTCCTTCACCGCGACATGTTCCATTTTCCGGAAATCAAAATCTTTACAGCCGAGTTCCTTCAATGTTCTGCCGGCCATCACTTTTGCAGCGATTTTTGCAAGCGGCAGCCCGGTCGCTTTACTTACAAACGGAACCGTTCTTGAGGCACGCGGGTTCACTTCCAGAACGTACACCGTATCGTCTTTGACCGCAAATTGCACGTTCATAAGTCCTAGGACATTCAGGCCTTTTGCCAGCTCGATCGTATACTCAATCATCTCGGAATAGCTTTTATCCGAAATCATATAGGGAGGCAGCACGCATGAACTGTCGCCGGAATGAATTCCGGCCTCTTCGATATGCTCCATCACTCCGCCGATCACCACATCCTTGCCGTCACAAACGCAGTCGACATCGAATTCAAACGCATCTTCCAAAAACCGGTCGATGAGAACCGGATGATCGGGCGAAACATCGACCGCCTTTTTCATATAATCCCTGACTGCAGAAATTGTGTAGCAAACTTCCATCGCCCGGCCTCCAAGGACATAGGAAGGACGAACCAGTACGGGAAATCCTACCTGCTCGGCAACCTGAACGGCATGATCGACCGTATGAGCTGTCCCGTATTTCGGATGTTTAATATTCAGTTTTCGCAGCAGCAGCCCGAACCGTTCACGGTCTTCAGCGATGTCGATTCCCTCCGGGGATGTTCCCAGAATGGGAACGCCGTTCTCTTCAAGCGCTTTTGCAATTTTCAGCGGAGTCTGGCCTCCAAAACTCACAATGACGCCGTACGGCTGTTCATGATCGCAAATATTCAAAACATCTTCGAGTGTCAGCGGTTCAAAGTACAATTTGTCCGTCGTATCGTAATCCGTCGAGACTGTTTCCGGATTACAATTGATCATGATCATTTCGTATCCTTCTTCTCGCAGGGCCATCACTCCATGCACACAGCAGTAATCGAATTCGATACCCTGTCCTATACGGTTGGGCCCGCCGCCAAGAATGACAATCTTCTTCTTCTTGCTCTTTATCGATTCATTTTCCCGTTCATACGTAGAATAATGATACGGTGTCGACGCAGCAAACTCTGCGGCACACGTATCGACAGTTTTGAAAACAGGAACGATATTCATTTTTTTCCGCAGCAGCCTGACATCCGATTCTTTCATTTCCCATATTTCGGCAAGCTGCCGGTCGGAGAAACCGTATTCCTTCGCCTTACGAAGAATTTCCGACGTAACCGGACTTCGTTCGGTCTTCTTGAATTTACTTGGTTTCACTTTTCACCAATTCCTTGTAGCGTTCGTATTGATTCGGTGTAAGGACCTTTTTAATTTTCACGTAGGCCTGGAGATGCAGAAGACTATAATCCGCCCGTAATATGCCGATCCGTTCCAATTTCGCCCTGAGCGTTCGATCATTCATCATGCCGGTTTCGAACAATTGATTAAGGCCTTCTTCCGCTTCAATAATTTCGGATCCTTTGACCGCAGCAGAGAACGTCGTGTTGCTGACAATTTCTGCAATTTTCTGAATTTGATCTTTCGTCAATCCCAGCTGGTCTTTGTAAGCAAGAACTTTTTGCGGAGCCGGGTAAAGATTATTTTCGGCAACCAGAGTTGTTCCCATCGGATCTCCTTTTGTAAGAGCATCGCGATCGACAGGTAAGGTGACTTTTGCCTGCGCTGAGAGAAGAGCCGTCAGTAAAACATCGAGAATAATAATCTGAAAAATTCGCATCATGTTCATCCTTCCATTAGACCCGATAGGCCTTTAACTCTTTTTCATAATCGACAATTTGTTTAATATTATACAAGAACCACGGATCGATGCCGGTCGCCTGATAGAGTTCGTCGATACTGATGCCGAGTTGCAGGCCGTAACGAAGATAGAAAATGTTGCCGGGGCGCGGTATTTTGATCCTGTCTAAAACTTTTTTCCGCCATTCGATTTTTTCCATTTCCGAAAGGCTGTCGACCTCGACGGCATCTTTTCCATCCGAACCGAGGCCGAATCTTCCCTGCTCGAGAGAACGCAGCGCTTTTTGAAGAGCTTCCTTGAAAGTGCGTCCGATTGCCATCGCTTCACCGACCGATTTCATCTGGACGCCGAGCGTATCGTCGACACCTTTGAATTTTTCAAAATCCCATCGTGGAATCTTCACGACGCAATAATCGATGGTCGGTTCGAATGAAGCGGGAGTCAATTTTGTAATATCGTTGGGAATTTCATCCAGCGTATAGCCGACGGCAAGTTTCGCAGCCATTTTTGCAATCGGAAATCCGGTTGCCTTCGATGCAAGAGCCGAGGAACGGGAAACACGCGGATTCATTTCTATGACGAGCACACGGCCGTTTTTCGGATCGACGGCAAATTGGATGTTCGATCCGCCTGTTTCAACGCCGATCTCCCGGATGATTCGCAATGCGAAATCCCGCATTTGCTGATATTCCTTATCGGTCAAAGTTTGAGCGGGCGCAACCGTAATAGAGTCCCCCGTATGAACTCCCATCGGATCGAAATTTTCTATCGAACATATGATGACGACATTATCCTTCATATCGCGCATCACTTCAAGCTCGTATTCTTTCCAGCCGATAACGGATTCCTCTATGAGCACCTGCGTAATGGGACTTGACGTTAAACCGTGTTGAATTTTTTCCGTGAATTCTTCGAAGTTGTAGGCCGTGCCGCCCCCTGTGCCTCCGAGCGTAAAGGAAGGACGTATAATCAACGGAAAGCCTATCGACTCGGCAATTTTTAGACCTTCATCCAGTGTGTTGACAAATCCGCCGCGCGCACATTCAAGTCCTGCACGATCCATCGCTTTGCGGAACAACTCACGGTCCTCCGCCATCTTGATTGCTTCGAGCTTGGCACCGATGAGTTCCACACCGTATTTTTTAAGGACACCCCGGTCAGCCAATTCGACGGCAACGTTCAAAGCCGTTTGTCCTCCCATGGTGGGAAGAAGGACATCGGGACGTTCCCGTTCTATTATTTTTTCGACAAATTCCGGCGTTATCGGTTCGATATAAGTCGCATCGGCAAATTCCGGATCGGTCATAATGGTTGCCGGATTGCTGTTCACCAGAGTAACACGATATCCTTCCTGCCGCAGAACGCGGCACGCCTGTGTCCCGGAATAATCGAATTCACACGCCTGTCCTATCACGATAGGACCTGACCCTATAATGAGAATCGACTTAATATCATTGCGTCTTGGCACTTCTTTTCTCTCGGTTGTTGTATCTTTTCAATTAAATATAGAGAGAAGAGTCTTGCGATTCAATTAATATTTTGCAAATTGCGTTATTCTTTTTCTTTCTTCACACCATTTTTTGCTCATCGGTTTTTTCGTATATTCAGATGGTGCAGTCACGTTTTCAATAAGGGACAGCCTATGAAGAACAGCTTCGGCTCTAAAACAACGCTCTCGATCGGTTCGCAGTCATATTCTCTTTTTTCTCTTCCGCTGCTTGAAAAGAGTCTGCATACGTCGTTTTCCCGGCTTCCCGTCTCGTTGAGAATCCTCATGGAGAACCTCCTCCGGAGAGAAGACGGAAGGGTTGTACGCAAAGAAGAGATCGAAGCGCTGGCGCGATGGAATCCACATGCAGTTCCTGAGACAGAAATCGCATTTATGCCTGCTCGTGTGCTCCTTCAGGACTTTACGGGAGTCCCATGCATCGTCGACCTTGCGCTGATGCGCGATGCAATGATCGCTCTGGGCGGCGATCCGGAAAACATAAATCCGCTCCAGCCCGTCGATCTGGTCATCGACCATTCGGTTCAGGTGGATGAGTTCGGGACGCCTGATGCATTCCGGAACAATGCAATGCTTGAATTCGCACGCAACAAAGAACGTTACTCTTTTTTACGATGGGGACAAAAAGCATTTAAAAATTTTCGCGTCGTTCCTCCCGACACCGGCATCGTGCATCAAGTTAACCTTGAATACCTGGCCCATGGTGTGATCAGTGCGGCGCTGAACGGCGAGACGCTTGCATTTCCGGACACGCTCGTCGGAACCGATTCCCACACGACAATGATCAACGGGCTCGGCGTTCTCGGATGGGGAGTCGGCGGTATCGAGGCGGAAGCAGCAATGCTCGGACAACCCATATCCATGCTGATCCCGCAGGTCGTCGGTGTCAAACTCGGCGGAAAACTGCAGGCGGAGGCTACGGCAACCGATCTTGTATTGACAATCACACAGCTTCTTCGGAAAAAAGGAGTCGTCGGAAAATTTGTCGAATTTTTCGGAAATGGTCTCTCCGCACTTGCACTCGCCGATCGGGCAACTATTGCCAACATGGCGCCGGAATACGGCGCGACCATGGGCTTTTTCCCCGTCGATAAAGAAACCATTCATTTCTTGCGCTTCACGGGACGAAGTGAAAAACAAACGGCTCTTGTTGAAGCATATTTCAAATCGCAAGGGCTCTTTCAAAGTGAAGATACGCCGGAACCGGAATTTTCCGATGTTGTCGAACTCGACCTGTCGACAGTTGAGCCGAGTATTGCAGGACCGCTGCGGCCGCACGATCGTGTGCCGCTGTCGAAAGCAAAAACTTCTTTTCGTTCTTCTCTTGTAGATATGCTCGAAAACCGGAAATCCGTTCTTTCCGAAAAAGGAACGATGATCGATAAAACATCGATCGCACCCTGGCTCAACAATGAAGCGACCGATATTCTTCCTCCTTTTATGAAAAATATCGAAGTCAAGGATACGACTTCATATTCACTTCGTCATGGTTCGGTCGTCATTGCCGCCATCACAAGCTGTACGAACACATCCAATCCCTCGGTACTCATGGCTGCCGGTTTACTGGCAAAGAAAGCCGTTGAGAAAGGGTTGAAAACGAAACCATGGGTCAAGACCAGTCTTGCTCCCGGTTCAAAAGTTGTCACCGAGTATTTGAAAGCTGCAGGATTAACATCTTCGCTTGAAGCGCTCGGATTTTATCTTGTGGGATACGGCTGCACGACGTGTATAGGCAACAGCGGACCGCTCCCTGAGCATATCGTAAAAGCGATTCAGGAGAACGGGCTTGTTGCCGCTGCAGTTCTTTCCGGCAACAGGAATTTTGAGGGGAGGGTAAACCCACATACAAGAGCAAATTATCTCGCTTCGCCGCCGCTGGTTATCGCCTATGCTCTGGCCGGAACCATGGATATCGATTTTGCAAAAAACGCCGTCGGCACAGACCGTCACGGCAATGCTGTCTTTTTAAAAGATATCTGGCCTTCTCCGCATGAAATTGAAGAAGCAATGCACAATGGTTTGAAAGCGGAAATGTTCGGAAAGGAATACGCAAACGTGTTCACCGGCGAAGCGCAGTGGAACAGTCTGCCGATACCTTCCGGTTCGCAATTTCCATGGGAGAAAGAATCCACCTATATCAAAGCCGCTCCTTATTTTGAAAACCTGTCGATCGAGCCCGGTCCGCTCTGCGATATCCGGGACGCGCGTGTTCTTGCCGTTCTGGGAGATTCCGTCACAACCGATCATATATCTCCAGCCGGTTCATTTAACGAAAAGAGTCCGGCCGGAAAATATCTGATTTCGCTCGGCATTCAAAAAAAAGATTTCAATCAATACGGCGCACGCCGGGGCAATCATGAAATTATGATGCGCGGGACGTTCGCCAACATTCGCCTGAAAAATTTTTTGGTTCCCGGAACCGAAGGCGGCATGACACTGCATCCTTCTTCCCCCGAACCGATTTCCATCTACGATGCAGCGATAAAATACAAACAGGAAGGAACACCGCTGCTTATTATTGCAGGCAAAGAATACGGTTCCGGATCTTCACGGGATTGGGCTGCAAAGGGACCCGCCCTCCTTGGTGTAAAAGCGGTGATCGCCGAAAGTTTTGAGCGTATTCACCGAAGCAATTTGATAGGGATGGGAATTCTGCCGGTGCAGTTTCTTGCAGGTCAGAACGCAAAAATTTTGAGCCTGACCGGATTCGAACGATATACAATAGAAGGAATTGCCCAAAACCTTGCACCCGGCAAGCAATTGAAGATAACGGCAGTATCCGGCAACGGCATCGTTAAATCGTTCATGGCAATTTGCCGCATCGATACACCCAATGAAATCGACTATTATAGACACCAAGGAATATTAAAATTCGTTCTTCGATCGCTTCTCATGAAGAACAAACAACCTTTTCTTACCGAAAAACTATGACGAATATCGGCGAACAAAAGTATCGCATTATTTTTTTCGGTGCGATCGAAGAAGGCAGGGACCAAACCGAGGTTAAAGCACGGCTGCAGGAATTATTCAAGACCACACCCGATCGTATCGAAAAACTTTTTACGGGGAAATCGATTGTTCTCAATCATCATCTGAATAAACAAACAGCAGATCTCTATATTGCGCAGCTGCGCAGTACGGGCATCATTTGTTCTATGGAACCGATGCCCGGCGGACAATCCACAACTCAGAACACAGCAAAGAAGGTGTCTCTTCCGCCGCGGGCCGCATCGGAACCCCCTTATGCCCGGCTCGTCCCCCATTTACTCGCCGGCGGCGGTATGCTCGTCCTTTTCGGTTTATATATTTTTTTAATTTTCTATCTTCTCAATGCAATTATAGCGCATCTTGACGATCATTCAGGCTGGCTGAGCGATCTTCCTGTCGTCATAGGCCCGCTCGCCTATTTTATTCCGGTCATTTTCGGACTCCTCCTTGCCGGAGCCTTAATAAAACCGTTTTTTCGGCGCTCGTATGCGCAGAGCGCGATCGTTCCCCTTTCCCGTAAGAAGGATCCGGCAATCTATTCCTTTGTGGAAAAAATCTGCAAAGCTCTTCATTTACAAATCCCAAGCATAATCGAAGTCGACTGCGGTACGGATATCCGCGCACAATATCGAAGGGGTATGATAGGATTTCTTGAAGATGAATTGACACTGACAATAGGACTCGGATCGCTTCCCGAATTGACTATTTCCGAACTTGGGGCGCTCATTGCTGTCGATATGGGACACTATACGAATACGTTTGATACGCGCCTTTTTTATTGCATCACCGAGCTCGGCGCATGGCTGAAACGATCCGCGGAAGACCCGGACGCTCTTGATACGAAAATCTCACTTCTTCGAAATACAACCGGCAACATTTTTGTCAAATTTGCTTGTTCTCTGGCCATTGGTTTTGTATCGATTGCTTCCTTTCTTCTCAAGCTTTTCCTGGCTGTCGCACGTTTTATCTGTAAACAGAGCGTACGGTCGTTCGATTTTACGGCTGACAGCCGGGCAATCTCTCTCGTCGGACCGGACATTTTCCGCTCATCTCTTACAAAACAGCAGATTGCTGCTGCAGCTTCGCGGGAGGCACATACGAGCATGCATGTCCAGCGCAGTCCGAACGATAACACGCTGCCCGATAATTTTCCCGGATTTATACAAACAATCATTAGAGCGAAGGATACAAAAGACAGAACCGGCTTGAAGAAAGAATTTGAAAAAGACGGATTTCAACAGCCCCTCCCCCTCGACGAACGGCTTCAGCAGCACGCTCCTTCAAAAAAACAACCGATCCTCCAAACCGATACTCCGGCTGCTGCGGTCTTTTCTTCTTTCGAAGAAATTTCCAAAACCTCGACAAGATCAATGTATAAACAAGTCCTTCATCTCCAGATTTCTCAGGATGATCTAGTACCCGTGGAAGATTTTTTATCCCGGCAAAACACCGGTCCCGATGAAGCCACTGTCAATTCGGACTTTTTTTAAAAGGATTAATCCAATGCCGATGTATGAGTATAGCTGCAAACAATGCGGAGCTCTCTACGATGTACTTCATAAGGGAAGAGAAATTCCGGAGGATGTCAAATGTCCGGCATGCCATTCGAATGAATATGCTCGGTTATTTTCCGCACCCGGCATACTCGTTCATGGTTCGCAGACTATGCAGTGCGGCAAACGCTCCTGTGCCGGTGAAAACGGATGCTGCGGATGCAATGCAGAGGATAAATGATGGAAAGGCTGAGAAGACTATTCGTGCCCCTTTTTCAGGCGTTCCAGTTCTTTGAGAATCATGATATTTAATTCGAGCTTCAGATTGGACTTCTGAATAAATCCGTCCGACGGCGATCGAAGAGTTCGAAGATCCCGAATTTCATTTACTTCATATGCAGAAAAAAGGTACACTGCTGTATTCGGAAATACTTCTTTCACCTGCTTCGCCACTTCCACTCCGCTCCCTTCTGAAAGGCTCAAATCTGTAATGACAATATCGGGATGCAGCTTTTTTATTTTTTGAATTGCCTCCGAGCAGCCCTCTGCTTCTCCCACAACTTCAACTTCCTTATGTCTCTTAAGGAACTGCGTGACAAGCATCCGCATGGACGGGATATCGTCGACAATGAAGATTTTTAGTTTCATATTAGAAAAACACGCTTCATTTTAAATAATAATATTTTGCCTTGATACGTTTTTTATGACAATAAATATGTGATTTATTCTCAGAGTTACAAGGGGGATACTATAATATTAATTTATTCGTTTTCACCCTGCTCCAATGCACATCCCGTATTTCACTTTCTTATTCGATTATGCAAAAGCTGTCAACTTATTCTTTTCTGGAATCTCAGAACACTCATTGAAAGGATAGCTGTGCCCAGCGCCAGAAGCGCTGCCGCCTGCGTCCATAAAACATCCAAACCGACTCCTTTCAGGAAAAGGCCTCTGACAATGACAAAATAATAGCGCAGCGGTATTAAATAAGAAATGCCCTGAATAACCGGGGGCATGTTTTCGATCGGAAAAACAAATCCGGAGAAAAAGATCATAGGCAGCATGAAAAAGAATATCGCCGTCATCATTGCCTGCTGCTGTGTGCGGGAAATAGTCGAGATAAAGAGTCCCAGTCCCAGCGTCGTCATGAGAAAAACGATGCTCAGAGCAATCAGCAGCAGAATTCCGCCTTTTACCGGCAGGGCAAATACCAATAAAGCGACAAGAATGACAAGAACGACATCGATGACGCCTATGACGAAGAACGGCGCAAGCTTTCCGATGATAAGCTGGTAGGGACGGATTGGCGTTACAATTAATTGTTCCAGAGTTCCGAGCTCTTTTTCTTTTACAATCGCCAGCGATGTCAAAATCATTGTCATAACCATCAGCAGCAGACCGAGCACTCCCGGCACCATAAAATTCCGGCTTTTTAAATCCGGATTATACCAGACGCGGATCTGCGGAACGACACGAGCGGGCAGAATAAGAGCGCCGTGCTTTAACATTGTTTCGAGAATAATGTTCTGTGAATATTCCATGACGATCATCGATGCATATGAGAAACCGATACTGGCAGAACTGCTTTCAGTTCCGTCTGCAATGACCTGAAGCGGTGCAGGAGTTCCATTCCCCAGCTTTTTTCCGAATCCTTTCGGAATGAGAAGAGCCACGGCAGCCCGGCCGTTATCAAGCCATCCGTCAACATCTTGAAGACGCTCTGTGTACCCCCGTATAGAAAAAGAACCATTTGCTGTGAAATGATCCGCCATGTTCCTGCTTTCGGCAGAATGGTCCATATCGCAGACGATCAGAGGAATTTCTGACACGTCAAGCGACGCGGCGTAACCCAGGATCAGCAATTGCAATATCGGCGCAAGAAAACTGATACCGAACATTTTCTTATCCTGCCGCAGCTGAATAAATTCTTTCCGGATAATATTGAGAATGATTTTCATAATTTTTGGAGAAGGCTTATGAAATAATTTTCTTTAACCGCGCGGAACTCACCGCCAGCACCGCTGCCGCAAACAGGCCCATAAAGACAAGCTGTTCCCAAAACGCGCCGAGGCCGACCCCTTTGAGAACAATAGCCCGCAGAGCAACCAGAAAATAACGGGCAGGAATCAGATAGGTTACCATTTGAATGAACCACGGCATGTTGCGAATCGGGAATACAAAACCGGAAAGAATGAACGTCGGCAGCATGGTTGTAATAACTGCGATCATGAACGCCACCTGCTGCGTTTCCGCAATCGTTGAGATCAGCAATCCCATGCCCAGTGCGCCGACCAGAAATATGATCGTCACCAGCGCAAGAAGTAATACGCTGCCTTTGATGCTTACGTCGAAAAGAATGTACCCGAGTACGAGAATCATGACTGTTGCTGCGAGTGAAATGACCGTATACGGAATAGTTTTTCCGAGAATGAGCTGGAGCGGCTTTACAGGAGAGACCATAAGCTGCTCGATCGTTCCCATTTCCCGCTCGCGGACAACGGCGAGTGCAGTCGAAATAACGGCCGTCACCATGAGAATAAAGGCAATAAGACCCGGTACGAGAAATTTTGCGCTTTTCAATTCCGGATTGTACCAAACCCTCGGCTGATAATCGATCGGCATTGCAAGCAGGTGATTCCCATGTGCGATAGAGGTTTCCGCAGTGATATTGACCGAATACTGCTGAATAATCATATTGATATACCCCAGCAGCATCGAACCCGTGTTAGAGTTCGACCCGTCGATGATCACCTGCACGGCCGCTTCTTTTCCGTTCTCAAGATGTGCGGAAAAACGCGATGGGATCACTAAAACCACTTTCACCTGCCCGCCGTCCAGAATGCCGTCCATTTCCGATTTACTTTGCAGCCGGAGCGTATAATCGAAGTATTCGTTTCTAAAAAAATGATCGATAAAGTCCCGGCTCGAACGGCTGTTATCTTCATCATACACCGCTGTCGCGGTGTGCTTAATATCGAAGTTTAATGCATATCCGAACAGAAACAGCATCAATGCCGGAATAAACAACATCACAGCAAGAACGCGCTTATCGCGTTTAATCTGGCGAAATTCTTTTCGCACGATAGGAAGAATATTTAAAGACATTTTTTTTAAGTTCTTCGTGCTTGGTTCTTAGTTCTTGGTTCGAAGTGTTACGTCGA
>PMML01000017.1 GCA_003162695.1 Ignavibacteriota bacterium | reverse complement strand
AAGAATGGGATGATGATTCTTTCTATAAAGCCGGAGGAATTCGTCCGCATATCCCCATTTTGTCTTGTAGTAATATTCAATTGTGTACGGATTCGGCTGCATTGTCCTTTCCTTTCTTTTAAAACAGTTACCATTTTTCAGTGTGTATTTTGTTTTGCTTGAATTTGTCTTTCGGCACATCTTCACCGGTCGGGTGTCCTATCGGAATGACATTGAGGGGGATGATTCCTTCCGGAATATGGAGAATCCGGCGAACAGGGTCCATCCGTTCCGGGTACGGATATGCGGCCGTCCACAGGGCGCCAAGCCCGAGCGCTTCGGCTGCAAGGAGTATGTTCTGGCTTGCCAGCGTGGAATCGATAACTGCATATTCTTTGAACTGATGATGCGCCTGCAGGGGGTCGCAGCAGACAACGATAGCCGCTCCGGCCTTAGAGAGCATTTTGGCATACGGAAGGGCATCGCAGAGCTTATCGAGTGTATCGCGCTCGGTGACACAAATAAATTCCCACGGCTGCATATCGACGGCGCTCGGCGCTGCCATGCCGGCTTTAAGAATCTCCAGCAGGTCTTCGCCGCTCACCGTTGCGCCTGTGAAATGACGCACGCTCTTTCTACAGCCAATGAGAGATAACGCTGATTGTGTTTTTTTCATTTTCGTTTTTGCCTTTCAAGCTTTCTTGGACTATATTGACGCTGAACAAGATGATATATTCCTATCCTACCGAATTCTGATGAAAGGAGCAAGCGTTGGATAAATTTATTATCAACGGCGGAAAACCGCTCAGCGGATCGATCCCGGTCAGCGGCGCAAAAAATGCATCGCTTGCCTTAATGCCGGCATCCATTCTTGCATCCGGCGTCTGTCAAATGCATAATACGCCGGAGCTTCGTGATATTCATACGATGGGCCGTCTGCTGGAATCGATGGGGTTGAGCGTGAAGCTCCAGAATCATACCGCTACGATCAACAGCACCGGCATCAATAATTTCGAAGCTCCGTACGAACATGTCAAGACGATGCGCGCGTCCATCTATGTCCTTGGTCCGCTCGTCGGAAGGTTCGGGCAGGCAAAAGTGTCTCTTCCCGGAGGATGTGCATGGGGTCCCCGTCCGGTCAATATGCATATCGAGGGAATAAAAAAACTCGGCGCCGATATCGAACTGGAGGCCGGGTATATCATTGCAAAAGCAAAGCGCCTGCACGGAGCGAGAATTTTATTCGATATCTCCAGCGTGGGAGCCACCGGTAATGTTTTAATGGCTGCCGTGCTGGCCAAAGGCACGACGCTGATCGAAAATGCGGCACAGGAACCGGAAATCGTTCAGCTCACGGAATATCTTATCATGATGGGAGCAAAAATTCACGGTGCAGGAACCGGCAGATTGGAAATAGAAGGTGTCGACGAATTGCACTCTGCCGATATCACGACGATTCCGGACCGGATCGAAGCCGGGACTTTTTTAATTGCTGCCATGCTTGCGGGAAAAAAAGAGAAGAGCATCCGCATCCAGAAATGCGAACCGCATCATATCGGATCTCTTATCGTCAAACTTGAAGACGCCGGGGGCATCATAACGACCGGGCCGGATTGGGTGGAACTTGTTCCGCCGAAAGAAATCCGTCCCATTAACATCACGACGGCGATTTATCCGGGGTTTCCGACCGATATGCAGGCTCAATGGATTACGCTCATGTCGCTCGCTGCGGGAACGAGCATGATAACGGATACGATTTATTTCGACCGCTTTATGCATGTTCCGGAATTGTCGCGCCTCGGTGCAAATATTATCATGAAAGAAAATATTGCAACTGTTGCCGGAGTTCCCAAATTGGTCGGGGCGAAGGTGATGTCTACTGATTTACGAGCAAGCGCTTCGCTCATTCTCGCAGGGCTTGCAGCAGAGGGAACCACCGAAGTGCTGCGTGTGTACCATATCGACCGTGGATACGAATCGATCGAAACGAAACTGCAGGCGCTCGGCGCGGACATACGCCGGGAAAAAGGAGAAGAGTTTTAGCGGCTCTTCGGCATTAAAACGCATGATCAATTATATCATCCGTACGCGCATGTTTTTGGGCACAGCCATGGCGTTAACGCTTTTGGCGGTTGTCTGTTCCTGTGTGCCCCTGTTCAATTCTCTGGGATTTGAATTCTCCGCTGCTTTTGCAATTATCGGCGGTTTTATAGGCGGAATATTTACGCTCGGAATCTGGAACGTCCGGCAATGCGAGACCCTCCGCGACGTGCGGGCTTTTGCCGGTTCAGCAGCGGTTCTCCTTCTTCTGCTGTCGATCCTTCCTCTTTTGATTGCGCTCGGAAACGCTCTTTTTGTCAGGAACTGCTCCGTTATCGCCGGACTGGCATATTACTTTCTTCTTGCGCTTCCTTCGTATTTTTTTTGCGGAGCGCTCGCTTTTCTCATTGCGATCGTTTCGGCTCGCTTCCGGAAAACAATTTTTATCGCCTTCTTTTTTCTGATCCTTGCGCATATTCCGTTCGTTGCTTTTTTCCGTCCGCAAATTTTCGCCTTTAATCCGATCGCCGGATATTTTCCCGGCGTTACGTACGACGAGTCGGTAAACGTTTTTCGCCGTCTGATGATCTATCGCATGGGCACGGTTTCCGCGGCCATTGCAATCGCTTCATACGCCGTCTGGCTGTGGTGTCGAAAACAAAAAACTTCGGACGATGAACCTGCCCGGCAGGCGATTCCGGAAATGATCGTTCTTGCGCTTCTCGTGCCGTTCATTGCCGTTTTATTCCTTTTCAGCGACCGCATCGGGTTGTCCTCATCGGAAGACTTTATACGGGAAAAACTCGGAGGCAGCTATCGAACCGTTCATTGCGATATCGTATATCCTTCCGGAACGTGGAAGCGGGAATATGCCGAACGGATCGGCGCTTTGCACGAATATTATTATGAGCAATTGAGCCGGTATTTTCAAGTTCGTCCGGCGGAACGGATGACGGTCTTTTTTTATGCCTCTCCGGAACAAAAAGAAAAACTTATCGGGGCATCGCAGACTGATATTTCAAAGCCATGGATGCACCAATCGCATATCAATGCCTCCGATGCGGAGGCTGTTCTGAAGCATGAAATGGCGCACCTTTTTGCGGCGGAATTCGGGTGGTCGCCGCTGCGCATCTCGAAAAATTCCGGACTTATCGAAGGAGCTGCCGTTGCTGCGGACGGCGTTTCATACGAGGATTCCGTGCACCGGACCGCTGCTCTGGTCTTTGCATCCGGTATTCCTGTCGATGCGGTTTCCATACTCGATTCATTCGGATTTGCAGCTTCTTATGCAGGCGTTAGTTATACGCTTGCAGGATCCTTCTGCTCTTTTCTTATCGAATCCTACGGTATTGAAAAATTCAAGCAGTTGTACGCAACCGGAGCATACCGAATGGTCTACGGACGGGAATGCGCCGATCTTGCCTCCGAGTGGGAACGGTTCGTTCGCCGGATGCCGCTCACTTCTTTCGACAGTATGAAGGCGCGGTATCTTTTTAAACGCGGATCGATCTTTCAAAAAGAATGCGTGCGCGTGATTGCCGATCTCAATGAGAGGACAAGACATCTTATGTCCGGCCATGAGTATGAACAGGCGCTCGCTTCTGCGGAATATTCGTTGAAGCTCAGCCGTACGCCGGAAGCGATTCTGCAAAAAGTCAATGCGCTGTTCCAGCTTCGAAAGTTTCAGGATGTTTTAACATTTGTACGGCTGCAGGAATACGGTATGCCGCGCCGCGGTTCTTCGCAAAGCGAAACATCGATCCGGGATATTCTTCCTGTGCATCTCCGTGCCGGAGATGCTTATTGGGCGCTGGACTCGCTTGAGCAGGCGAAACGTGAATATGGAGCGCTGCTGGCTCTCCACCTGAGCATGGGGTACGATGAAGCGTGCAGTGTGCGCCTGGCCTCCATAGATTCGCCGGAGCGAAATGCTTTAAAAATCTTTTTTGTCTATACATCTGCAATTGATGACACGGAACGAAGTGCGCGGCTCCTGCGGCTGTCTGCGCCGCCGGCAAAGTATCTGTCGGCCGGCGGACTGATGGCAAAAGAACGATATGTCGAAGCGGAACATATACTGGAATCGGCGGGCAGGTCGTCCCCGCTTCTTGAGTTTTTCCGGCTCCGGCTGCTCGGAAGAGCGCTTTTCTTATCTATGGAAAAAGAACGTGCCCGGAATATTTTTCAGCAGGCGTATGCACATTCGCCGTCGCCGGCATTCTGCAGAGAAACAAAAGAATGGCTCGGCCGTTGTATTTTCGATCAGAAATAACAGTACCTTGGAAAAGATGGAAGGAGATTTGAAATGAACGAACTCGATCGCAGGTCTTTTTTGAAAACATCGGTTCTCGGTACTTCAGCCGCGCTTGCAGCGCCGTCTCTCCTGGCGCGATTTCAATCTGCAGCTCCTGAAGAGAAAAATACCAAACCGGTCATACGGAGGACATTGGGAAAAACCGGAATCAGTCTGCCGGTGGTCAGCATGGGAGTGATGCGTGCCGACAGTCCCGCACTTGTCCGCGCTGCACTCAAGTCAGGCATCGTGCTTTTTGATACTGCGCACGGTTATCAGAAGGGACGGAACGAAGAAATGCTGGGTGACGTGTTCACCGGTGTGCAGCGTTCGTCCTATGTCATTGCCACAAAGGTTCCGCCGGAAGATATTGACTGGCAGACAAATACAATAGGACCGGGAACGACGAAGGATGCTTTTCTGAAACGGTTGGACGAAAGCCTCCTGCGGCTCAAGCTCGACTCCGTCGATATTCTCTATGTTCACGGAGTCTCGGCGCGGGAACATGTTCTGCATCCGGCGTTGATTGCCGCAGTAACGGAAGCAAAAAAGTCCGGCAGGACGAAATTTGTCGGCGTATCGACGCACAAAAACATGGAAACGGTTATCGATGCGGCGGTCGAATCGGGGGTCTATGATGTCGTGCTCGCAGCGATAAATTTTCAGTATAATGCGCCTGAAAATTTCCGTAAGGCCACAGCACGAGCTGCCGCGGCGGGAATCGGCATTGTTGCCATGAAAACGATGGCCGGCGGATATTTTGATAAAGAAAAAAAGAAACAGGTCAACTGCAAAGCGGCGCTCAAATGGGTGCTTCAGGATCCGAATATTACGACCTGCATTCCGGGAATGACGACGTTCGATCAGCTTCAGGAAAACGTCGGCGTAAATGAGGATATCAAACTCACCGGTGAAGAAAAAGATTCGCTGACGATGCGGGAATCGGGCGGCGGTATGTACTGCGACGGATGCAGCCGCTGTTCGTCACCCTGTGCAAAGCATCTGGCTGTTCCCGAAATCATGCGTGCATACATGTACGCGTACGGATACGGGGCAACGCTGCAGGCAAAAGAAGTGCTGGCGGAGAGACGTTATTCCGCCGATCCGTGCCGCGATTGTTTGATATGCACGGCAGAATGCATCAAAGGCCTTCCGATCAGGGAACGGGTCACCGATGTATCCCGACTGGCGGGCGTTCCGGATGAATTTCTTGCATAGGAAAATTAAATGAACAAATATGGAGTTTTGGCTGTTCTTGTTTTTTTTACAGTATTATGGAATTCAGCATTTACACAAAATGTTACGGATGTGCAGTTCCCGCAAGCAGATGGATTCAAACTCACACCTGGAGAAAAGGTTTACACATCCGATAATCTATTTGAAATCATCGACGGTGCGGCCGATCTTTTTCTGACCTATGGTTTTGAAAAACTTTATACGGCCGAATATTCCGCTCCCGGAATCCGGTATATTCGTATTGAAACGTACCGGCATAGTTCGCCGGCGAATGCCTTTGGCATGTATGCGCAGGAACGGCCGGAACAGACCCGGTTTCTTCCAATCGGCGGACAGGGATATATGGAAGAAGGGGTGCTGAATTTTTATTGCGGCAGGTATTATGTCCGCATGTCCACGAATGACACGGGAGAGAATGTCCGGAACGCTCTCCAATCGATTGCGCAATCAGTGGCAGGAGCGCTCCATCAGGAAAAAATGCTGCCGGCGCTCTTCGGTTTTTTTCCGCAGGAAGGGAAGAAGCAGAATTCGGAAATGTACGTCAATCAGGATTTTCTCGGATACAATTTCTTTCCTGCGGCCTACAGCGTGCAGTATGTAGGTGAAAAATTATTTATCATCGATTTTTCCGGAGAGGAAGCAGCCCGTCTTGCCTTGAAAAAATATTTCGGACTGCTGCAGATGCCTGCGCAGAATTCTCCGGAGAATATTCCAGAAAATATAACAGAGAATCCTGTTGCCGTCAACGACCCGCATCAGGGAAGCGTGATGTTCCGGCTCTGCGGAGCAAGACTGGCCGGCGCCGCAGATATCCGGGATGCAGAAGCGGCCAAGCGGAATTTGGATGCTTTGGCACGCGCTTTCCAGGGAGCGCATTAAAAGAAAACGCATTTCAACTTTATTATTGACGATCAAAATCCCCCTGCAAAAAGCGCTGTCCGACTGCGAGTCGTTCCGAAGGTCACATAGTGATGCCTATGGCAAACTCCTGTGGAGGATTCTACAAGGTGGATGCAAAACAGAACATTGATTTTTTGTATTTACTCAGCATTTTCTTGATGTTCATGATTTTCCCTGTAGCCGTGGGCGGTGACCACGGAGGATTCCCGACGTCAGCGCCGTCGGCTACAAAAACAATGGTACATCAAAATACAATGGGTAGTTACGATTTTTTTCAAATATGCTGTGGAGTTGTGGAAAAAGACATCTCACGTTGTACAGTCCTGCGCGGCGAAATTACATGCTGCACGATGTATTTTATAGAAACAATTTTTCCCCTCGCATCGGAGATAGAGAGGGGTTTTTTGAGGCTCTATAAAAAAGCAAGAATACAGTTGAACCTGAAAAATCCCATAAGGATATTTTATCATGCTGCAACGCGGTGAAGAACTATCGCTCAAAATTTTGGATTCTGCATTCGAAGGAAAATCCGTCGCCCGTCACGGCGAGTTAGTCGTCTTTGTGGAAGGAGGCGTTCCCGGGGATGTCGCAACGGTCAGAATTTTGAAATCCAAAAAGAATTTTGCAGAAGCGAAAGTAGTAAAAATAGAAACACCCTCACCGCTCCGTGTCGATCCGCGCTGCATGTACTTCGGCGTGTGCGGCGGATGCAAGTGGCAGCACGTCGATTATGCAGCGCAGCTCCGGTTCAAGCAGCAGCACGTTGTCGATGCGTTCGAGCGGATCGGACGTTTCACCAATCCGGCCGTAATTCCTATTCTCGGTTCGGATGAGTGTTTTTTCTACCGCGGGAAAATGGAATACTCGTTTGCCGAGCAGCAATGGATCTGGGACGGTATGCCGGAGAATCCTTCGACGGTGCCGGTTTTTCTGGGCCTGCACGTTCCGCAGCGGTACGATAAGGTGCTGGATATCCGCGAATGCCTGCTGCAATCGGACGGGTCGAATAAAATTTTGAATTTCACACGCGCCTATGCGCGGCGTACCGGACAGACGGTTTACAATTCCGATACGGAATCGGGATATCTGCGTTTCCTTGTAATCCGGGAAGGGAAGCGGACGAATGAGGTCATGGTTAATCTTGTGACCTCCTCCGACGATCCGGAAACGATGCAAAAGTACTCGGCGGCGCTGCTGGAAGAATGTCCTTTTGTTACAACGGTCGTCAATACGATCAATACACGCAAAGCGCAGATCGCTTTCGGTGAAACCGAGCGGGTTTATCACGGCACCGGCATCATACACGATATGATCGGCACGTATCGATTCGATATCTCCGCCGGATCTTTTTTTCAGACCAATACGGTTCAGGCGGAAAAACTATATACCGCGGTCAAAGAATTCGGCGCGTTTAAGCCTGCCGATATTGTGTACGATTTATATTCCGGAACCGGTTCCATCGGTATATTTCTTTCCGGCAGCGTGCAGAGCGTTATCGGCATCGAATCCGTAGAAAGCGCCATCCGTGATGCAGAACGCAACGCGCAGGAAAACGGCGTAACAAACTGCACGTTCATTCTGGGCGATCTCAAAGACCGCTTGACGAAAGACAAAGAATGGATGACCCGCTCTCCCAAGCCGGACGTCATGGTCATCGATCCACCGCGCAGCGGCATGCATCCGAAGGTCGTGGAAGAAATCGCTGCCATCGCGCCGGAGCGGATCGTCTACGTCAGCTGCAATCCCGCAACGCAGGCTCGCGATGCACAGCTTCTCTGCGCCGAACGCTACACGCTGGAAAAACTGCAGCCGGTCGATATGTTTCCCCATACATTCCATATAGAAAATGTGGCATTGTTTATGAGGAAATAAACTAACTTAGCATCTTTTTGATATCCGAGCTTCTCTCTGTAGCCGCGACGGGTCGTCGCGGGTGCTTCCGACATCGCCGATGTCGGCTACAGGGGGGATCACATGGGGTTTTAGATGCTGACAGCAATGTTTTTTCGTGACGCGGCATCCAATATCAGGCGGAACAATGCATATAAAATAAGATGTCTGAACAAAATCCGGTCATTCCGCCAGATGTTTTTCAAAAAACGTGCAGAGTGTTTCTGCATACTGCACGCCGCCGGCTTTCCATACCGCAGTATGCTCCGCACCTTCGACCAGAAGCAGCTGTTTCGGTTCCTGCGCTGCTTCGAATAATTTTTGGGAATATTCCGATTTGATGAACGAATCGTTTTTTCCGTGAACGATAAGAATCGGAACATGGATGCGTTTGATGTCGTCCAGCGGGGAGACGAGCCGCGCTTTGAAATTTGCCATTCGCTGTGACTGCAGCAAAGCGATGTTGCGCAAAAAATGCCATGGCAGCTTGATTATGCGTTTTTGATAGTCAACAAAAACCGATCGAAGGGTCATAAAACTTCCTTCCGACACGACGGCTGCAATACGCGGATCTATAGCTGCCGCCTGAACAGCGATCGCTCCTCCCATCGAAGTGCCGTAGATTCCGATTTTTCCGATCGCCGTATTGAATCTGGATTGGAGGGATGATAAAATGGTTACAATATCATACTTCTCGTAAAATCCGTACGTGCAATAATATCCTTCACTCTCGCCGTGGGCGCGTAAATCGAATAAAAAGATATTGAATCCGCGGTCGAAGAGCGCCCGCGCGAACGGAATCCCGTCAATCCTGCAGTCCCCGACTCCGTGTAAATAGACGATCGTACCTTTTGCCTTTTGTTTCTGCGCAATGAACCAGCCGTGAAGCCGGAAACCGTCGAACGTGTTGATAATCAGATTCTCCTGCGGCAGTCCGGCGTCTTTCGGTTCTAAAAGATCGGTGAAGCGGGCGTACCATTCCGGTTTGCGCCGGCTCGGTTTCAGGAGAATCAACGGTCCCGTAACGAGCAGCACGAATGTTGCACTGATAAGAAAAAGAATCGTAATGGTCAATAAATCGAAAAGTATATCCATAAAGAAAACATCGAAAGAGTAAATATGCGACTCAGTGTATTTTGAAATACCATTGTTTCTGCAGCCGACACCGGCATTGCCCCTATGGGGTGGTGTCGGAATTACCCGCGACCAACCGTTGCGGCTGCAAATGATTCAAGAATATACTAAGTATGCAAATACATCCTTGTTCAATATATTAACGATGATCTATGGATGCAACTTCAAAAGCATGTGTACAGCAAAGAGGGAATATCGGCAATGCGGTATTCCCTCTTCAGGCTATGATTTCTCGTCCGAGCCTTTACGGCGCTTGAATCACGGCGATTTCAAACGGTTTCAGCTTTAAGGAAACCGTACTGACGACCGGAGCGCCGAAACGCACAAACGTCGTATCTTCGCGGAAATTCAAAGAAGCATCGTGTGCAAGTTCGCGCCATCCCGATTGCTGTATGCGCTGCGGGAATTTAAGCGACAGGGAAGCCTCATCGTCGCTCATGTTATACAGTACATATTGTTTCGGTCCGAACAGATACATTCCCACGTTTCCCGGACCTTCCAGAGTAACGCCCAGCTCTTTTACAAAAGCAAATCGAATCGTGTTCAGAACTCCCGGCGGAAGCCGCAGCAGGTCGTAATTATTTTCGGGCATATTCAGAACGTATAAATTTCCTTTTAAGTACGGCGTATTGAGCAGTATGCCGTAGTCGTAATCCTCCTGTACAGCGGCAACGCTGCGGACATACGGCCATGTGGTTGTGCGAATGCGGGGAAATGCGATTGGCTTCTCGCTTTTCACGGTTTTCCCGTATAACCATCCGGATCGAAGACGAAACTCTGCAGATGAGACGGATCCGCCTTCATCCACCAGACTCAAGATGTTTTTAAATTCAGTATTCTGAAGTTTAAGCAAGAGGCTCCATGTCATAAAAACGTCGTGACCGTCGTGCAGCCGGGCGAGCATTTCGTCGGGAAGCTGCGGATCCTGCAAAGAGTTCAGCGTAAAAATTGCGCTTTGACTTTCTTTGGGGAACTGTGCGACCGGTTCGAGCGGGATTCCCGCCATGCCGAGATAGCCGAAAATATTGTATTCGCCCGTGGAACCATAAGGAAGGTAAATAGGGACTCCGCGCGCGGAACCGTTCAGCATTCCCGCGGCGGCATCGAACTCCGGAAGTTCTTTACAAAAGTACGGATAGACATCGCTGGAGGGATTGGTCGGATAAAGCTGTCCGGCGCACCAGAGAATAATTTCCGGCGCCTGCGCGAACACGGCCTGCCAGACTTCCGCGTTGTAGTCGTTGTACTGTCCCTTCATATCGTAATTGTCTAACCATGAACCGATCCATTTGGATGTATCGACGCCCGACCACCACTTCTGAAAAATATAACCGCTGTACATCGGAATATGCTGATCCTGTGTCGTCAGGTCGCGGGTTTCGATTCCCACGGCCATCTTATCGAATTGCAGCGTCTCATTATAGACATCGTACCCGTTCCGGCGATGTCCTTCNNTTTTTTGATTGTTCAAGAAGGAGTTTGGTGCGGTAGTCCGCCCATGACATTGTTCCGCGTTCCTGCAAGCTTTTTTCATCCGTTGCAATCGTAAAGAGCCAATCGTCGAGTATGATTTCGTCGAAGACCTGCGCGAGCGCGCGCGTATGCTCTTCGAGGCTTGCCATATCCGCCGGATCATTATAGACCATCGGACCCTCGTGAATGGCGGAAACCGTAACAAGGCAGCCGGAGGTGCGTATTCCCATAACGTGGAATTTATCTGCAAGCGTTTTTAAAAAAGCGATATCGTCCTTGCCGCGGGCGTTGGCTTCGAGGTAGACATGAACCGGTTTAACGGGAGCAAAATATTCCATCGTCTTCTTGAACTGATCCGGATCGCGCAGCAAGTGCTCGATATCCATGTGAGTAAAAAAGACGGCATAATGGAGATGCTGCCATCCGGCTTGTGTCTTTTCCTGTCCGTTCATGATGCCTGCGCAGAGAAGCAGAACGAAAATCACCGCCGCTGAAAAAGAAAAAAAATGCTTATTTTCAACAGATTGCATTTGGTCCTCCGTATGAATTAAATTCCTTGTGCTGTATAATGTATAACATTTATCGAATAATTCCTCGAACAAATTCTACGAGTTCTTTATTCCCTTTGACGGTGCGGATCGTGTCCGGGATATCGACGGCGATCCATTCGATATTCCATGGAAAAGTTTTACCCGGAGAGAGCGCCGTATACGGACCTTGAATTTCGAATTCAATATAGTCCGCATCCGAGCTGACGTAAATCGACAGCACCGCTTCGCCCGGCGCCTGCTGAGCGGGTTTTACGCCGGGAAATTTTTTTATGAATATTTTCCCATCGATGGCAAAAGCCGCCCAGCCTTCGGATACGTTTGCAATGCTCAGTTCGCTTTCTTTCGGCCTGACTTTTCCGTCCTGAAACCAGACGATACCGTCAAGAACATCGGCGGGTACAGGGGCGAAATGTTTAACGCCGACAGAGCCTTCACCGAGCGGGAAAAAGAGCAGTCCTCCCTTATGGAGACGGGAAATATCCCACGGAGCTGTCTTTTGCGCAGCATTGCCTGCATTCGACATAGAGTATGTTATGCGTATTTTTCCGTTTTGGGCGGAGGTGAATTCCTTGGTGAATTGAAGTCCGGTTTGCGGATCTTTGCCGCTTACCATGCGGAGCAAGCCGTTGCCGTTCTCGAGCATATAAGGATCGCTGTCTAAGACGTGCGGAGGCGGCCAGTTCCAGAGTGTTTGTGGACTCGGCCAAAATGTCGATCCGTAATTATCGGCGTGAATTTCTTTGCCTGTAAGAAATTCATAGCGGCCGGTTTTAAAAGAAACGATTCTTGCTCCGGCATCCGGTTGAACGGTCAGGCTTGCATTTCCGGATATAACGGTATAGTTTTTCATTGTCGTTGTCGAATCCTCGTGTGTTTGTGCGGCGGCGCCGGAAAGAAGAAAGCAAACAGAACTAACAACGGTTATGCATAGCTTCGAGTTTTTCATTCTTTGTCTTATCCTTCTACGATGTTTACGCAACCGCTGGTTTGAATGTAAGTATATATCTCAATAGTTCTTACTGCTTCATTTTGACGATTTTTCAAGATAGTTTCTCTGGTCTACAAGTAGAACGTCGTGAGCGGCAAATATGTTTCCCGGCTGCCTGCTCTATTTAAGTCCCCGTGATGATCATTGTTCGGATGAAGATGCAGCCGAACTATTCTATGCTCTTGAGTTCCTCGTCCCTTTTGAAGCTGGATTATATGTAAAGGAATTATGGAAAAATAGCAAGAAAAATTTAACGATTCTTTTATGTGCAGTATTGAAGCGCCGATTGCCTGCAAATTTAAACAGCATCAAGTCTTGGAACGTGCATGACTCATAATAAAATTCATTTTTGTATCTTTCAATATCGCGAACTGTGAATGGTGAGAATTGCCAATTGCCAATCGCGGATTGTGAATTGTCAATAAAACTGATGAACCGATGAACAACATACGCCTTTCTATAGTAATTCGCGGTGCCGTGCAGGGAGTCGGGTTTCGGCCGTTCGTATACCGGCTTGCGGCGGAACTCAATCTGACCGGCTGGGTTATGAACTCTGCGCAGGGGGTTTTTATTGAGGCGGAGGGCGGCAAAGAAGCGCTTGATCGGTTTTTATTAAAAGTTCAACGGGAAGCGCCGCCGCGGGCATCCATTCAGAGTTTTGAATTTTCATTCCTTGATCCGATCGGGTTCACGTCATTTGAAATTCGTACAAGCGGCGCTTCAGGACCGAAAAGTGCATTCGTGCTCCCGGATATTGCAGTATGTCCCGAATGTCTCCATGAAATTTTCGATTCCGCGAATCGCCGTTACCGTTATCCGTTTACGAATTGCACCAATTGCGGACCGCGCTTTACCATTATCGAAGCGCTGCCGTATGACCGCCCGAACACATCAATGAAAAAATTTGCAATGTGTCCGGCATGCCGGGAGGAATATGAAAATCCGTCCGACCGGAGATTTCATGCGCAGCCGAATGCATGCCCCGACTGCGGTCCGAAATTAACACTCTGGAACGATGCGGGAATGCCGCAGGCAGAGGGAGACGACGCGCTGCTCGGAGCGGCGGAAGCGATTCGTTCGGGCTGCATTGTTGCAGTCAAGGGAATCGGCGGATTTCAGCTCATGGCCGATGCGCGCAGCGCTGCCGCCGAGCATGTTTTGCGGGAACGGAAACACCGGGAGGAAAAACCGTTTGCGATGATGGTTCCCTCCCTGGATATGGCAAAACAATTGTGCATGATCGATCCTCTGGAAGAACGGCTGCTGACGTCTCCCGAAGCCCCGATCGTACTTCTGCAGCGGCTTCCGATTTCAAAGTCAACTGCTTTATCATCTGATCTTCAATTGCCAATTCCCAATAATCCTCATTCTTCATTCTTCATTCTTCCTTCTGCATTCTCAAAGAATCCTTACCTCGGCATCATGCTTCCCTCCTCGCCGCTTCATCATCTTCTCATGCGGGAACTCGGATTTCCGGTTATTGCAACAAGCGGCAATATATCCGACGAACCGATTTGTATCGATGAAGGGGAAGCGCTGGAGCGATTGCACGGCATTGCAGATATGTTTTTGGTGCACGACCGCCCGATTGTCCGTCATGCGGATGATTCCGTTGTCCGTATCATGGCGGGACGTGAATCGATTCAGCGGCGGGCACGCGGTTATGCGCCGCTGCCGGTTTCCATCCGGTCTGCCGGCGAAGAAACACTGCTTGCGGTCGGAGCACACTTAAAAAATTCGATAGCGTTGAAAGTCGGAGAAAATGTTTTTATCAGTCAGCATATAGGCGATCTTGAAACGCGGCAGTCGCTGGAGACTTTCCGATCTGTAATTCGGGATTTCGAAACTTTGTACGATACGAAGCCGGTCCGCATTATCTCCGACCTGCATCCGGAATATCTTTCCACGCAGTATGCAGCCGGTACCGGAATTGAAGTCGAACAGGTGCAGCATCATTATGCACATATTGCGTCGTGCATGGCAGAGAACCGGATAGAAGGAGAAGTCCTCGGCATTGCATGGGATGGAACCGGATACGGCCCCGACGGAACGATCTGGGGGGGTGAATTTTTACTGACGACGGACATTTCATACCGGCGGGCTGCGGCATTCAGGTCTTTTCAGCTTCCCGGCGGTGAAAAAGCGATCAAAGAACCGCGCCGCACTGCACTCGGGGTTTTATTCGAAATGTTCGGTCAGGATGTTCTTAGCCGGAACGATCTCCTGCCGGTTCGGGAGTTTTCCGGGAAAGAACTTGCGCTCTTATCGACTATGATCAAGAATCGTGTCAACTCTCCCCGAACAACAAGCGCGGGACGGCTGTTCGATGCTGTGGCTTCGATTATCGGATTGCGCCAGGTCATACGTCATGAAGGACAGGCGGCAATGGAACTGGAGTATTTAACGGCTGAAAACAATCATCCGTCAAGAGTCGGCAATTATCGGTTTGCAATTCACAGTCAGCCGCTGCCCTTGAATTCTGAAATAAACAATGGAGCTTTGTTCAATTCCGGTAGCAGGCTGGAAGAAAATAAAGAAGAACCGCTCTTGATTGTGGATTGGAGCGATATGATTGGAGAGATCATCGACGACACGGCGCATAAAATACCGCTTGCCGACATTGCGTCGAGGTTTCATCATACGCTTACAGAAATTATTGTCGATGTTGCAAAGCGGATCGGTCAGCCGCGCGTAGCGCTTTCCGGAGGATGTTTCCAGAACCGTTATCTTACCGAACGTACCGTCGAGCGGCTGACAGAGGAAGGATTTCATCCGTACTGGCACCAGCGTGTACCGCCGAACGACGGCGGTATTGCCCTTGGACAGATTTATGCCGCAGTGCGGAAATGATTTCGAGGATTTATTTCTCTGATTAAACTGATTGGACGCAGATAATTGATTTCCCGGATAAAGCAGATTGATCGAGCACTGATACCGGAATTCTCATGACCGGCGTGTAAGGAAGTCCAGAACGTTTTCCATGATCTTGTTTGCGGATGAGTACTGTCCTGCAGAAATGGAGATCATTTCTTTTTCCGATTGGATAAAACGCCCCGGCATGATCTCGTCCTTGCAGTGTAACATAAGACGCGCTGCGCTTTCCGGTGTCATTTCCAGGTGGAATTGCAGTCCAAGCACATTACTTCCGGCTTGAAATGCCTGATTCGTGCAGACCGTGCTCGCGGCGAGATGCACTGCTCCCTCCGGTAAATCGAATGTTTCTCCATGCCAGTGAAAAACAAGCGTCTCTTTTGCAAACCGGAACAGGTCCGGACGGGAGGCGTTCCCTGCAAACGATGATATCGGGAACCAGCCGATCTCTTTTTCGGAATTCCGAAAAATACGTGCGCCGAGAGCGGCGGCGATGATCTGTGCGCCGAGACAGATGCCGAGGACAGGTTTTTTCATTTGAACCATCTCCCCGACCAGACGTTTTTCCCCGATCAACCACGGGCATGTCGTCTCATCGTTGGCGCTCATGGATCCACCGAGTACGATAAGAAAATCGATCTCTCCGATATCGGGAATCTGATCGCCTGCAAAAAACCGGGTCGTCGTTATGGAATAACGATGTGAATTCAGCCAGGATTCGATGCTTCCCAATCCTTCAAACGGGACATGCTGGAAGACGTGTACACGCATAGGAAAAATGTAAGCACAAAGGAAAAGCAAGTCAATATGTATTCCGCTTGACATTAACCCGAAAAAAATGAATTTTGATGTTGAAAGAGATTATCCCTTTTAACCAATGCTCATTATGTGATGTAAATTATAAGTTCAGATATTAGGTACACAGCATAGCGTTTGGGCAATCCATCTTTTTCGCAACAACATTACGAGGGGTTTCTTATGGAGGTAAAACATATATCCAGGATCGTTATTGTAGTGTTGTGCTGGGCCAGCATTGTATCGGCACAGCAATTACCATACATTGATCAACAGCAGCCGATAGAGATGTTCAACGCACCCATCGAGCGATGTGCATTTTCCAGCAATGCAAACATTATTTGTTTTGTCGCAAGCAATAACAGCTTAAAGATTGTCGATGCCGCCACATTGAAGGAACGAATTATTCTTCCTTCGATCACCTCAGAAATCGAAGCACTTTCCTTTTCTAAATCCGGTCAATACCTGGCATTTGGAACCTGGGAGAAAATAACAGTTGTGAATGTAACCTCCGGGGACGTTGTTTCCACTTTCTCTCCTCACAATTACGGTGTAGTATCTCTTGCATTCATAGAAGATAACTGGGTTTTATCCGCCGGCCTCGATAGAACCGTTGTGATTACGGAAGCAGCAAGCGGTAATGAATTGGCAAAGTTTTCCGATTTTACAGAAAATATTACAGGAATGGCTCTGGCTCCATCAGGAAAATATTTTGCCACCGGCACTTATGTGGGAACTGTCCAGATCTATGCCGTCGCGCACCAAAAGAAGCTGCAAACGCGCAGGAATGCCGAGGGGAAAAAAACAGATGCCGGAGGAATAATTACGGATGCCGAGGAAAAGATTAATGTTCTGTCGTATTCTTCTGATGAAAAATTGTTGATCGCGGGCACAGACTCCGGCTATCTCTATGTGTGGGATGCTCAAACATATATTCTTAAAGCAAAATGGGACGATCAACAAGGCAAAATATGGTCGACCACTGTAGATCCTAAAGGTCGATGGTTAGTAACGGCATCTTCCGATAGTACAGTCCATTTTTATGATTTGGTGAAACTAACACCGCTGCGATTTATTAAAGAGCAGGATTGTACTCCTACATCTATTGCGTTTGTGAGCGACGAAACACTGATTGTCGGAACAAGCAAAGGGACAGTCGAACGATGGAAGGTCTCGGCGGCGCCATCCGATACAACGGCCCCGTCGCTTGTCATCAGCCAACCTTTGAATACAACGGAAAAAGCTCCGATGAATTTCTTTGGCGAAGAACAAACCATAAGCGGTTTTGTCTTTGACGACTCCAGAATCAAAGAACTTTCGGTCAACGGTGTGCCGATAAAATTCGATTCGTATACGCCTCCGGATTCCTTAAAAATTCCGGCCTCCATGAAGTCGATTAAGTTTTCTGCAATCGTCAAGCTCGAATCGCCCGGACTGAATGTTGTTCAGATTGCTGCAAAAGACTTGGTTGGCCACGTAACGATAACAAAGTGCTTTTTAAATAAACTATCCAAAGATCAAGCACTCGAAATTGTAACACCTTCGGATAATGCAGAAACAGATTTAGTTTCGATTCCGATTCGATTTCGCGCATGGTTCGATATCGTTAATTATTCAATCTCTGCCAACATGACCGACATTATCAGCGGCCAGGAACCGAGCTTAAGCGCGGCGAAGAACGATATTAATGAAACCGTACCGCTATTGGTCGGCTATAATCAGATTCAGCTGACTGTTGTCGATAAGTCGGGAAATCAGTATATCAAGAAGCTCGGTGTTATGCGAAAGGCGAATATGACATATAACACGCCTGCACCCTCTTCTTCATCTAAAAAAGCACGCGGAGCCGCATCGGGACCACAGCACTGGGCTGTTGTCGTTGGAATCTCAGAGTATCAAAATCCCGGCATTCCGAGCCTGAAGTATGCGGATAAAGATGCCGAGGCGATAGCTGGTTTTCTGCGAAAGCCTGAGGGGGGCGGATATGATTCGGATCATATCCGTGTTCTGCTAAACAAAGATGCGACCTTTACCAATGTGAAGGATGCGTTGATCAATTTCCTCTCACAAGCCATCGATATGGACCTGGTGGTGATATATTTTGCCGGTCATGGGGCGTCCGAACCGGCGCGTCCGCAGAATGTTTATTTATTGACCACCGACAGCGATCCGAGCGCGCTGGGTACGACAGCGTTTCCCATGTGGGATATGCAAACTATCCTTGGCCGCTATATTAATGCGAAACGAGTTGTCGTATTTGCCGATGCATGTCACAGCGGCAACATCAGCAGCAATTTTGCAACGCGGGGACTCAGTTCAACGGAAGATAACCTCGTCAACCAATATCTCACCGATCTTTCAAAGACGAAAGAAGGCATTGTTGTCTTTACAGCAAGCGCTGCAGGCGAGGTTTCTCAGGAATATCCTGAATTTGGGCATGGTGTCTTTTCATATTATATGCTGGAAGGGCTCGAAGGCAAAGCGGATTATAACAACGATTATACGGTAACGATTAACGAATTGATGCAATATGTTGAAGAACAGGTAAAACGTAAAACTCACGGCGCGCAGAATCCGACGCGCAGTCAAACGGAATATGATAAAGAAATGACGGTATCAATTCTTCCACACTAAGAAAATGAGGGATAAAATATGCTTCACAATATTTCGTATTTCAATGAATCAGAAAAATTAAATAGTACTCCTGCAACAGTCTTCTGACTCAATGCAGATGCTTCATATGAATTGTTCTTCCTTTGCCGCCTACCATTGATGATTTTATCCGTGCTTGGCCATCATTAATTGAATAATGACTGCTTGACTCTTTCCTTTTAAAAATAGGTTAGGCGAAAGCGCCTTATAATTCTTGCTTCTCGGAATGACTAAATAAGAATAACTTCTAATATTTCTCTTTGAATGAATTCGGTTTCATATTTTTGATGTAAACGATTCAATTTGCGTGCAAGTTAAAAAAATCCACTACTGTATTCCGGAAAAAGTTGCGCTTTGATGTTAAGTTTTCAATATTATAATCAGGTTATTGAAGCAAAGGAAAAGAGAACTATGTGTTTGGCAGTGCCAGGAAAAGTAATCGAGATTCATGCGAACGATGAGCCTGTCATGGGTACGGTCGATTTCGGCGGTATTCGAAAAAATATCAGTCTCGAACTCGTGCCGGAAGTGAAGGTCGGCGAATATGTCATTGTACATGTGGGATTCGCAATCAGCATTGTGGACGAACAAGATGCGATGGAGACGCTGAAACTTTTCGAGCAGATGGGGGAAAAGCTCGAGGATGAAAGCAGCGGCTGATTTGTGAAATTCGTCCATGAATATAGAGATGCATCTCCTGCCCGGTACCTTGCCGCTCAAATTAGATCTGCGGTCACAAAGCCGTGGATGATCATGGAAATTTGCGGCGGTCAGACTCATACCATTGTTAAAACCGGCATCACTGAAATCCTTCCTCCGGAAATTACGCTTGTCCACGGCCCCGGTTGTCCCGTCTGCGTTACACCCTTAGAATTGATAGATAAGGCGGTTGCCATTGCTTCGATGCCGGATGTGATTTTCACTTCCTTCGGCGACATGCTGCGCGTGCCGGGATCGCAAAAAGATTTGCTGACGGTCAAAGCGCTGGGAGGGGATGTTCGCATCGTCTATTCTCCGATGGATGCGGTGGCTCTTGCACAGCAAAATCCGGAAAAGAAAATCGTTTTCTTTGCCGTCGGGTTCGAAACCACAGCGCCCGCAAATGCACTTTCGGTCCGGCATGCTAAGCGCCTCGGTCTGAAAAATTATTTCATTCTCACCTCGCATGTTTTGGTTCCGCCTGCCATCGAAGCGATTCTCGGTTCGCCGGTCAATCGCGTTCAAGCCTTTTTAGCTGCGGGTCATGTTTGTACCATCATGGGCTATGAAGAATATATTCCTCTTGCCCGCCGTTTCCGAACACCGATTGTCGTCACCGGTTTCGAACCGGTGGACATTCTGCAGGGAGTCCTGATGGCGGTTCGCCAGCTCGAAGAGGGGAGATATGAAGTGGAAAATCAATATTCGCGCATCGTGCGGCGCGAGGGAAACACGGAAGGGAAAAAAATCATTGCCGAGGTTTTTCAAACGGTCGACCGTCCATGGCGCGGAATCGGCACGATTCCCCGGAGCGGGTATGCTCTGCGGAAGGAATACGAAGAGTTCGATGCGGAAAAAGTTTTTCATGTCGCGGCAGTCTCGGCGCAGGAATCGCCGCTCTGCATCGCAGGCAGTATTATGCAGGGATTGAAAAAACCTGCGGATTGCACGGCGTTCGGAAAACAATGCAAACCGGAAACGCCGCTGGGAGCGCCGATGGTTTCTTCGGAAGGAGCCTGCGCAGCATATTATCATTATGCTTTTGCCGGCCAGAAAGCGGATCGTTTTCCGGAGTAAACGATTTTACACCTTGCGAAGGTGGGAGGCCGTGTCTCACGGTAAAATTATGAAAAAAATAGAAATAGATTTCGACGGTTTCTCGTGCCCGCTGCCTTTCAGCGATTATCCGAACGTACTTCTTGCACATGGAGGCGGTGGAAGACTTTCCCATCAGCTCATCCAGAAGATGTTTGCGGTGCAATTCAAGAATGAATTTCTGGATCCGCTTCATGACGGCGCTGTCCTTGCCGTCGATGCAGGACGGCTTGCATATTCGACGGATTCGTATGTTGTCAATCCGATTTTCTTCCCCGGAGGGAACATCGGAACACTTGCAGTGAACGGAACGGTCAACGATCTCTCCATGTGCGGTGCGTGCCCGCGATATCTTTCAGCCGGGTTTATTATTGAAGAAGGTTTGCCGATGGACGAACTATGGCGCATCGTCGTTGCCATGCGTACAGCGGCAGAGGCGGCGGGNNAGGGACTTGAATTTGAAACGCAAATGAAGAGCGATTGTGCCCCGCTTAACGATTTGGTGGAAGCGATGTTCGCTGCAAGTGCGGATATCCATGTCCTGCGGGATCCGACAAGAGGCGGTGTTGCATCGGCATTAAACGAATTAGCGGAAAGCGCGCAGGTCGGTATCGAGCTCGCCGAGGAAGCCATCCCGGTTTCCGAAGAAGTAGGAGGAGCCTGCGAGATACTCGGATTCGATCCGCTCTATGTAGCCAATGAAGGGAAACTGCTTGCGTTCGTTGCTCCGGAATCTGCGGAAAAAGTATTGGAAGCTATGCGGAAACACCCGCTCGGTAAAAAATCCGCAGCCATCGGCCGCGTTGTGGCGGGTCATGAAGGATCAGTATTGATGAAGACGCGCATCGGCGGATCGCGGATTGTGGATATGCTGTCGGGGGAACAACTGCCGAGGATATGTTAAAGGTGCCATCCTTTACGTCGGCAAACCGGTCGGCGGATTTATTGCAGATATTTCAGTTGAAAATTCAGTATTATTAGAATTGAAGGCTGTTAAGATGCTGAAAAAAAGTCATGAACAGCAACTGCTTCAATACTTGAAATCTTCAGGCATTCAGGTCGGTCTTTTAATCAATTTTGGCTCAAGTGTTCAAGTCCAGCCGGAGGCTTGCCCGCCAATAAGAATAGTTCCATCGTCCAGGATGAGATCATCGGTGGGCTTGCCCGCCAATAAGAATAGTTCCATCGTCCAGGTTGAGATCAGCCCGACTGCATCATCTTCCGGCGGGTGGGAGAACGGGATCACATATTTCTATAATTTCAAGCAGTGTAATCTGTTCAATCGAGCATCTGTGCACAATCAGTGAAATCTGAGAAATCACTCATCAGTGTTTAATCTGCGGATTCATTATGGAACTCACTCTTACAACACCCGCTTTACTTTTTCCTGCAATCTCTCTTTTGCTCCTGGCGTATACAAGCAGGTTTCTGGCGCTTGCGGCATTGATCCGTGAACTGTACGGACGATACAAGCTGGAACCGGACCCGCGCATCAAGGGACAGCTCAACAGTCTTAAATACCGGATCGGCATTATTCGCAACATGCAGGTGTACGGCGCTGCAAGTTTTTTCGGATGTGTGCTCTGCATGATATTATTATTCACCGGATTCTTTATCATGGCAAAGTGGATATTCGGCGGAAGTCTTATCCTTCTTCTCGTGTCACTGGGACTCTCGCTGCGTGAGGTTCAGGTTTCCATCGATGCTCTCTCACTGCAAATTCACGACATCGATAATATGCCTGGGAAATAAAAAAATATGTTCAATATTTAACATGCGCCGGAGGCTTGCCCGCCAATAAGAATAGTTCCATCGTCCAGGCTGAGATCATCGGCGGGCTTGCCCGCCTGCATCATCTTCTGGCGGGTCTGAGAATGTAATCCTGTGTTATCGGGATTCAATATTTCTATAATTTCAGTTAATCATCAATCTGAGTAATCTGGGAAATCTGAGCAATCAATGTATAAATATATCTTCGGTCCCGTTCCTTCCCGCCGTCTCGGCCTCTCGCTCGGCGTGGATATCATTCCGCCCAAGCTCTGCACTTTGGATTGTATCTATTGCGAGGTCGGTGCAACGGATAAGAGGGGTCTTGCGCGGAAGGAATATTTACCCGCAGCAGAGATATTGGACGAAATACGGCTCTCTATTGCAGAGCATCCGGATCTCGATCATATCACATTGTCCGGTTCGGGCGAACCGACGCTGAACTCGGCCATCGGCGAAATTATACGCGGGATAAAACGTATGACCGGTATTCCGGTTGCTGTGCTGACGAACGGTACGCTGCTCACACTTCCTGAAGTCCGTCATGATCTGCTGGAAGCGGACATCGTTTCACCTTCACTGGATGCCGTCTCCCCTGAAATATTTAATAAAATCGACCGGCCGCATCCGAAGCTCGATATCGATGCAATTATCAAAGGCATTGCACAATTCCGCAGAGAATACGCCGGAGCCTTATGGCTGGAGGTTCTTTTTGTCAAGGATCTGAACGACAGCGACGATGAAGTTCAAAAATTGAAAAAGGCAATCGCAACAATCGATCCTGATAAAATTCATATCAATACCGTTGTACGTCCGCCGGCAGAAGATTCGGCGCATCCGGTCGGAGAGGAACGGCTGCGGGAAATTCTTAAGGTATTCGGCAATAAAGCGGAAATTATCGGAGTCTACAAGGAAAAACACAAGACTGAAGAACGCACGGGCAGTGAAGAGGCGATACTGGCGCTTCTCCGCCGGCGTGCAATGACCATAGAAGGAATTACAGCCGCATTGATGATGCGTGCAGAGGAGGTCATTCCTGTGTTGAAGAAAATGGTAAAAGACAATCTGATACATCAGTTTACATTTCAGGGAGAAGATTTTTTTCAGGCAATAGAATAATCGGACGTTCAACGTGCTGCGGTGCTGCCGTTCAAAGTTATTTGGTTAGCTACTTGGTTATTCTGTTTATCGGTTCCATATTGAATCATGCTACTGCATGATGACATCCTCAGGCCTCCGGCTAATTGACAATCCGCAATCCGCGATTTTCCCCTGATTATGACTGAAAAAAAGGGAAATTTCTTACTTGCAGAATGGAACATTTCTTGCGATTTTATATGCTGATATATAAATCGCCACAACGAAAGAAAGATACTTAAAATGTCAGAACAAACTGCAAAACGGAAAAAAGTCACAATCGACGGCAATGAGGCTGCTGCCTATGTTGCTCATAAATTGAATGAAGTTATAGCCATCTATCCTATTACTCCCTCATCCAATATGGGTGAATGGGCGGATGAATGGTCTGCCCAGGACAGGAAAAATATTTGGGGAACGGTTCCCCAGGTTGTCGAAATGCAGAGCGAAGGCGGAGCCGCGGGTGCGGTTCACGGCGCGCTTCAGGCAGGCGCCTTGTCCTGTACCTTTACGGCTTCACAGGGCTTGCTCCTGATGATACCGAACATGTTTAAAATTGCGGGTGAATTAACCTCTACCGTATTTCATATTGCCGCTCGCACCATCGCAACGCATGCTCTTTCCATTTTCGGCGATCACAGCGATGTGATGGGTGTCCGTCACTGCGGATGGGGAATGCTCTCCGCGAATTCCGTTCAGGAAACCATGGACCTTGCGCTTATTTCGTATGCTGCAACCTTCGAAACGCGTGTTCCGTTCATCCATTTCTTCGACGGGTTCCGCACTTCGCATGAAGTCATGAAAATAGAACAATTGTGCGATGACGATTTTCGCGCGATGATAGACGATGAATTAATCGCAAAGCTTCGTCAGCGCGCGCTGAATCCGGATCATCCGATCATGCGCGGAACGGCGCAAAATCCCGATGTCTTTTTTCAGGCACGCGAAGCGGCAAATAAATTTTATGACGCGGTTCCGGGCATTGTGCAAAACATTATGGACAAGTTTGCAAAACTGACCGGCCGGCAATATGCGCTCTTTCAGTATATAGGCGCTCCGGATGCAGATCGTGTCATCGTTCTGATGGGTTCCGGCGCAGAAACGGCAGAAGAGACGGTCGAGCATCTCACATCCAAAGGCGAGAAAGTCGGCATCCTGAAAGTCCGTCTTTATCGTCCGTTCTCTATTGAACATTTTGTAGCGGCGCTTCCGGCTTCGGTCAAAAAAATCGCGGTACTGGATCGAACCAAAGAATCCGGTTCCACCGGCGAGCCGCTCTATCTCGATGTCGTTACAGCGTTGAGCGAGATAATCTCCGCAGGCAAGTCGACATTGAAATCCATGCCGAAAGTCGTCGGCGGCCGGTACGGCCTCTCATCAAAAGAGTTTACACCCGCAATGGTCAAAGCGGTTTTCGATGAACTGAAAAAAGAAACGCCGAAAAATCATTTCACCGTCGGCATTAATGACGACGTTACGCACACAAGTCTGCCGTACGACCAGGAATTTTCCATCGAGCGCGACGACGTTGTGCGCGCCATATTCTACGGTCTCGGTGCGGACGGAACGGTCGGCGCCAATAAAAATTCCATCAAAATTATCGGCGAAGATACGGACAACTATGCGCAGGGTTACTTTGTGTACGATTCCAAAAAATCCGGATCGACGACAACTTCCCATCTGCGCTTCGGCCCGCGCCCAATCCATTCCATTTATTTGATCGAACGTGCGAGTTTCGTGGCGTGCCATCAATGGTTCTTCCTGGAAAAGTTCGATGTTCTCCAGACGATCATTCCCGGCGGCACGTTCCTGCTGAACAGCCTCTACGGGCCGGACGATGTCTGGAATCACCTGCCGCGGCATATTCAAAAACAGATCATCGATAAAAAACTTAAGTTGTATGTGATCGATGCTTACGAAGTTGCGAAGAAAGCCGGCATGGGCAGCCGCGTCAACACGATCATGCAG
>PMML01000081.1 GCA_003162695.1 Ignavibacteriota bacterium | reverse complement strand
CACCTTGCGAAGGTCCCCACCTTCGCAAGGTGGTATCTCCAAAAAGGGTGATGCTTAATATTACTTAATGCCTTCTGCAGCTCATTCCGGCCTGCCCGCCGTGTTTCACCTTTTGGCGGGTGACATCGGAAATTATTCCTCGGTTTTCCCATAGGGACATCGCCGAACTCTGCTGCAGAAGAGAATATTTTTATTATTATCGGCAACCCCCGATCAACGACAATATTTTAAATGATTTATTCTTACTTTAGGCGGAGGAATTATGATCACACATTCGAATACGAACGAAAAACAATCCGAACAAATATTATGAAAATAAAACTCATGCTTACTTTGTCTTTTCTTCCTCAATTGGTCTTTTCACAATTTCTTATTCAAAACATTGAAGCCAGACAAACGGTCTCGCTGAACGGTCAATGGCACACCATTGTAGATCCGTATGAAAACGGATACTACGACTACCGGTACATGCCCCGAGACGACGGATATTTCAAGAACCAAAAACCGGCATCGAAGAGCGACCTTGTTGAGTACGATTTCGACAAATCGGAAACGCTGTCCGTCCCCGGGGACTGGAACTCGCAGCGGGAATCGCTTTTTTTGTATGAAGGAACCGTGTGGTACAAACGTTCATTCGATTATATCCTCCCGGCGTCCAGAAGACTTTTCTTAAATTTTGGCGGTGCGAATTATGATGCAATCGTTTATTTGAACGGTGAAAAGCTGGGCGAGCATAAAGGCGGCTTCACACCCTTTTGTTTTGAGATAACGCAGAAGATCCGTCCGAAAGACAATGTGATCGTTGTCAAAGTGGACAACCAGCGGCACCGGGAAGAGGTTCCGACATTGAATACGGACTGGTGGAATTACGGCGGACTGACAAGGGATGTTCAGCTTGTTGAAGTCCCGGAAACTTTCATCCGGGATTACTTTGTCCAGCTTTCGCCGGATTCACCCGATACGATTGCTGGCTGGATTATGCTGGATGGAAAATCGCCGAAACAGAAAATTTCCATCAGCATCCCTGAAGCAGGTTTGGAATGCAGCATAACGACGGACGAACACGGCAGGGCTGCATTCCGGTTTCCCGTTTCACTTTCCCTTTCATTGTGGTCTCCGGAAAATCCAAAATTGTATGAAGTTCACATCGCATCTGGAACAGAGTCTATCGTCGATTCGATCGGATTCAGGCGGATCACCACGCACGGGACAGAAATAATTCTCAACGGCAAGCCGCTGTTCCTTAGAGGCATCGCCATTCATGAGGAAGCGCCTATTCGCGGCGGACGTGCGACAAGCACGGAGGATGCCCGCACCCTTCTCGGATGGGCAAAAGAGCTCGGTTGCAATTTTATCAGGCTTGCCCATTATCCGCATAATGTCCACATGATACGTGAAGCTGAGAAGATGGGAATTCTTATATGGGCGGAGATTCCAGTCTACTGGACTATCCTCTGGAATAATCCGGAGACATATTCGCTTGCGGAACAGCAGCTTGAGGAATTAATAAGCCGGGATAAAAACCGCGCACCAGTCATTATATGGTCGGTAGCGAATGAAACTCCTCGATCGCCGGAACGGCTTGCTTTCCTGAAAAAGCTGATCGCAAAAGCGAGAGCTCTGGATCCGACGCGTCTTATCAGCGCGGCAACGGAGCTGAGTTCAAAGGGTTCGGATATTACCATCGACGATCCTTTATGCAGCGAACTGGATGTTATCGGAGCGAATGAATATTTCGGCTGGTACGCCGGCTCGATAGACGAGATCCATTTGAAGAAGTGGCATACGGCTTACGAAAAACCGCTTGTGATCAGTGAATTCGGAGGCAGCGCGCTACAGGGTTACCACGGCACACCCGACACCCGCTGGACGGAAGATTACCAGTCCGCCTTATACAAGAGCCAGCTTGAAATGCTGAAATCGATACCGTTCCTTCGCGGAATGAGTCCATGGATACTGATGGACTTCCGGTCCCCGCGCCGTCCCCTTCCCGGTATACAGGATTTCTGGAATCGAAAGGGATTGATTTCGAACAAGGGCATAAAAAAGGATGCATTCTATATTCTGCAGTCCTTTTATAATGAACAAAAAGGCAAATGAGAAGTAAAAGAATTGCTGTCATTTTTTTCCATAAAGCGTTTGAATAAACGAAACAAAGAACATTTAATACGTATAATGATCTTAGATGGAAGATACTGATGATTCCATAACATTGAGCAACATGGTATAATATCCCAAACTATCGGATAGTTCTTTTATATTCAGCCCATTCACAATGATATTCCGATCTTTGTTGTCAGGAAACCGAAGCAGCCGCCGGCATCCCTGTGGCCAAAGGTCAAAGAATATATCTAATCCTCTCACAACCAAACGAAGGCACGGCTTAAATCAAATTATTTTTTCATGATTATTCAAATGAAAATAATTATCTTTTCAATTTTGTTTTTTCTGTTGCTTAATACAAGTTTCACACAGCCGATTCCACCGGATAGCCTGTATCTGGGTCAAACCCCTCCCGGAAATATGCCAAAGATCTTCCACTTGCCTGTTGCACCGGGATATTTTGCCGCAGAACGGATTGCCATTTCATCAGACGGTAAAGAAATTCTTTATTCCGAGACCAATGGCTACTCCCCCGCTTCTAAATCAAGAATACTATCTTTGAAATACACCGGGAATAAATGGAATGGCCCGGCCATGCTCTTCGAGAATATCGGTTGTCCGGCTTTTTCATGCAGCGGTAAATATTTATTTGCAAACGGCATGTTATCAATAAAGACAGATACCGGTTGGAGTGTACCATCCTGGTTTATGAACAGGCCGCATGAATTTCACTATCTGCAGGATACGCGCAGCTTTACCTTTTATACCGCGGTCAAAAACGTGCGAAGTGCTGTTGGAAAGTTCGATTGGTCAAAAATAATAATCGATCATGCGGACACACTTATCCAGAGTTTAGGTTCTCCAATAAATAGTATTCGTAATAATATGGATTTCTATATTGCGCGGGATGAATCTTACATCATCTTGGTATCAGACGGCCTGCAAATAAGTTATCGAAAAAAAGACGGGAACTGGACAAATCCTAAAAACTTAGGATCGGCCATTAATGCTTTTCTCGGTGAATGGGGACCTTACGTTACAGACGATAATAAATTTCTATTTTTCACCGCCGGCACGAAGCAGGATTACTCGGATACGCACGTGCGCTGGGTTCACATCGATAATCTGATCGACAGCTTAAGGCACACCAACTTTGCACCGTGGCTAAAATCTCCTGTCCCGAATCAGCTGGAATCCAAAGGTCATTCATTCAGCTACACAATTCCCGACAGCACATTTATTGACGATGATGGAAACAATACGCTGACCTATTCTGCCGTTCTTAGCGACGGTCATCCCTTACCTTCGTGGCTGAATTTTATACCCGATACAAGAACTTTTTCAGGCACATCATTAAATTCCGATTCCTTAAATATAAAATTAACCGCCTCCGACATTGTGAAAGCGGCCGCATCATGCACATTTATTTTAAGGATAAATTAAAATTGCTTCGCACTATAGACACATTGCCAAGAGGAATAAAATCATGAAAATATTTATTCTTTCATTCCTTTGTACGTTCATTACGTTCTCCGCAGTATCCCAAACAAAGTTCGACAATGCCGTCCGTCTTTTTGACAGCGGCAGGATCGCACAATCGAAACCGCTTTTCCTCGAAGCGGTCAAAGAGGATCCGAATAAAGCCGAGGCTTATTATTATCTCGGCATTTTAGCGATCAATAATGATTATGACGGAGCGATAGATTATCTTAAAAAGGCAGTCGATTTAAATGGCGCCGCCGCGAAATACCATTTCATGCTCGGCAACGCGTACGGTGTAAAGGCACAACGCGCCGGATTATTGAGTAAATTCGGTGCAGCTTCGAATTGCAAAGAGCAATATCTCATTGCAGTAAGTCTCGATCCAAAATACACCGATGCGAGGGGAAACCTCATGGAGTATTATCTCCAGGCGCCGGGAATTATCGGAGGCAGTGTGGAGAAGGCGGAGGCAGAAGCCGACACGATAAAGACGTACGACCTGTACGCGGGATATCTTGCCGAGGCACGAGTCCGCAAATACCAAAAGCAGAAAGCGCAGGAAGCGGAGTGTTACATTAAAGCGATCTCGACAGACCCTAAAAAGCTGGATGCTTACTGTCCGCTCTGGTTCCTTTATATGGATGAGAGCAATGGGATAAAGGCGGACGAGCTTTTCAAGAAAGCTGCAGCGACAGTCGACAAGAAGTCGGACATTTACTATTGGGGTGGATTGTATTACGTTTGGAACAGCAAATTTTCGAAGGCACGCGATATGTTTGAAGTAGCGCTCAAGAAGGATTCTTTGAATTATCCCGTATATTATCAGTTAGGCACAGTAGATCTCCTTATGCCCGGTGACCTCTACCGAGGCCTCGCATATTTTGAGAAATATATGAACGCACCACAAATAAAAAACTCACCCGGACCCGAATATGCTTACTGGCGGATGGGAATGATTTACGAGAAACTCGGGAAGATCGACTCCGCACGCATCGCTTATCGGAAATCTCTGGATCTCAACCCGGAACTCGAAGATGCAAAGAAGGCTCTGGAAAAATTGAACTGAAGCTGGGCAGTACGAAAAATAACCGGCATATTCTTGATATCCGGGATTCTTTTTGTAGCCGCGACAGACCTGCCCCCACGGGGTTGTCCCGAGAATCTTATTAAATATTATCGGGAGGTCGTCGCGGGAGCTTCCGACGTCACCCGCCAAAAGATGAAACACGGCGGGCAGGCCAACATAGGCTGCAAAGAACATTTATAATACCGCTGTCCGTTTCGGTATGAAACAACTGCTTCTCAAAAGGAAGTTTTATCCGGAAACTTTTTTGCCATATTAGCGTTTGGAAAGCATGTAAATTGATGGAATCCCTATGAATGCAATGCCATTGTTGATTGTTGCACTCGCCTTTTTCGCGCTCGCATACCGCTTCTATTTCAGCTTTATTGCGGCAAAAGTCGCCGTCATCGATGATACACGGCGAACGCCTTCCCACCGCCTGTACGACGGTCAGAATTATTATCCGACAAATAAATGGATATTATTCGGACACCATTTTGCCGCAATAGCCGGAGCGGGTCCGCTTGTCGGTCCCGTGCTTGCCGCACAATTCGGATATTTCCCCGGATTTGTCTGGATGGTTGTCGGCGCTGTGATGGCAGGCGCTGTGCACGATATGGTCATTCTTGTCGCGTCTGTCAGGCATGACGGCAAATCACTTGCAGAGATCGCAAAAGCGGAAATCAGCAAACTCAGCGGCACAACGGCATCGATCGCTATCGTCATTATTCTTATCGTTGCAATGGCGGGACTCGGTCTCGTGGTCGTCAATGCACTGACTGAAAGTTCGTGGGGATTGTTCACCATTGCAGCAACAATTCCCATCGCCCTCGCCATGGGGTTATGGATGTTTAAAATCCGAAAAGGAAAAGTCGCAGAAGCGACCATTGCCGGTATTATACTGCTGACCTGTGCCGTCATATTTGGAAAGAATATTCCGGATTCATCCCTGGCGCCTTGGTTCGCTCTGGATCATAAAACATTGACCATCCTGCTGATGTTGTACGGTTTCTGTGCTTCCGTCCTTCCGGTCTGGCTGCTCCTGTCGCCTCGGGATTATTTAAGCTCCATTATGAAACTGGGTGTTATCGGAATGCTTGCGGCAGGAATCATCATTGTCGCCCCGGTCTTGAAGATGCCGGCGTTCACACCGTTTATTCACGGCGGCGGACCGATCATTCCCGGAACATTATTCCCCTATCTCTTTATTACCATCACATGCGGGGCGATATCGGGATTCCATTCGCTCGTCAGTTCGGGCACGACTCCGAAAATGCTCATGCAGGAATCGCAGATAAAGTTCATTACGGTCGGCGCCATGCTCTCGGAGGGAATTGTGAGCGTGCTTGCACTGATCGCCGCATCGAGCCTGCTGCCACTGGATTATTTTATGATTAATGTCCCCGTTGAAAAATTTCATGCCGTTCTGCCGCAGCTGCATGCCATGGGATTTATGGACTCCAATATCACGCAGCTTTCGCAGGAAGTCGGGGAAAAAATTATCGGCAGGACCGGCGGCGCGGTATCGCTTGCTGTGGGAATGGCACAAATATTTTCAAATATTCCCGGCCTGACGCGCCTGATGTCCTACTGGTATCATTTTGCAATCATGTTCGAAGCGCTGTTTATTCTCACCACCATCGATGCCGGGACACGCATCGGAAGGTTCGTGCTGCAGGAATCGCTGGGCAGAATTTATAAACCGTTTGGACGCACCACATGGCTGCCGGGAAATCTCGTTACAAGCGCTCTTATGGTTGTCGCCTGGGGATATTTCATTTATACCGGAAGCGTATCGACGATCTGGCCGATGTTCGGAACGGCCAATCAATTGCTGGGTGCGGTTGCCCTAACAGTCGGAACATCGTTCATTATCAACCGGGGACGTGCAAAATACGCATGGGTAACGCTGATTCCGCTTGCCTTCGTTACAATAACGACATTAACCGCAGGAGCTGAAAACATTCTCAACATATATTATCCCCAGCTCTTCAGCGAACAGACACTTTTGCAGGGATCCATCAATTTGGGCCTTACAATTATTATTATGATTTGCGTTCTCGTTGTGTTATGCGATGCAGTGCCAAGATGGATTGCGGTCATTCGCGGTCGTCGTATGCCGGTGACGGATATGCAAGCCCTGTAGCCGCGGAAGAATGATTTCAATATGCATTAGGCAGTTGTAAAATTCGTTAGAAAAGAAGGATAAAATGATTCGTAAAAAGGAAAAAATAGGATCGCGAAATGTTCCCCAATTCCACGGCATCGCTCCTTCACAGGAATTCCTTCCGATCGAGCTTCCGAAACCGGCGCTCAATCGTACTGCACCGGTATTAAAAGCACTCCAGCAGAGAAAAACCACGCGTGAAATAAGCGATAAAAAACTTCCTTTACAAGTACTTTCAAATCTCCTCTGGGCGGCATACGGAATCAATCGTAAAGATGGTCCTTTTAATACTCCCGGAAGAACAGCAGCATCGGCAAGCAACTCGCAGGAAATCGATCTTTACGCTGCCCTGCAGGATGGAATTTATTTCTACGATGCGTTTCATCATAAGCTGATTCCGGAAATTAAAGGCGATTTTCGCGCACTGGCAATCGGCGCCGGTCAGATGAATTTTGGACCAAACGCTCCGGTTCGGCTGATTTATGTTGCGGATGTTCATAGACTTACACATACATCCGGTTTTCAGGAACCCGGTTTGCAGGATCCTGAAGTTCAAAAGTCATATTATTTTGTCGACACGGGTCTTATTGCCGGGAACGTATATTTGTTTGCCGCATCTCACGGCCTGGCATCGTGGTTCCATAATTGCAATAAATCCGGACTTGCATCGAAATTAAAATTGCGACCCGAGCAGCGTGTGCTCTTCGGACAGACAGTCGGATATCCTTTAAAGAAATAATGGAGAAAATATAAAATGGAAATTTCAGGAAATACCGTTCTTATCACAGGCGGATCTATGGGTATAGGTTACGCACTGGCCGAGACTTTCTTAGAAGCCAAGAATGAAGTCATCATTTGCGGCCGCAGAGAAAAAAGACTTCGGGAAGCACAGGAAAAACATCCGGATCTCCATATTAAAGTGTGCGATGTGGCTGAAGAAACGGATCGAACCGAACTTTTAAAATGGATAGCCGCCAATTTCAGCGCTCTCAACATTCTAATTAACAATGCAGGCGTGCAGAGAGATATTGATTTCACCAAAGGTATTGCGGAATACCTCGCCGGGGAAAATGAAATTAAAATCAATCTGGAGGCACCGATCATTTTATCCGGATTGTTCATTCCCTCTTTGACCGGAAAGAAAGAAGCCGCCATCATCAATGTTTCTTCCGGATTGGGTTTTGTACCTGCAGCCCGGATGCCGGTCTACAGCGCAACAAAAGCCGGACTGCATGCCTTTTCCATGGCGCTCAGGCACCAGCTTTTAAAATCCGGGATCAAAGTTTTTGAAGTTGTTCCGCCGGCGGTTGATACGGAATTAAATCCGGAGGGAAGAGCTAAACGAGGAAATTTTAAGGTGGATCTTAAGCCAAAGGAATTTGTGGAATCGGTAATGAAAGATCTGAAAAACGATATATTTGAAATCGGATACGGAATGTCGGAAGGATTTCTCAAAGCATCCAGAGCGGATTTGGATAAAAGCTTTCAACAGATGAACAGCCGATGGTGAAACTGAGCAGAGAAAAATTATCTCACAGCGCCGGATGCGGATGCGCATTGACGCACCATTGCTGTAAAAATGACAGTTAAGTATTTTTGCGGCATTTCTGTCTCCGTATCCTGATATCGCTGTTCCGGATTCTGCCGCTTGTGCCGTTTTTATATCTCATTCGGCTCCTTTGATCTATGATTTATTTTTTATTATGTTCTTATCGGATCGATGCTGCAGAGCAAGCCCGAAGAGTCAAGCTGGCCATCCAGAAGCCTGACCGAATGATGATACAGTCATGAAGGGTATACTAATAATCCGCGGTCATCCCTAAGGGACAACGTCGCCCGCGGCTGCAGAAAAAAATAAATCTACAATGGATATACGTAAAAACTTGCGATTACACACTCATTCTATGAGAACTCCGATCATGAAATCAATCATCACTTTTTTATCAATTTCGTTTTTAACAACCTGCTTTGCCCAGCAGCCCCTCTATAAAAATCTATCCATGCCGGTTGAAGCACGAGTTAACGACCTTCTGCAGCGTATGACGCTGGAGGAGCAGTCAGCTCAATTGTATAGTACGTTTTCCCGGGACACTCTTGCATTTGACGAGAACGGAAATTTTATCGGAACCCGGGACACAGCCATGCTCAATCGCGGCATCGGAGGCTACGCCGCATGGGGGTTCAGACGGAATGGTTCTATCCGCCGGCAGGCGCAGTGTATCAACGGTATTCAGCGGTACATGATCGAAAAAACCCGGCTCGGAATTCCCGTCTTCACATTCGGCGAATCTCTTCACGGATTTATGGCCGACAGCGCCACTGCATTTCCACAGGCCATCGCTCTGGGATGCACATGGGATACGGCATTGATCGAACAGGTTTTTACTGCCTCAGCGCTTGAAGCGAACTCACGCGGAACCCGTCAGGTCCTGTCGCCGGTCGTCGATCTGGCACGCGATCCGCGATGGGGACGCACGGAAGAATGTTACGGCGAAGATCCTTATTTAGTATCGCGGCTCGGCATGGCCGCAGTCTTCGGCTTCCAGGGGCGTGATTCGCTCATCGGCAATCATCATGTTGCCGTTACGCTGAAACATTTTGCCGGCCACGGTCAGCCGGAAGGCGGACGTAATATTGCTCCTGTAAATTATTCCGAACGGGAATTCCGCGAGAATCATCTCTATCCGTTCGAGATGGCTGTGACAAGGGCGCATGCACGATCGATTATGGCATCGTACAATGAGTGGGATGGAATTCCAAACCATGTGAATCACAAACTCCTGACCGACATCCTGCGCGGCGAGTGGGGATTTAACGGATTTGTCATGAGCGACGGCGGAGGCATGAATCTGACATATCGCGTACACCATGCTGCTGCAGATTCGATAGAATCCGGTATTCTTTCCATTAATGCCGGAATAGATTATGAACTCGGAAACGGGAGCTGCTTCGGGTCGCTTGCCGAGCAGGTGAAACACGGAAAGATTTCCGCATCGGTTATACGCCATGCTGCGGCCGATGTACTGCGAGTCAAATTTGAATGCGGCCTGTTCGACCATCCGTACGCAGATATCGATTTGCTGGAACGTGTAACACAATCCAGGGAACACAAGGCGCTCGCTCTTAAGGCGGCACACGAAGCAATGGTTCTGCTGAAAAATGAGAACAAGACGCTTCCTTTTGATTCCCTAAAAATTAAAACTCTTGCCGTCATCGGACCCAATGCTGCAGACATTCATCTGGGCGGCTACTCGGCAGTTCCCATGCACGGCGTAAGCGTCCTGGATGGAGTCCGCGAATTCGCCGGAAATAAATTCCGTGTCCTCTATGCTGAAGGATGTAAATTGACCGTGAACAAAGCAGTCAACTGGCAGGTGAATGAAAATCCTATACTCAACAATCCGGAAGACGATAAAAAATTAATTGAAGAAGCGGTAAAAACTGCAAAGCAATCCGATGCAATTGTTTTAGTTCTGGGCGAGAACGAATTAATCTGTCGTGAAGCATGGAGCGAGAAACATCTGGGAGACCGGGATGATCTGGATCTGGCGGGTCGTCAAGATGAACTTGCGGAAGCAATCCTTCAACTCGGCAAACCGACCGTGGTGCTGCTCATCAACGGACGGCCTCTGACGATCAATGAAGTAAGCAAAAAAGCTCCGGCAATCATCGAATGCTGGTATCTCGGCCAGGAAACTGGCCGCGCAGCTGCGGATGTGATTTTTGGGAAAGTGAATCCCTCCGGCAAACTTACCGTCACGATTCCGCGCTCCGTCGGTCAATTGCCCTGCTATTACGACCATAAACCTTCCCGCTACCGGGAGTATGTCCTGAGCGACTCCTCCCCTCTTTATCCTTTCGGTTTCGGACTGAGTTATACTGCATTTGAGTATTCCCATTTGCAGATTTCTCCGAAGGCGATGACGGCAGATGGAACCGCAGAAATTTCAATCGATGTGTGCAATACAGGTAAGATAAAGGGAGATGAAATTGTTCAGCTTTACATTCATGATCTTATCAGCCTTCCAACCCGGCCTGTAAAAGAGCTTAAAGATTTTGTGCGAATTACACTCGATCCGGGCGAAATGAAGACTGTGCATTTTAGACTGACACCCGATAAACTCGCTGCCATCGGAATGGAAATGAAACGAATCGTTCCGACCGGTGTATATGAAATTCTCGCCGGTAAGAGTTCAGTCGATGTATTATGCGATACGTTAATTGTCAAGTAATTGGATGATTCGGGATTGTTATAGTCAATATATAGAGAAGCGGCACTTATTATGAAAAAACTCATCGCAGTTATCTTCGTTTTTCTTACTTTTTCACTGCACGCACAAATTCAAACCGATTCCATAACTATTGATGCTTCGAATCTTCGGACTAAAATAAACAAGAACATTTACGGTCAATTCTCGGAGCATTTGGGAAACTGCATCTACGGCGGCATTTGGGTCGGTGAGAATTCCAAAATTCCGAATACGAACGGTATCCGGAAAGATGTTGTGGAGGCTTTGAAGCGCATCAGGGTCCCGGTCCTGCGCTGGCCGGGCGGCTGCTTTGCGGATGAATATCACTGGAAAGACGGAATCGGTCCCCGCGTAAACCGGCCTGCAATGATCAACACCAACTGGGGCGGCGTAACGGAAGATAACAGCTTCGGTACACATGAATTTTTGGAATTCTGCCGGCAGGTCGGATGCGAACCGTATTTCACCGGCAATGTCGGCAGCGGAACGGTTCAGGAACTTTCGCAATGGGTCGAATACGTCAACTCGGATAATATCAGTCCCATGACGGATCTCAGAAAAAAGAACGGCCGCGATAGTTCGTGGGGAGTAAAATACTGGGGAATTGGAAATGAAAGTTGGGGCTGCGGAGGTACTATGAGACCGGAATTCTATGCCGACCAGGCAAAGCGGTACGGAACATACATGCGCGATTACGGCACGCATAAAGTTTTCAAAATCGCCTGCGGCCCCTCCGATGAAGACTACGGCTGGACCGAAACAATTATGAAAAATGCTGCCGATCAAATAAACGGTTTGTCGCTGCATCACTATTCCTTTAATGACGGGAGGACAGCGGCTGATTTTGACGAATCCGGATGGTTCGATGTTTTAAAGAAATCGCTGAAGTTAGAAGAATTAATTTCAAAGCACAGCGCGATTATGGATAGATACGATCCGCAGAAACGGATTGCGCTTGTTGTCGATGAATGGGGAACCTGGCACGGTGTGGAACCCGGAACAAACCAGGGATTTCTCTATCAGCAAAATACATTGCGCGATGCATTGACCGCAGCCGGCAGTTTGAATATCTTCAATAACCACTGCGACCGCGTGAAAATGGCGAACATAGCTCAAATGATAAATGTACTGCAAGCCATGATCCTCACAAAGGACGGGAAAATGGTTTTAACACCCACATACCATGTCTTCGATATGTTTAAAGTGCATCAAAATGCGCTTTGGGTGAGGACAAGTGTCAAGTCTCAAGAATATATTTTTGGAAAAGATCATATTTCGGCCGTCAATGCGTCCGCATCCATCGACGACCAGGGCAAGCTCCACATGACCGTTTGCAACATCGATCCAAAGTCCCGGCAGCGGATTATTTGTAAGTTCATAAAATATTCCGCAGCCTCAGTATCGGGAAAGATCCTGACCGCAAATGAGATGAATGCGCACAACACGTTCGACGCACCGACTGCCGTTTATCCGTCGGATTTTTCCGGCGCCGCAGTCACATCGTCAGGTCTTGAAGTCGTTCTGCCTCCGATGTCGCTCGTTGCACTGGAAATCGATGGGACGTATGACCTGTCTCCCCCATTGCAGCTGAAGACGACAGAGCCTGGAGTCCGATATGAATATTACGAGGGTCAATGGAAACATATTCCTGACTTTGATTCTTTAACCGCCCTCCAGTCGGGTGTGGCCGGGCAATTTGTCATCCCTGAAAAAAATTCGGGCGAGGATTTTGGAGTGAGGTATAACGGGTATATAAAAATCCCGGCAGACGGCCTCTATACATTTTATGCCAATTCCGACGACGGTGCAAGCGTGACAATTGACAATACTCTTATCGCGGATAACGACGGGCAGCATGCCCCGAAGGAAGAATCCGGCACGATAATGCTAAAATCCGGTTTCCATAAAATTCAGGTCGGGTTCTTCCAGGCTTCCGGAGGGAAAACTCTTGATGTAAGTTTCGATGGACCGGGATTTGCAAAACAAATCGTTCCATCCCGCATGCTGTGCCATTGAAGAAAAATAATTTATTTCAAATACATGAACACGCACATAATAAATAAAAAGCTGCAATCTTTTC
>PMML01000107.1 GCA_003162695.1 Ignavibacteriota bacterium | reverse complement strand
GGGTGATAGTGCAGGATTAAAATAATAAAAGATTCCCGACGTCACCGCCCGCGGCTACAGAAAGAATTACGAATATCAAGAAACACCGAGTAATTACCAAAAATCTTCGATTGCAACTTTCACTTCGCATAAATTCGGTTGTTTCAGCTTCCATCACATATACGCCTATATTCTTATGGGTTTTTCATCAAAAAAATACTTAAAATCCAATAATCTGTTTTATCCGTAACATTCGAAGNNAAATTTATTTCTACTCTCATGTTTGCCGGACTCGCGGCGCTGTTTGTTACGTTCGTATCGGCGCAGGACAATAAACCGGTCGAACCGCCTAAACCGGTTAATAGTCCATCTCATGAAATGTTATGGGCGTGGAACGACATCGGAAGAAAATTGGTCGCTATGGCGGAAGATTTTCCCGAAGATAAATATGGCTTCAAAGCACAGAAGGATCAACGGACGTTCGGCGAAAATCTTATTCATGTTGCCGGAGACGAGTATGTCATGATGAGCGCTATCGGAGGGAAAACGATGGAGTTCGGCGGGAATGAAGATTCCTTAAAGAAAAAGTATACGACAAAATCCGACATTGTAAAACTTATGAAGCAGGCAGTCGCCGACGGCNNCCGAATCCCGTCCAAAAAAATAGAATAATTAAATGTTTTATTTTAATCATTAATTTCAAGGGGGGAGAAGATGGAGTTATCGGAAGACAAAAAATTAATTCCGCCGCACGGAGGATATCGAAATCTCAAATCGTATCAAATGGCGGAGATTGTGCACGATGCAACAGTAAAATTTTGTGAACGGTTTATCGATAAGCGATCCAGAACTGTAGATCAAATGGTGCAGGCAGCCCGGAGCGGTAAACAAAATATTGCCGAAGGAAGCATGGCCTCCGGCACTTCTAAAAAAACAGAACTAAAGCTTGTAGGCGTTGCAAGGGCAAGCTCGGAAGAATTGCTCTTGGACTATCACGACAATTTGCGACAGCATAATTTACCGCTTTGGGGGAAAGAGCATTCTAAAGCAAAAGAAATCAGAGCCCTGGCTTTTGAAAACAATAGGTCTTATAAGACTAATATGACCTATGTGGAACAATGTCCGGCAGAGATCGCTGCGAACACCATTGTCTGTGTTATTCACCAAACAAATTACCTGCTGGACCAGCTGTTGCATGTGCTCGAAGAACAATTTGTTCAGGAAGGGGGTTTTACCGAAAGGCTCTATAAGGTTCGTAATGAGCAGCGATGGAAAAAAGGATGAAGCTGAAAAAATACTCTATAATCATGCTTATTGTTACATTGTGAACACTCAGTTCGCTAAGAATAAAAATCGAAAGCTAAAAAACAGCAGCAAAAAAATACCAAGCTGCAAAAGGAAATATTATGACAGATCAGAAAAATATTAACCGCGGGACGAGCTTCCTTCTCACTATGGCATCGCTTGTTGTCATTGCGTGGGGCATTTATCAAGCGCAATCTTTTCTGGTGCTGATGCTCGTTGCCCTTTTCCTCGCAGCTATCGGGGCGCCGCCGGTAATCTGGCTCAAGCAAAAACACATTCCCTCCGTGCTTGCTGTCCTGATTGTAATTGCAGGAATGATTGCCGTTCTCTTAATGATCGGCGGTATTATCGGCACGTCTCTCGCAAGCTTTTCCGGAAGCATTCCCTTTTATCAAAATCGCATAGGAGAGGAAGTTCTGGCGCTCAAGACGTTCCTGATAAGCAAAGGTATGGCAATCAAGGATAACGCGCTGCTCGACTATGTCAATCCGGCCGCCATCATGAGTATGACTGCAAGTCTGCTTTCAGGACTAACTTCGACGCTTTCAAGTATTTTCCTGATTCTGCTGACAGTTGCATTCATTCTTCTCGAGATATCGAGCTTTCCGGTCAAGCTTCGCTCAATTTTAAAAGATCCGAAGGCGGAATTTCCGCAGCTCAGGAAGTTTGTAAAAGATCTTAATCACTATATGGTTATTAAGACCGGGATCAGTGTATCCACGGGAATCCTGATTGGAATATGGATGACCATCCTCGGTGTGGATTTTCCTGTGCTCTGGGGCTTCATTGCTTTTTTGTTCAATTATATACCCAATCTCGGCGTTATCATAGCTGCATTTCCTGCAGTGCTCCTGACGCTCATCCAATTCGGACCGGGAACCGCTCTGCTTGCGGCTGCCGGTTACTTTGCGGTTAATTTCATTGTCGGCACTTTCGTTGAACCGAGACTTGTCGGACGCGGTGTCGGCTTATCGACTTTAGTTGTGTTCCTCTCACTGATCTTTTGGGGCAATCTGTTGGGTCTGATCGGCATGGTGCTGTGCATACCGTTTACCATGACTCTGAAATTTGCATTCGAGAACAATGAAGGAACGAGATGGATTGCCGTGCTGCTCGGTCCGGAATTGCCGTCAGAGAACAAACCGACTAAAAAGAAGTCGTAAATTACATCTACGGAATTATCGGTGCTCCGGACGGCGGGCATCCGCCCTCTGTGAAGTTTTGAAAAAGAACGGACGTTTATTCTTCTTTAAGCGCCAGTCGTAGTCCCAACAGCATTAAAATAGAACCGCTTACATATTTAATTCCATTCTGGAAGAATTGATTTTGTTTGATCCATGTGCTGACGAGTCCGGCAAAATATCCGACAAAGCCGAACCAGACGACAGCGAGCAGTGCAAACGTGCTCCCGAGAAACAAAAATTGTACGATGGGATGGCTCAAATGTGCATCCACGAATTGCGGTAAGAATGCCATAAAAGTAACAATCGCTTTCGGATTGAATACATTGGTCAGAACACCCTGCCGGAAGACTCCCCTCGTTTGACGGTCTGTCTCCCTCCCCGAAAGCAATTGTTTTTTAGAAATAAGAGTCCGTGCTCCAAGATAGAGAAGATATCCTGCGCCGATATATTTTAAGGTGAGATATGCTATTCTTGACGTCTGTATGATCGCAGATAAACCGAAAGCAGCCAGTAAAGTATGTGTGAGCAACCCGACACTCGTACCAAGTGCGGAAAGTATTCCCGCTCTTTTTCCCTGAGCCACTCCGCGCGTTGTGACGTAGATAAAATCGGGACCTGGGGCTATAATGATGATGATCGATGTAATGAAAAAAAACGGCAAATTGACCAATCCTTCCATTTCATGATTCCTTTGTATAAGTGTCGCGTTTATTGATTATCCGTTGGACGCATAAGGATATAAAAATGTTGCAAATAATTCAATTGTTCGATGTCGAAACAGGAGGATTGGGAATGATCTGCAGAACAAAACTGAAAGAATCGGATATTCAATGGATGAAGATCGTTGGTTTTTCACGAAAACGAACCGCAGGCTCATTTGAGCCTTCTGCCGGTGAATATACCGCCGCAAATAAATATTAAGTCTGCGATCGGTATTCAATCACACCGCTTCCATAATTCTGCGTTGCTTTTTATCGACTGTTCGCGTACTTTCCGATATACTTTTGAAGGAGGTTCATTGATGAAACTACCGTCTCTTCGTCAACTTTGGAAAGAAGCGATCGATACGTATGAGCGCTTTCCATTCACCATTCTTTCGGCTGCAGCAGGCACTGCAAGTGCGGTCATCATCGTCCAGAAAGAAATGCACGGTGCTTTCGGCGGCCGCTGGCTGCATAACGCTGCTGCGATTGCCTTCCTCGCTCTTTCGGTCTTTATCGCTCTTCAACTTATTGCGGAAAATAAAAAATGGAGTTTCAGCCGTACACTTATCGGAAAATTGTGTACGATGTGTCTCCTGATTGGCTACTATCTGCTCTTGCCTGAAGACATCTTTACGTCGGCATCCGTACATGTTATTCGTTATTGTTTGTTTATCACAGCGGCGCATATGTTTGTCGCTTTTGCNNACTGTTGCCCTGATTGCTGTCAGCCAATTGTTTACAATCGAAATCAGAGGGGAACGATATTTCCAGCTCTGGTGGCTGCTTGTTGGAATTTTCAATACATGGTTCTTTCTCAGCGGCGTTCCCCGCGGCGGCGATGCAGGGGAGACGGAAATAAACTATCCCAGAGGATTGAAAGTCTTTGCACAATATATAATGATTCCGCTCGTTGCAGTGTACCTTTGCATCCTCTATACATATATGGGCAAGATTATATTCCAGTGGGACTGGCCCAAGGGCTGGGTGGGCTACCTGGTGCTCGGCTTCTCAACGACCGGAATCCTTTCGCTCCTGCTTATTCATCCCATTAAAAACCGCAGGGAAAATGCCTGGATGTCGGCGGCGTGGCGCTGGTTCTATGTTTTCGTTCTTCCACTGACCGCACTGCTTCTGCTGGCGGTCTGGCGGCGTATTTCAGAATACGGCATTACCGAATTGCGGTATTTTATTATCGTCCTGGGAATATGGCTCGCAGCTATCTCGCTCTATTTTCTTCTGAGTAAGACGAAAAGCATCAAATTGATTCCCATCAGCTTGTGTGTAATTGCATTGCTGGTCTCGTTCGGTCCGTGGGGAGCTTTCAGTATTTCCAAAAACAATCAAATGCAGCGGCTCGAACAAATTCTGACAAAATATAATTTACTGGTGAACGGCAAGGCACAAAAAACAAAAACTGAAATTCCGTTTGCGGATGCCAAACGCATCAGCTCCCTGATCCGCTATCTTACGGAAACGCACGGTGTCGACGTCCTTCAGCCGTGGTTCGCGGAACGAATCGACACGGGAAGCGCTCACCGGTATCAGAACAACTGGTACAGCCGTCAGGAAAATCCCCGGCATATTGCGCAGCTTCTTGGCGTACATTATGTGGAATTATGGGAAGGCTATGGCAGCGATGAACGTACAAGGACGTATACATTCCGGAGCGATTCGTTGACTGTCGTTCCGCTGGAAGGATATCGTTACCTGGTCAGGAATATTACCATCGTCCGTAAAGGAAAAAAAATCCCCATCGTACTTGGGAGCGAGCGCTGGGATGTTTCGCTTGATTCTGCAAAGATACTATTCGTGCCGGCTTCCGGCGCGGGAAGCAGCTTTTCCGTCGATTTAAAAGAACGGCTTTCGCTTCTTTGCAGCCAGCCGGACTTGCACGAGTATGTGAACATGCGGCCGCCTCAAGACCTCGTGCATCTTTCCGTCGTACAAGGCAATATGCGTATGCAAATATACCTTACAGAGATTACGATAGATGTGAAAACGGCCTATAATTCTCCTGCAGCATTAACGATGGATATTGTCGTGGGACCGGGGATAAAATAAGCGCCGTGGAGTCCTCCATAGGAGTTTGCNNATAGGCATCACTATGTGACCTGCAGGACGGCTCGCAGCCGGACAGTTATAATCGAGCATTCAGCCTCGCAACAATAACCTGCCGCGGGGCTTTTTTTCCAGGAGTGTATGCAAAGTCCGGAGAGGAAGGATTCGGCAAAAGAAAAGTCAAACACCCTAAAAATTTTAAGCCGCTTGGGATTCCTTTTCTTTCGTGCGGAGCTGTACGCCTGCCCGTTTTAATAATTCCGCAGGCAGTTCACCGCCGGCAAAAATAAACACGTAGTCGTTCGGAAGAGTATGGAGACGCTCCGGTTCTTCTTTGAGGATCGCAGCATCATTTCGGATTTCCATAACCTGTGAATTGAAAACGACATGAATTCTATTCGTCCGCATAAATTCGTTCAGATGTTTTTCGTTTTTCTCTTTCAACCGGACAAATTCTTTGCGCCGGTAGCTGATCGTTACCATATTGCCTTTCTGGCGCGCAAGCGCAACCGCCGCTTCCACGG
>PMML01000103.1 GCA_003162695.1 Ignavibacteriota bacterium | reverse complement strand
TGCTGCACACGCTGTTCCATACGCCATCGATCGATCTCTGCATGATCTCCCGATAAGAGAACATCCGGAACTTTCAGAGACCTGAACTCTGCAGGTCTGGTATACTGCGGGCTGCCGAGCAGTCCGTCTTGAAACGAATCGGTCAGCGCCGATTCGCCGTCGTTCATAACGCCCGGGATCAATCGCACGATGGCATCCGTCAATACGGCAGCGGGCAGCTCCCCTCCGGTAAGGACATAATCGCCGATTGAAATTTCCCGTGTTGCCAGCGCCTGCCGGACACGATGATCGACGCCTTTATAATGTCCGCAGAGAAACATCAAGTTGTTCTTCAGCGATAATTCCGTTGCAATGTTTTGCGTCAGTGTCTCTCCGTCGGCGCTNNTCCACACATTCAAAGAACGGTTCGGGCCGCAGGATCATTCCGGCCCCGCCGCCGTACGGCGCATCGTCGATCGTTCGATGCTTATCATGCGCATATTCCCGCAAATCATGAACGAAAATTTCAACGAGACGTCTCTCCTGCGCCCTTTTCAGTATACTCTCCTGAAACGGGCTGTCGAGAAGCCGCGGCAAGCCGCTCACCACATCTATGCGCATCATTCGAGCAAACCTTCTATAACGTGAATCACGATGCGTTTGTGCGCTTCATCGATACTGCAAACAAACTCTTTGACCGCCGGGACTAAAATTTCTTTTTCACCCGATCGGACGACCCAGACATCGTTGGCCGGCAATTTCAGAACATCCGTAAGGGTTCCAATATTTGAACCATCCTCGCCTTCAACCGAACACCCGATCATCCGGTCTATAAAATGCCGGCCATTGCGGGGAAATTTCTTTTGATCTTCCGTGACATACACGAAATCATTCCTCAGCAATTCCGCTTCTTCCACTGAAGAAATGCCATCCAGAGCCGCAACAACATGCTGCGCCGAAATCCTGACATGAACGATGGGTCGTTCGACCGCTCGTTCCGCAGTTGCGCCGGTCATCACTGTTCGAAGATCAGAAAACCTATTCAAATCGTCCGTCAACGGAATGATTTTCAGTTCACCGCGAATGCCGACAGGCTTTGCAATTTTTCCGATTGCTATGAGTTCCATACATTCAGTCGAATCACAGCAAAGCCTCGCAGCGGCGTTTGCATCTTAACCGATAATATCCAGTACAACCCGTTTTTTCTCTTTTGCCGCAACCGCTCTCAGCAAGACTCGAATTGCCGAAGCTGTTTTTCCGCTCCGGCCGATGATCTTGCCGACATCCCCGTCGGCAACTTTGATCTTAAAGAACAATTTGCCGTCTCTTTCCTCGGACTCTATGCTGATTTTATCCGGTGCATCAACAAGATTTCTCGCAATATACTCTAAAAATTCTTTCATAGTTCCACCCCGCTGTTATCTTTGTCTGCGGCAGGATGTCGAGCATCTTTTTTCCAGAACTCAAAATCCCGTCCTTCAGACGTGGAAACCCGTTAAGGTCTTACGGCTGCCCTAACCATGATTTATTTATAAAGCAATTTTTTCGAGTTTTAAAACAACGATGTTTTAAGAAACAGCCGGTTCGGGCGCTGCCGCAGGAGCGGCCGCTTCTGCAGGCGCTGAGGCTTTTTTCTTGCGCTCTGCACGGCGTGTTTTCTTATCTGCTTCGTGTTTGACTTTATCCACTTGCTGCATTTGCCATCTCTCCATTACAGTCTTAATCGTCGCCTCATCTTTTCCCTGACGAAGGAGAGTCCAATGCAGCCAAAATCCTGTCCGCCGCAGCAGAGAACGAACGGTATCGGAAGGCTGTGCGCCTTTCTTCAGCCAATATTCGATCTGGGTCTCTTTCAAAGTCAAAGAAATGGGATTCTGATTCGGGTCGTATTGTCCCAGGGCCTCGAGATAGCCGCCATTTCGTGGAGAGCGTTTGTCCGCTGCTACAATTTTGTAGATAGGATTTTTTTTCTTTCCCTCTCTCCGTAAACGAATTCTAACCAATGTTATACTCCTGATTTGTTATATTGTCATTCATTTTAAATTTCTTTTTTATGCCGGGAACTGCATGCTGCGCAGCGTGCGCCGCATATTGCCTTTTCCAAAACGCTTCATCATACGCTGCATGTCCTCGAATTGTTTGAGCAATCGATTAACATCCTGCACAGCAGTTCCGCTGCCGGAAGCAATTCTCCTGCGGCGGCTGCCGTTTAGGATCGAAGGGCGCAATCGCTCTTCCTTCGTCATCGATTGAATAATTGCTTCAATCCTGTCCAATCCCTTTTCGTCAACAGCAGCATTGGCAGGCAGGCGGTTCATTCCCGGAATCATACCCATCACCTGGCTGAGCGGTCCCATCTTTTTGAGTTCCCGCAATTGATCGAGAAAATCCTCGAAGGTAAATTGCGCCTTGCGGAATTTTTCTTCCAGCTCTACCGCTTTTTCTTCGCTGAACTGCTGCTGAGCTTTTTCGACAAGGGTCACGATATCGCCCATGCCGAGGATACGCGATGCAATGCGATCCGGATAAAACGGTTCCAGCGCATCAAGTTTCTCGCCGACACCGATAAATTTAATCGGCTTTTGTACGACAGATCGAATTGAAAGCGCCGCGCCGCCGCGGCTGTCGCCGTCCAATTTTGTAAGAACAACACCGTCGAAATTCAACCGCTCGTGAAACGCCTTTGCAGTGTTCACGGCATCCTGTCCCGTCATCGCATCGACAACAAACAGGATCTCGTGCGGTTTCACGGCTGCACGAATCGACTCCACTTCGCGCATCATCTCTTCATCGACGTGCATCCGGCCGGCAGTATCGATAATAACGGTATCGCGGATCATTTTTCGCGCAGCAACGACCGCATCTTCGGCAATTTTCACTGCGCTTGCAGTCCGATCGGTATAGACCGGTATTTCCAGTTGTTTGCCGAGAATTTCCAACTGATCGATTGCTGCCGGACGATAAATATCCGCGGCAGCCAGCAAAGGCATTCTTCCTTTTGCTTTTAAATAATTTGCAAGCTTTGCAGAAAGTGTCGTTTTTCCCGATCCCTGCAATCCGGCAATCAGTATAACCGTCGGCGGATTCTGCGCCTCCGCCATATCTGTGCGCGACTCGCCCAGCAGCTTTACCATCTCATCGTGAATAATTTTGATGATCAGCTGTCCCGGCACAAGACTGGAAAGCACTTCCCGGCCGATCGCCCTTTTCTGGACGTCTTCTATGAATTGCTTGGCAACTTTATAGTTAACGTCTGCATCAAGCAGGGCTCGACGCACTTCACGCAGCGATTCCTCTATGTTCTGAGGAGTTAATTTTCCTTGCCCGCGAAGTTTTTTAAACGCTGCATCTAACTTCTGGGTCAGATTTTCAAACATTCGTCAACAACCTATAGGACACAAAAACTTCCCTTGTCATATTTGAATCCCGGACAAAGGAAATCCTCACAATTGTTTAAAAATAGAGAAAAAAGACACGCCAATCAAGCGGCAATTGTTTAATTTTGCTTGTAAAATCGGATGAGCCGTATTTGCGATAGAGACGAAATACGCCTGCAGGGCTTTTATTCCGGCGTTAACCGATAACTCGTATAACTTCCTGGATAGTTGTTACACCGGTCAAGGCCTTCCGGACAGCGTCCTGCCTGATGGCTTGAAATCCGTAATTTGCCGCCTCTTCCCTCATTTTCAGGATAGACGATTTTTGAAAAATTAGATCTCGCAAGGTCGGGCTGATGGTCACAATTTCGCATACTGCTGTCCGCCCTTTATACCCCGTTCCTCCGCACATTGGACAGCCTTTTCCGCGAAAAAGACGCAAATCGGAGGATTCCATAGGAACACCAAGCAATGCAAGTTCTTCTGCGGAAAGCTGATATTCTTCTTTGCAATTCGGACAAATCTTTCTCAGAAGAAGCTGATAAACAATACCGACTACGGTTGAAGCCAGCCAATAAGCCGGAACGCCAAGATTGAAGAGACGGTGAATAGCGCCGATGGCATCGTCCGCAAGCATCGTGCTCAGGACAAGATTACCCGTAAGAGCCGCTTCTGAGGCAACGATTCCTGTTTCTGCGTCTCTTATTTCTCCGATTAAAATAACATTCGGATTCTGGCGAAGAATTGCGCGTAAAGCATCGACGAAGTTAAAGGACTTATCGGAAGGCAAATGGACCTGGCTGGCATACGGCAGCCGGTACTCTACCGGATCTTCTACCGTAATGATGCACTTTTCGGGCGTCTGGACATAATTTGTTGCGGCATAGACAGTGGTCGATTTTCCGCTTCCCGAAGGGCCGGTAACGAGGAACAGTCCGCGGGGATTGCGCAATAATATTTTTAAACGCTCGAGATTCTCATTGCTGAACCCCAGTTCTTCCAGACGGGAGATTTGATTCGACTTTCTAAGAATACGGATGAGACATCGCTCTCCCGCCAGCACAGGAATAATGTTTACACGAAAATCGACCGGATCCCCTCCATAGATCGATGAAAACCGTCCTTCTTGAGGTTTTTTCTTTTCAAATTGATTGAGCGTCGCCTTTGTTTTGATCACGCTGATAATAGGATCGTTCATATCGGGGGTCAGGGACACGATTCTGCGCAGCGCCCCTTCGAGACCGAAACGGATTTGCAGTTCTCCTTCTATCGGCTCGAAGTGAATATCGTTTGCCCCGCTCGTGATTGCGCGAAGCATCACCTCTTCAACAATTTGATCTGCTGTCGGTAATTTTCCGACCCGGAACAGTTCCCGTATTTTATCGCGGGAGAGCGACTTCACATCGAATTGTTCCAATGGAATGCGCTGAATGTTTTGGGCAGTGACGACATTAGAAGGCCGCTGCGGCGGTTGGTTAGGAGGAACTGGCATACGTCAACTCCATGACAAATGATATCGTTCCATGATGCATTATTTAATTTCGTCCGTGAAACAAAAAAACAAATGAGAGGCCGATAGTGTTCAGCCTGCTTTTTTCAATGTCTCTGCTCCGCTGACTATTTCCGTCAATTCAGTCGTAATGCCGGCCTGACGCGCTTTATTGTACGACAGTGTCAGCTGATCAAGCAGTTCTGTTGCATTTTCAGTCGCATTGTTCATTGCCGTCATGCGTGCACCTTGCTCGGCTGCTGCCGACTCCAACAAGACCCTCCACATCTGAAAGTTTAAATGTTTCGGGATGAGATTGTTCACAATTTCCATGCAGGAAGGTTCGTAGATATAATCGACCTGAGACAATGTACGAAGGTCTTTTTTCCCCTGCAAATCTTCCGGAGGAATAGGCAGAAGTTGTTCTATCTTCACCTGCTGCTGAATAACAGATTTAAATTCATTATAGACAACGACAACTTTGTCGAATTTTCCCTGTAAATATCCGCGTGTCAATTCCTGCACAATTTCCCGTGCATAGCCGAAATGTAAATTATTGAAAATGCCCGGAAACTTCGCAAGCAGATCGTAACGTTTTCCAAAAGAATCCTGTGCCTTCCTCCCGGCAGTCATAATCTGCAAGGCTCCCGGTTCTTTCAATTGAATAGCACATTCTTTTTTGATATACTCGTTTGCCGCTTTCATGATATTGCCGTTGAAGGCTCCGCAAAGTCCGCGTTCGCCTGCAACAACGACAACCGCTACACGATGGCCTTCCCGGATTTGTAAAAGGGGATGCAGCGTAGGATCGAGTTTTGCAACGAGATGACGGAGGAGCAGATCCATTTCTTTTGCATACGGCCGCGCGGCTATGATCGACTCCTGGGCACGGCGAAGCTTCGCAGCCGCAACCATTTTCATCGCTTTCGTGATTTTCTGTGTGCTTTTAATCCCGGAGATCCGGTGCCGTATTTCTCGCAACGTTGCCACTGTTTATTCCGCCGACGAATTAAATTTTTGGAGAAAATCCTTTGCTATGACGTGAAGTTTTTCTTCCACTTCCTTTACAATATCCTTGCTTTCGGCTATCGCCTGAAGAAGTTCCGGGTACCGAGCATCCATGAGCTCGATAAATTCTCGTTCAAATCTCTGCAGTTTTTCAATGGCTACTTCGTCCAGATAACCGTTTGTACCAAGAAACAAGCTTATAACCTGCTTCTCCACCGGCATCGGAACATATTGACCTTGCTTGAGAAGTTCGACAAGTCGTGAACCGCGCCGCAGCGCCTGCTGCGTAGCTTTATCGAGATCGGAGCCGAATTTTGCAAATGCTTCAAGCTCGCGATAATTGGCAAGCTCCATACGCAAGCGGCCGGCAACTTTCTTCATAGCTTTAATCTGTGCATTGCCTCCGACACGGGACACCGAGATACCTACATTAATAGCCGGGCGGATGCCTGCNNATCGGAAGAGCGGTAAGACTTCCGCCGCCGAGTTCATCATTCAACTTCGAAGCGCGTTCCAGAAGGCGCGAATGCAGATAAAACACATCGCCCGGATACGCTTCGCGTCCCGGCGGACGCCGGAGAAGAAGCGACATTTGACGGTATGCCTGTGCATGTTTCGAAAGGTCGTCAAAGATAACCAGTGCATGCCGCCCGGAATCCCGAAAAAATTCGCCCATGGTCGCACCGGAATAAGGTGCAATGAACTGCATCGGCGCCGAATCGTTTGCGGCCGCATGGATGACAACGGTATAATCCATAGCCCCCGCCTCTTCGAGATTCGCAACGACCTGTGCTACCGTCGAACCTTTTTGGCCGATGGCAACATAAATGCAATAGACAGGTTTGACTCCATCTTTTTTTGCTTTTTCCGAATGGGTATACTTTTGATTGATGATGGCATCGAGAGCAATAGCCGTTTTTCCGGTTTGGCGGTCGCCGATAATCAATTCACGCTGACCGCGGCCGATGGGAATCATGCCATCGACAGCTTTAAGACCCGTTTGCAGAGGTTCCTTGACGGGTTGACGCGCCATGACGCCGAGCGCCTTGCGTTCGAGGGGAGAAAACTTTTCCGTTTTAATAGGTCCTTTACCGTCCAGCGGCTCGCCGAGCGGGGTAATGACGCGGCCAAGCATCTGCTCTCCTACCGGCATAGACGCAACCCGCCCTGTCCGTTTAACGGTATCGCCTTCCTTGATATGCATGCTTTCGCCGAAAATAACGGCGCCGATATTGTCCTCTTCGAGGTTCATCGCCATTCCGAATACGCTGCCCGGAAATTCGATGATTTCGCTCGCCATTACCTTCGATAAACCGTAAATGCGCGCAATACCGTCTCCGATTTGAAGGACGGTACCGACATCGTACACATCGACTTCTTTTTCAAATCCTGAAAGTTGTTTTCGCAATATTGCCGATACTTCATCGGGTCTTACTTCTGCCATTGTTATCCTCAACTATTCCTTAATCTCTTCCGGCTGATTATGAAGAGACGTTTAGATTCATTTATCGTAATTTATTTCATAAAATTATTTACACAACCGCACCCTGTTCCACCATACGGTGCCGGAGAACTTCCAGCTGCCGGCGGACACTGCCGTCGAACACCGTATCTCCAACACGCGCCATGAATCCCCCGATGAGTTTTTTATCGACATCGGCATGGATCTGGATTTTCTTGCTGGTAGAGTTTTCAAAATATTCGACAAGAACATCGCTTTGATTTTGGGTCAACCCGGCGGCAGATGTGAGATGTACGTTCACGATTCCCAGTCTTTCATCGTTCAATTTAAAGTATTCCTCAACAATCTCTGAAAGGGCATTCTCCCTTCCCTTCTCTGCAAGCAGCAGAAGAAAGTTCAGCATAAGAGGAGTAATTTTTTCTGAAAACAGCTCTTTCAAGATGACCCCCTTTTTTTCCCGTTTAATCACGGGGCTATGCAGTAAAAGGCGGAATTCCTGCGATGCGGCGATTAAGGATCGTACAGCCAGAACGTCCTTCATAACCGTATCGAGAATTTTCCCCTCTGCGGCTGCAGTCATCAGTGCTTCTGCATAACGATGTGCAATACGGGACTGGCTCATGCTCAATTCTTCGGAAGCTGATTAATAAATTTATCGACGAGTTTTTTTTGTTTTGTTTCGTCCAGCGTTTCGTCCAGAATTTTTTCCGCCGCCCGGATGGCAAGATCCGCCACCTCGCTTCGGAGCTGCAGCTTTGCAGATTCCAGATTGCGCTGAATTTCTTCCTGAGCGCGGGTCAATTCCAGTTCTGCCTGCTGCCGCGCCTTTGCAACGATATCCTCTTTCAATTTTTCCGCCAGCGCCCGGCCTTCGCGAATCATTTTTTGATATTCCGCTTCCGCACGGGCAAGATTTTTTTCGTTCTGTTTCATCATTTCCGCCGCGTCCGTGCGGGCTTTTTCAGCCTGCGTTAACGCGCTGCGTATCTGGTCCTCCCGTTCGCCAAGCATCTTGAGCATCGGCTTCCATGCGAACTTTGCCAGGAGTGCTGCCAGCACGACGAACGTAACGGTTGTCCAGACGATAAGACCCGGATTTATTTCAAACATAGTTTTACGGCCTTTTTACTTGGTTGCGAGAATAATGCAGATTGCCAGAGCGAAGAATGTTACGCCTTCGATTAAGGCTGCTGCAATAAGCATGGAAGTACGTACTTGACCCGCAACTTCCGGCTGGCGTCCGCTTGCTTCCATTGCGGCCGCGGCAAGTTTGCCGATACCGTATGAAGCGCCAAGAATAACGAGGCCTGCGCCGAATCCTGCCGCCAAATAACCCCATGCATGTGCCATTTGTTCCATAATCTATTCCTCCAGAAATAATATATTGTTGTCGTTTTAGATTTTATTGAATTAAAAAAAAGAGTCCTAATGATGTTCCGTATTTGTCTGCCCATGCTCTTCGGATTGCATTCCCAAACCCATAAAAAGCGTTGTCAGAATAGTAAAAACATAAGCCTGTATGAAGGCGACTAAAATCTCAAGCAAATCAATACCCAATGCAAAGACCACCGACACAGGTGCGACGTAGATCGATTTAAAGAGAAAGATCAATCCAATAAGGGAAAGAATGACGGTATGGCCGCCGGTCATATTCGCAAATAAACGAATGCAAAGTGCAAATGGTTTTGTAAAAAGACTTAAAATTTCAATGGGAATCATGATAGGCCACAGAGCCCAATGAACGCCGCCAGTCAGATGCTTTAGATACTGACCGACACCGTGCGCACGAATTGCAGCAACCTGAATCATGACAAAAGCAACAATCGCAAGTCCGGCCGTCACGGCGATATTGCCCGTAGCCGTTGCGCCGAAAGGAACGAGACCCGCTAAGTTCATCAGCAAAATAAAGAAAAAGGTCGTCAGCAAGTACGGAACATACTTAAGACCTGCCTGTCCCATATTGGGAATTGCAATTTCATCTCGGACAAAAAGGACCATTAACTCCATAAGGTTGGTAAAGCCTGTCGGTATGAGGCTTTTTCTGTGTTTCCGTGCAGCGGAAACGGCGACCCAGAGAAGCAGCACAGCTATGAGCAGCAGAAAAAACACGTGTTTCGTCGGCGAAAGATCGATGACTAGCGAACCGATATGAACCGGCTCGAAGTGCGGCAATTCAAAGTGTCCGCCCGGAAAGTCGACTTCCCGTCCGTCTTTAATATGATCCAGCAAATGGGCAAAATTAAAACCTTCGCTGTGTTCGGCTGCACTTTGCGCCGTATCACTCAATGCTTGAACGGCTTGAACGGATTGAACGGCATGCTTTAGAGTATCGGTTCCTATTGTTTCTTCAAATATCAATTTTTTTTAATCCTTACTGCTTTGCCGAAGTTCTTTTTTGAAGATAAAAAATTTCCAATGCTAATGTTAAGATATAAAAAAATAACAAGGATAGCATCAAAGAAGCGGAATGAAAGTGAAATTTTTTTAGGAGGATGATCAGCACGCCCCACATTAAGAATAAGCGTCCCATCATCCCGCCGAGCACATATTTTAGAAATTTTGTATGCGAACAATCAAACGACATCTCGATGATTGTATAACCGATTAAAAGATTAATCAGGCTCAGAACGCCGCCGGCTAGTATGCCGCGCAGAATTTCCGGAGTCGCAAATTCAGAAATCGGATAATAGATCAGCAGAGCGAATCCCGCGTAACTCACGAAAACCCATTTCATAAACCGCCAATTAATATGTATCACGCCGGTCATGCTTCTGTGTTTCTTCCTTTTTCGACATCCGGTTTACCGTCACAAAAAACTTTACAAATCCGCCGGTGCTTCCCAAAATAATTCCTCCAATCTTTCCCCACGGATCTATTCCGTACCTCCCATCGATCCAGAGGCCGATAAAAAAGAAGATCAGCACAGCCGCTGCTAATTGGAATCCCATCGTAAGATATGGAGCAAAATCGCGATAGATCTCCACTGCATTCCCCTTTTTTCCCTTGTCCTGAGGAGAACCGGAATTCATCTGCCGCCCTCGTTTACTCTTCGCTTTAATGTTTGACTTCGAACATCGGAGCTTTTTCAGTCATCGAAACCCGGCCGTCAAAGATCGAACCCTCATCGATAATCAGCCGTGTCGCTCGAATATCTCCGCGGACAACGGATTTTCCTTCGAAGACGATTTTTTCAGAAGCATTGATTGTCCCGCGGACTTTTCCGCCGACCATCACGTTTTTCGCCGTTATATTTCCTTCCACTTCGCCGTTGATGCCGACGGCGAGCGATTCGCTTGCGGAAATATCTCCGACCATTTTTCCATCGATCCGGACATTTCCCTGGCTGCGAATTTTCCCTTCGACCACGGTGCCGACACCGACGATATTCATCTCTTTAATGGGATCAGGTTTTGAACTCACGTTATACCTCAGATATTGTAATGAACAAGAAACATTGACGGATCGACAGGTTTTCCATCCTTCCATATTTCAAAATGCAAATGCGGGCCCCGGCTTGTTTCACCTGAATCTCCCAGCGTTGCAATGGCTTCCCCCCGCTTCACCTTCGTTCCCGCAGTTTTGAGAATCGCTTTGTTGTGTTTGTAGCATGTTATAAATCCGCCGCTATGCGCAATAATGATAAAATTACCGTCTTCGTATGTCCAGCCTGCGAAGAGGATTAATCCTTCTGCCGCTGCAAACACCAAAGAACCCGTTTTCCCCGCGATATCAAGCCCGAAATGGTTGATACGCGGATCGTATCCTCGTGTGATATACCCTTGTGTCGGAAAAATTGCCGGAAACTGCATGGGAGAATCGGCCGGACTTACATCAGTCCGAACCGGTGCCGCAGGTATATATTCCCCGAACTGGTCTTCCATCGACGAGGCTGCATTCTTTTGTTCACCACTGCTTGCGGCTGATCCATGTTCTCCGGCATTCTCTGAAGAAGAAACGGCTTGCGAATCTGCGGTCGTTACCTTTTCCCCCAGCACTCTACGCAGCTTCAAATTATACATCCGCAATTCCACCAATTCTTCCATCATGGAAGTCATGCGTCTGTTTACATCGATCAATTCACGGGAATATTGATTGCGCCACACGGAACCCGTTAGAGGAATCAGTTGTCCCAGGGGCGTATAAGTAAACAGCACGCCGAAGACAGCGGCTATGCAAAGAAGAGAAGCGGCAGCAAGAGCAATAAAATGCCAGGCTGCGAAGCTTGCACTTTTTGCACGAGCGGCGTCCTGATCAGGCACCAGAACCAGCGTATACCTGCGTCTTTTTGAGGTATGATGTAATCGATCTGTCGACAATCACTCAATTCCAAATTTTTTTAAAAAATATACCGTGTGATTATACCTAAAAAACGCCGCAAAGTCAAAGGCATTATCTTCCTTGACTTACGGCTATATTTTACGTATTTTTTTATACTTAGGAATCAGCAAGCGCGTGCATTCCAAAGAGGGAACGAATTTTTTTTAAATCGTGTAAAAACGGTAGCATATGGCAAAAACCAAATACATTTCATTCGAATGCCCTTACTGTCATCGTCTGGCAAAGCTGGAGTATATCGGTTTGGCAACTGAAAAAACAAACGAGACAAGCGCGCAAAGGGCTTGGTATCGGTGTGCGCGCTGCAAACACAGTGTTCTCATTGCAGTTGCAGATGTCGAATCGCGGAAAAAATCCGCATCGACGGCCATTGTTCGGGACAATTGCACGCCATACAGCAAAGAAAAAAAATTTACGATAGGACAGGAAATTTATCACGAAGAATGGGACGATGTCGGCAGAATTGTCCGCAAGGACAAGACAAGCAACGGCGTTCAGACAATTGTCGTGGCATTCGAAAAATCAGGCGAAAAGAAATTGATAGAAAATCTTGCTCTTGAAGAGGCGGAATAAAGTTCCGTTCAGCAAGTTTAAAAGCAACGAAGGAGGTGAATTACATGGTCGGTATCATTATTGGCGACAGCGAGCCAATTGATCGAGCCATTCGACGGTTCAAAAAAAAATATGAACGCTCCGGTATTTTAAAAGAAGTCAAGAAGCGCGCATTTTATACGAAACCGTCCGTTAAAAAACGCATGAAGATGTCAAAAGCTATCCGGCGCAGTCAACGAACGGCATTGGAAGAAATGTAATTCTCCTCCATGTTATAAATTAAAAAAGCTCTTTCATTTTTGAAAGAGCTTTTTTGTTTCTTAAGGTTCATTTCAAAAGAAGAAGCTTTTTCGATATACTTGAAATCGTTTGCCCCGCAAGAGACCGGGCCTGAAGTCTATAGAAATACAATCCGCTCGACAAGCGGCTCCCGTCGAATGTGACGGTATATCTTCCGGATGACTGAACCCCATCTACCAGCACAGCCACTTCCCTCCCCAGTATATCGAATACTTTCAATGTCAGCATGCTCGNNCACCTCGTATGCGATCGTTGTCGCAGGATTGAACGGATTCGGATAGTTCTGCTCGAGTTTGAAAGAAAACGGGCTCAGGGCAGCGTCCATGTTTTTTACACCCAGCGTCACACTGCTCGTTTGGAATGCGAATGTACTTGCCGTTAAAGAAAGATTTGTCACGGCAAAAACTGAGGATGTATACTGTGATGGAAGCGCGTATGTTATTCCGGGAATCACAGAATCGACCATTGCGCCTGCCGGCCCATCTGTGACAATTACCTTTACAGCAATCGGTGCGGAAGATGAGAATAGGGTATAGAGATTTTGGACTGCTGAGAAACCGATATATTCCGTCGCATAAGATCGAACCGTATCGAGAGTCGAATTGAGCATGTCTCCTGTATAATTTTTTGACGATACAGGACGAGTCGAAAGAGGAAGCGAAAACCCATATCTCGAATCGTATGAGGTGTTGTTTAACTCAACAGCCGCAGCGAAGTTTTTCAATACATCGCGAAATCTCAGGTTCAGCCCGGCTGATTGAAATGCATTATTGTAGTTCGTGACCGCGTCTGCAGCCGGAGGTTCAATGTACTTTGCAATCGACGCACCGAACTGCCCTATCAAATACCAGTTAAAAAGCGCGGCGCGGGAATAATCGGGCAGCGGATTGCCGGAAAGCTCGTGCCAATAAAAAAAGTCCACATCCGTACTATCGACGTACAGCGAGGGACTCGGCAGTCCATAGCCGCAAAGTGCGCTGGCACACTCCGATAGTCCCTCATTGATGAAAGTTGCAGTTACCCCAGTGGAATCATACTTCCAATGAATCATATGCTGGAATTCATGCGCAGTCACGGAGGAAGCGGCCGCGATCCCGCTCGGGACGGTCAGATTAAGCGGGTTACAATCCACATAATAGATCTCCGCATTATTTGACCGCGTTGTGGATCCGAAAAACTTATCCGGGTACTCATTGATATCATAAAAATATCCTGCAACATAACCTCCCCTGCCGGAAAATCCGTCGCGAATATTGAGTATTAAAATAATGATTTTCGGGTCGTTGTCGACATCCGGCGGAGAACCGAAACTGGCTGTATCAATCTCAAAAATTCCCTTCGAAGGATTGCCGGGAGTTGTGGAATCAAAAGCAATCCTGACGGAATTGACCGCTGCTTGCGTTACACGCGTATTCCAATTTGAATCTTCAACGAAGATATAACAATTCTTTCCGACAGCCCGACAGGTGGCCGATAAGGAATATTCCGTATTATTCGGAATATCGGTCGCCCAAAATGTCCGCTGGTTTCCAACGTTAAAATTCCATGCTGCCGGCCGGGTGATAGGCTCGAGCGATTGCATCGAGCTGTTCATGTGAGGCTTTGCCTTTAGCGCCTTTGATCGCTGTGCCAGAATTTGCGAACCGGGAATCGGATAAGAACCGGAATCGCCGGTACCCCTTTGGGCATAAGCGATACAAAACAAACCAGGCAGAAGAAAATATAAGGCGATTGTTCTCATGAATCTTTGTTCGTTTTCTTTTTACGGCACAGGAATAAATTCTCGAACTTCAAGGATGCTGCCGCTTATGCGATGCCGCAAAACACCGATGAGAACGACATTCGTGTTTTGCAGCTTCCATAAAGAGCGAAACATCGAAGTATCGGCAGATATTTCCATACTCAATCCGGCAGAAGTCGTCAGGATCAGTCTTGCGAACGGTTCATTGCCTGCAACGCTCATACTTCCTTTAACGGTATCCGGCTGCACGAGGTTCCGTTCCGATTTTTGAATTTCCGGCGCTGATTGACGGCCGCAACACATGCAAAGAATGAGAAGAACAACAGCGAACGGCATGATGCTCCGGCTATGATTACGAATGATCAGCCCCCATTTTTTTCCAGATTAATTCGAGTTCTTCTTTCGATTTCTTCGGCAGATACTTCTCATGCAAAGCCTGGAGTTTGTTCGATGTCAATGAATCGAGGTCTTCATCGTCTTTTTTTCTTTTAACCATCATCTCGAACTCTTTCCGCTCCGCTGCGGACATTTTGATTAAATACCGTTTCAGATCCTCGATCTTTCGTTTTTGCTCTTCATGTGTCATGCTTCATCCGTCACTTATGAGTCCATTTTTTAAGAAAGGCAAATACCTTTGCTTTATCGTGTCCCTTTACGGACGATCCTTCCGGAAGTTCCAATTCCGATGTATCCTGTGAATGCAAAAGTTTCCCCTTCTCATCAAGTATAAAGATATGCGGAAAACCGGATACTTTGGGAAAGCGCGAAAGTACTTCCGTATTTTTATTTTCTTTACTGAAATTCACCTTAACGACCACATAATGGCTGTAGAGATAATCGGAAAGATCCGGATTTTTTATATACAATGTATCGAGCATGCGGCACCAGATACACCACTGCCCTCCGACATCGATCAAGATATGTTTTTGTTCTTTTTGAGCTTGAACAACTGCGTCTTGAATGTCTTGTGCGGCATCTCGTTTCGGATCGAAATCTTCCTGATGATGATTAACAGCGACGCCGGCCACGACGGTATTCATTTTATTGAAGTGAATG
>PMML01000084.1 GCA_003162695.1 Ignavibacteriota bacterium | reverse complement strand
TACCGAATCACCCAGTTCTCGTCGTCAAAGTAAAAGTCCTTCACATGGCCTATATCTCCGTCCAAAGCGGCGAGTTTGCTTCCGTATAATTGTTTAATGCTCTGTAACATAAATTTGCCTTTCTTATTAATTTCCCTGAACAGTGAACAAGTATACCGATGGCCGGCTTGAAAAGGAATAGACCCAAAGAATGAAAGAAGAGTTAATCCTTTTGAGAAGAGTCTATAGTATGCGGCACAGATCGAATGCGGAAGAATAATGGGAATAAAATAGGAGGAAGGTGAAGAAAGAAATCTTTGCTGTCCTGAAACCTTTTTAAAATACTAACGGTTCTCTTCGTTTGTAAACTTTGCTATTTGCAGGCGGCTGTGCAACGCCAATTTTTCCATGATATTGTGCACGTGGCTTTTTACCGTATGGACGGCGATGTTGAGCTGCTGGGCAATTTCTTTATTACTCATGCCGTCGGCAATAAGTGCGATTATTTCACGCTCGCGTTTTGTCATGCAGACTGCACTGACTATTTTTCCATCCCCCTTCTTGAGAGCATGCTCAATCAGATGAGAGAATATTGAACCGGCCATTGAAGGCGGGAGTATCTTTTCTCCGAGCGCAACAGATCGAATGGTCCCAAAAAACTCTTTCATAGTCGCGTCTTTTAAAATGAAACCCGATGCTCCTGCCTCAACGAACTCGACGATATCCGACTGTGACGGCACAAAACCCATACCAATCACTTTGATTTCAGGCATTTTGTCTTTTAACAATTCCACAATTGAAGACTCTTTAAATTTCGTTACGCCGACGTCTATAAGGGCTACATGAGGTTTCGTCTGGATTGCCTTCAAGAGAACATTGTTGCTGTTTCCTATAGTAGCAACGACATGCATATCCTTCTGTTCATTGAGCATATCAGTAATACCATCGCGCAGCATGCGATTATCTTCAATGACAAGTATTCTGATTTTTACCATCGGATAGAATCCGTATCTTTATTTCCGTTAAAAATATGCCAATCGAACGGCAGAAGACTACATGAGTATATGATGTTGCGTTTAATAAAGAAAAGACTGTCATTCCAGTTCCGACAAAATCGGGAGGAATCCGGAATACCCGGATAACCCGCTTGCGGCAGGCAGGCCGATGAGCTGGAAGCCGGATGATGTCGTCCCGCATTACGGGACGTCTGTTCAATGCCTCCGACCGGCGCTGCTACAATATGGGCGTTAAACCTTATTTTATTCTGTCCATTCTGTGCATAGCCTTAGCTATTATAATAATAATAAAAATAATAAACAATCTTGCTGCAACACGCGCCAGAGAACATTATCATATTAAACCAGTGCTGTCCGGGACAAGTATGAAAAACCAATAAATATTTTAAAAACGCCTCGTTTTATCTATTTTATCGCCAAAATCGCCGGAGTATATCCTCAATTGATTTTTTCCGGCAAATCGCACCTATATTTTGTCGCTATACTCTCTCTAATGTCCAACCCTGCCAGCACACGTTCCGTATTGGAAAGATCACCAATGATGTTCCGTATCGGCCGCGGAATCTTACGAACCAGCGTCGGGATCGCAAGAATTTGTTCGTCACGGGCAAGCTGTGGATTTTTCAAAAGATCAACAACCTCTATCCAGTATTTACCCTTTAATTGCTGTTCGCATATCAATTTGATATTATTCAATGCAGTAACGGCCTTGGGTGTCTGCCCGGCAATATATAAGCACAATTTCCATTTGTCGATTCTCGCTTTTGCCGGCCGCCCTTTACGCCGGCTGTTTTTTGGTTTATCATCTTTGATTTTCACAGTATGTTCCTTTAAATATCTATTTTCCTTTTGTTTTTGCCGGATATCTTTATAGACACATCACCTCTTCGACTCTTACCCATTTTTATCTTGTCTTGAGTGAAGCGTTCATTTCTTGCTTTTTCAATCCCGATGACTTTGAGCGCTTCCGATTCTTCAGCTTCAAATTCAGAACGCAGCACAACAATCTGAGCTTCCATTGCATCACGCTTGCGCTCTAATCCAAATTGCTTACTTCCGATTTCCTGTTGACGCAATAATTGTTCCGCCGCGTCTTTCGCCTCTTGTGATAATCGAGCCGAGCCTGTCAAGACACCTTCCGCGCCTACATACACATCAAGCAGTTCGATACCGTGATCTGTCAGCTTAAACTCACGAATCTGATTGGAGTGTGCCATACCCCTCGATTTAAGTACATACAATCCCCTGTTTCGTTCACCGCCAATTTCAATATCACGCAAAAGCAGCCATGTATCTATCAAAGATGAGATGTAAACATCAGTCATCTCCATATTTTCATCGGCAGAACTGAGACTTGTGAAGAATGCAGTAACCTGCTTCATTTTCAAAAAATCTACCAGGCGCAGTAACATTGTTTTGACTTCAGTTTGATTTTCTCCCATCACGAATGCATTAATAGGATCGAGGACAACGACGCCAGGTTCAAATTGGTTGACCAATTTAATACTCGTCGTCAGGTGAGTTTCCAGGCCGTAGAGTGTCGGACGTGTTGCATGAAACTGAAGCAGCCCTTTTTTCACCCACGGTTCTAAATTTATTCCAATGGAGCGCATATTGCGCACAAGCTGACTGGGGGATTCTTCGAATGTAAAATAGAGAACGCGTTCTCCTCTTTTGCATGCCGCTTCAACAAATTGCGCGGCGATGCTTGTCTTGCCCGTACCGGCAGTGCCTGAAACAAGCACTGTGCTGTTGCGAAAGTAACCTTTCCCGGAAAGCATGGTATCAAGACGCGGAATACCGGTGGAGATTCTCTCGTGAGATGAAGAGTAATTCAGTCCCAGGGAAGTGACAGGCAGAACAGAAAAACCATCTTCATCGATAAGGAAAGGATACTCGTTCGTACCGTGCGTTGAACCGCGATATTTGACAATACGCAGCCGCCGTATAGACGATTGATCGTTCACGCGATGATCGAGCAGAATGACACAATCGGAGACGTACTCTTCCAAACCTTGACGCGTTAAGGTACCTTCGCCGCGCTCTGCAGTAATTATTGTCGTTACACCTTTCCTTTTCAGCCAGCGTAATAATCGCTGAAGTTCAGAACGAAGTATATGAGAATTAGGCAGACCTGTAAAGAGTGTTTCTATGGTATCCAGTACAACACGCTTAGCGCCGATACTCTCAACTGCGTGGTGGATCCTGATAAATAAGCCTTCCAAATCGTATTCACCGCTTTGTTCGATTTCACCCCTTACAATGTGTATATGCTCAAGCCAAATCTTATTGCGCTTTACAAGATTATCCAAATCGAATCCCAGCGAAGCAACGTTTGCTGTGAGTT
>PMML01000073.1 GCA_003162695.1 Ignavibacteriota bacterium | reverse complement strand
CAACCATGATGAATTTCGGAAAAACAATGTCGGCAAAATCGGATGGAAGGAAAAAAACAGAAGGCTGGAAAAATAAAAAAGAAGGCGAAGCTTTTCTTGCAGCCAATAAACACAAACCCGGCGTTGTTGCGCTTCCAAGCGGATTACAATATAAAATATTGAGAATGGGTACGGGCGCAAAACCGGCCGCCGGGCAAACTGTTAAATGCAATTACAAAGGTACTCTTATCAACGGAAAAGAATTTGACAATTCCTACAAACGCGGCGAACCGGTAGAGTTTCCGCTCAATCAGGTTATCAAAGGATGGACAGAAGGCCTTCAGCTTATGCCCGCCGGTTCCAAATGGCAGTTATTCATTCCATCCTATCTTGCATACGGCGAGGGCGGAACACCGGCTATTGGGCCGAATTCAACGTTAATTTTTGAGATCGAACTTATCGAAATTAAATAGCAGTATCAACAGCAGTACATCGATCAATGGTGAACAGCAGACCGTGAATTGCAAATTGAAAAACGAAAGAACGGCAGAGCTGCAACACCGCAGCTTTGCAGCACAATAGACAATAACGAATGACTCATATGCTTACAAACTTGACCGTATCGGAATTTCTTCATGAAACTGCATCGAAATCCCCCGCACCGGGCGGCGGAAGCGCAGCAGCGTTCGCAGCATCGCTCGCCGCCGCACTTCTATCGATGGTGTGCCGGCTGGTGATCGGAAAGAAAAATAATTCCGATGTGCAAAACGAAATGGAATCTGTTCTGGCAAAATCGGAGAAACTTCTCGGGTTGTGCAGCGCTGCGATCGACGAAGACACGAAAGCATTCAATGCCGTCATGGCTGCCTTTGCACTTCCCAAAGAAACAGACGAACTCAAAATGCTGCGGATGGCGGCAGTGCAGGAAGCAATGAGATACGCTGCACAGGTTCCGTTGGAATTGATGGAATTGTGCTCCGAAGGAATCGGTTTAGCAGGTATTATTGTAGAGAAAGGGAATCAGAATTCCCTTTCCGATGCCGGCGTCGCCGTGTTGATGTTCAAGGCCGCGTGCGAAGGCGGCGCTCTGAATGTCGCCGTCAATCTCAGCGCTCTTCACGATACCGCATTTGTAAAGCGCACGAAGAAAGAAGCGGATATTAATCTGAAGCGTGTCTGTGCATCGGCAGACAAACTATCCCGGGATATTGCATCCCGGTTATGAAGGCACAGGGCTCGAACTTACAGTTCTTTGCTCCAAAAAATAATATGCATACACCGCATAACGGTTCAGACTTTTTAAAATTACGGACCATAAAAACGCACCATGCTTTCACACGTTTTTTCCTTTCTCATATCCCGGCTGAAACCAAACGTCCGGCCATGAATTCTGCGGAATTATACAATCACATTTACGATACGAACGAGAAAGCTCTTCGTTCGGGAGACGTGCTGATAGACCCAGTCCTATCCCGCGGTATGAAAGACCGGCGATTCGGCCTCAGTCTTATTATTCCGGTGCGGAGGATTCAAATAAAATACGAAAAACTTGTCCGGCAGTTTAAAGAAATCGAACCTCTTTATTATTACCCGTTCAGCGATCTTCACATTACGATATTCGACTTCGTTCAGGGGAGCGGACAATACCGGCGGAATCAAGAAACGGAAATGAAATGCATCGAAGCTGCGGAAAAAGCATTAAAGGGCGTGCCGGAATTCGATATCGAGTTCGACGGGATTGTTTTCAGCAGAGAAGCTGGACTGCTCCAGGGCTTTGATCATAATCGACTGCTGCAGATACGAAAGTGCATACGGAAAGTCATAAAAGAAATCGGACTGAAAAACGACGAACGGTACGAGTCCGGGTCCGCCCACATAACGTTTTGCAGGTTCAAAGAAAAAATAAGGAATCCGGAAACATTCATGCACTTCGTCGATGAAAAAAGAAAATATAAACTTGGAAAAGAGAAGATCGATCTGATACAACTTGTAGAACATGATTGGTACAATCAGGAATCAAAGAAAAGAGTGATTCGGTGTTTTTCGATCGGACGAAGCTCATCTCTAAGCATTTTAAAAAAGCTATAAAGTGAAATTCATATTCAGTAATCCCCTATGTTATGAGAACCATCCGATAGTCTGCCGCGGGAAACGCCTTAATTGCGCAGTTTTCAGCGAGCTTCCCGACAAGAACAAAGCTGTCCGCTTCTCCACCGAGATCAATCGCCTTATGTTTATATCATTATTTTTATCGGTTTGAATTGCCGTAAAAAAAGGCGACATTGTAAGAAGTTTAATATTGCCGAAGTATCTTTTGGAAAAAGCAGTTATGAGTGATTCTCGTGTGCATACGTTTCATATCCCCGTCCTGGGGCTGGCATTTTCTATCGATACTCCGGTCCGCGTAGCACGATTCGGAATATCATCGGTGATATCGATTGTAGACGATATGCTCATCGAGCATATGCGAAAGCAGTATGCCTCGCTCTACGGGGAACCTTATATAACCATTACCGTCCGGGAGAAGGATTATCGCGCCCGGCGTATTGCCGAATACCTCGACCTCCTTCAGCGCATCGTTCACAAACAGGTAGAATCCATCAAAGCCTCGGCATTTGAAACGGGAAGCGATATTGTGAAATATTTTACGATGCTCCCGGATCATTCCCCGCTTAAAGTTCTTTATAATAAAATGATGGCTACCGAAGATGCGGGGAAAAAGCTGGAAATGCAAAGCGAACTCCGTTCTCAGATCGTAGCCGGCGATATCGACGTCAACATCATGACCAAGCTCGACAAGGCGAACATCGGACCCAACATGGAATTGCTCGCTGCGGAATTCAACGACGCCCTTGCCTCGCTGCGCGGATTCGCACTGAGTGTCCTCTGTTCGTCAGTCGTACTTTCGGCAGGACTCAATCAGCGCCTTTTTCAGTACATCGGACAGCGCCCGGAATTCCTTCCGAACAAAGAAGGAGTGTTTTTAAAAAAAGTCATACTTAAAGTCAGCGACTACCGGTCTGCTTTTGTGCAGGGCAAAATGCTTGCTAAAAAAAGCGTATGGATTTCCGAATATCGCATCGAATCCGGCTTGAATTGCGGCGGACATGTTTTCCCGACGGACGGACATCTTCTCGGCCCCATTCTCGAGGAATTTCAAAAAAATCGCCTGAACATTTTGGCGGAACTTCAGCCGATCTATGCTGCCGCTTTGGCTGAAAAAGGAGTGACCGTACCTTCTTCTCTTCCGCTTCGCATTACAGTGCAAGGAGGAATCGGAACGGCTGCCGAAGATCTCTTCCTCCGGAACCATTATCAAGTAGACGGAACAGGCTGGGGCTCGCCGTTTCTGCTCGTTCCGGAAGCCACGAATATAGACGAACCGACCCGGCAGCTTCTTGCCAATGCAAAAAAAGAAGACTATTACACAAGCGGCGCTTCTCCTCTGGGCGTGCCGTTCAACAACATTCGCGGGAGTTCCAGCGAGATACAAGCACGTGAACGTTCCCTGACCGACAAACCCGGAAGTGTGTGCACAAAAAAATTTCTCGTTTCAAATACGGAATTTACGGCGGAACCGATATGCACGGCATCACGGGAATATCAGGCGCTGAAAATCGCGCAGCTGAAAAGTCAGAATCTGCCTCCCGATGCATTGCGTCAAAAAATTGCTTCGGTCGTGGAAAAGACATGCCTTTGCGAGGATTTAGCCGCTCCGGGCATCATCAACAGCCATGAGGGTACGGTACGGAATAAACGGGCAGTTGCCGTTTGCCCCGGTCCTAACCTCGCATATTTTTCAAAAGTCGCATCGCTTGAAGATATGGTCGGCCATATATACGGCCGCGTTCAACTTCTCAAAGAGATGCATCGCCCTAACATCTTCATCAATGAACTACAGCTCTATGTCGATTACATGAAGAACGAGATCCAAAAGCGGCTGGAAAAATGGAACATAAAAGAACAAAAATATTTCGATGCATACCGGAAAAATCTTCAAGAAGGAATCGCCCACTATAAGGAACTGATACCGAAACTCATCGAAGAAACGGACAGCTACCGGGAAACGATGCGTGATGAATTATTCACGCTTGAAGAAGAATTGCTTGCCATTGTCATTCCATCCGCAGCCTGAACGAAAAGATCCGAAATGTTGATCTTAAGAACCAAGAACTGCAAACCACGGACTAAAAAACTATCGACTTACCTTGACACACGTTTTATATTCGAGTACATTGCACACATAAATTGATTTCGGCGTGCGGTGCAGTTTCATTTCTCCAGAGAATCTTCCGTTTAAAAAATAAAGCTTATAAAAAAGCCTTCGAGCGAAACCATCGATATGGAATATGAGGAGTGACATCTCATGAACATTTTCCCTTCCAATATTCTTCCAAAATTTATTCCCTCGGCTTTAAAACAACCGGGAGCTAAAATTCAAGTCTCCCCTCTTCTCGTCGAATCGTCGACAAGCAGTGTAGAGCCTCTCCTCGTTCGTTTTGGTACTTCACTTTTAGGTCTTTCCGGTGAGCAGGCTGCACAACTGCTCGAAGAGCACGGACCGAATGTTATTACAGGTGAACATGCACATAGCTGGCTCAAACTGCTCAGGAATGCAGTACTGAATCCGCTCGTGATACTTCTTTCGGTTATCGGAATCGTTGCTTTTCTGACACAGGATTACAATACAGCAATCATCATTTCGCTCATGGTCGTTCTTGGGCTTGTGTTGCGGTTCGTGCAGGAGTATCGAGCAGACATTGCTGCCGCCAAACTGAGGGCGATGATCCATGTAACGACCACAGTGCTGCGGGACGGCGCCGAACAGGAAATTCCAATCTCACACGTCGTGCCGGGCGATATTATTAAACTGGCTGCAGGTGATATGATTCCAGCAGATATCCGCATCCTGTCATGCAAGGATCTTTTTATCGTGCAGGGCAGCCTGACGGGCGAATCGATGCCTGTCGAGAAGTTCGACACTCCCGGCGATACCTCCGGCCGCTCACCGCTGGAGTTTCAAAATCTTTGCTACCTCGGCACGAGCGTCGAAAGCGGTTCTGCATCCGCCATCGCGATAGCCACGGGCTTCAATACATATCTCGGCAGCATGGCAAAGTCCATTACAGAACAGCAGCCGCCGACCAGTTTCGATAAAGGCATACAGAGCTTTACATGGCTCATGATCCGGTTTATGTTTGTGATGGTTCCCCTTGTATTCCTGATTAACGGGTTCACAAAGGGAAACTGGCACGAGGCTTTTTTCTTTGCGCTCGCCGTTGCAGTCGGACTGACGCCGGAGATGCTGCCGATGATCGTCACTGTTTGTCTTTCCAAAGGTGCGATTGCAATGTCCAGGAAGAAAGTAATTATCAAACGTCTGAACTCAATCCAGAACCTGGGCGCTATGGATATCCTGTGCACGGATAAAACCGGAACGCTGACGATCGATCACGTGCTCCTGGAGCAGTATTGCGATGTAGTGCGCAAACAGGATGACGAAGTCCTGATGATGGCATATCTGAACAGTCATTTTCAAACAGGACTGCGCAATATCTTAGACCGCGCGATCCTTCAGCACAATGAGATGCTCGATCAAATGCACATTCAGGAGTATCGAAAAGTCGATGAAATACCGTTTGACTTCATGCGCAAGATCATGTCGGTTGTCGTGGAAACACCCGACGGTGCACATCGTATGATTACCAAAGGCGCTCCCGAAGAAATCTTCAAGCGCTGCACACGTTTTGAACTTGACGGCGACATCGATCCGATCGAGCCGATCCTGATACAGGATTTGAAAGAAGAATATGAACGTTTGAGCGCCAATGGATTCCGGGTGCTGGCTCTTGCGTATAAAGATCTTGAACGGAAAGCGGCATTTACAAAAGAGGACGAAAGCGGCATGATTCTTCACGGGTATCTTGCCTTCCTCGATCCGCCGAAAGATACGGCCGCGCCTGCCATCAAAGCGCTGCAGGCGCACGGTATTACGGTCAAAGTTCTCACCGGCGACAACGAACTTGTCACGCATAAAATTTGTCAGGTTGTCGGACTGGACGCGGAACACATGATGCTCGGAAGCGACGTGGAACAGCTCACCGACGAAGATCTGGCCGTCAAAGCAGAACAAACGACGATCTTTGCACGGCTTTCTCCGGCGCACAAGCAGCGCATTGTAAGAGCGCTCCGGAGCAAAGGACACACCGTCGGATACATGGGTGACGGCATCAACGATGCGCCTGCACTGCGTGCCGCAGATGTCGGCATATCCGTAGACTCCGCTGTGGACATCGCCAAAGAATCCGCCGATGCGATCCTCCTTGAAAAAAATCTGATGGTGCTGGAAGAAGGCGTTCTGGAGGGCCGTAAGGTCTTTGCAAACATTCTTAAATATATCCGGATGGGAGCAAGTTCGAACTTCGGGAATATGTTCAGCGTTCTCGGCGCAAGCATATTCCTTCCCTATCTGCCCATGCTGCCGGTTCAGATCCTTACCAACAATTTGCTGTATGATTTCTCGCAGACACCGATTCCGACCGACGAGGTTGATGCCGAACAGATTGCAAAACCCAGGCCGTGGGCTATCGGAAACCTTACCAGATTCATTCTCTTTATCGGTCCCATCAGTTCGATCTTTGACTACACGACATTTTTCATAATGCTCTATGTCTTCGATTGCTGGAATCCCGCACACGCATCGCTTTTTCAGTCCGGCTGGTTTGTCGAGTCGCTCCTTACGCAAACGCTTATTATTCATGTCATCCGTACAAATAAAATTCCATTTTTACAGAGCCGGGCAAGCTGGCCGTTATTGGCAATGACCGCCGTTGTAATGATGATCGGAATGTGGCTTCCGTTCGCACCGTTTGCAGGCGCACTCAACCTTACGCCTCTGCCTGTATTGTATTGGCCGTTGATCGCGCTTACATTGATAGGCTATCTTATCCTGACGCAGTTTATCAAACAATGGCTTTTGAAAAAGACATGGATATGAGATCGTCCTTATACCAAACTCAGGCAAAGCGCTTATGTTCAACCTAATAAAGCTGCAGGCGAATGAAAAAGAAGAAAACGATTATACGGTGTATTGAACTTTTCAAGAGTTCTCGTCCACGTCTCTTATTGCTAATCCAAAGGATGTTGACAGGCTCATTATTCTACCACATAAAAGGAGACTAACATGAGGATCGTTATCACTGGAATGCTTCTCACTGCATGCATATTTTCTGCATTTGCGCAGGATATATGGATGCCTCAGCAAAAGGGATCGTTTATTTCGGCAGAATATTTTGCGCCAAGTCTCAAGGAAAACCCCTACAATATCGATATTCATACTATTGTCCTTTCGGGCGCAATAGAATTAAACAACGGCAACCGGTTTAAATTCGATTTACCTATAGTTTGGTATTACCAGCCGGCATTTACGCAAACATTATTTTCCGGTTATACATATACAATGCCGGAAGAAAAAAGCAATGGGGTCGGCAATTTTTCATTCTCTTATGAAATATTCAGACCGGGTACCAATGTTTCGTATGAAATCGGTGTACGATTACCAATGGCTTCGGAAACTCAGCCTGCCCCTATGATGGGAGCCATAGCTGATTACGATCGGCTTGAAATGTATGTTCCCGATTATTTGACTCTAAATTTTTTAATAAATGTGAGAAAAGAGGCAGATAATTATTTTCTCATAGCCCATTTCGGCCCATCATTCCTGATACGAACCGGATCTTCTACCACAGGCAATGGATTAGAGATGCTCCTCGCCGGTTCGGTTCAAGGAGGAATCTATATACAAAATTTTTCTTTTTCCATGGGATATTCCGGCCGCTTTGATGCATCCGACAATATGGATTTTGCGGATCGGTTCATACATCAGATCGGTGCGGTTGCCTCTTTAAAAGTGGATAAGTTTCAGCCGAATCTCTTTATCCGGGCCCCGATCGATAAAAATCTTGAACAGGCATTAAATTTTGTTTATGGAATAGGCCTGACGTACGATCTTCAATAGGGTCTCTTTAGAAATAATGGTTTATCGCTTCCAGCAAGGAGTTGTGTCTTAGTCTCTTTTCCGGACTCCCCGCCTGACCGACTGCCAACCCGCTGCGCATTTTGGCGGGCGTCAACAGTCGGCATTGACGCAACGCGGGCAGGGAGAGAACGCCCGGCGCTGCAGCCGTATCCGAGGAATTCATTCGGAACAGGGTATTCAGCCCGAAAGAGAATAAAATAAGGGAATCATTGAAAATGAAATACAGAAGATTAGGAAAAACAGAAGTACAGCTCTCTGCAATCGGTCTGGGTTGTATGGGTATGAGCCATGCTTACGGCAACCCCGATGATGCAGAATCCATTGCGACGCTGGAAAAGGCGCTGGAAATAGGCATAAATTTTTGGGATACGGCAGACGTTTACGGGAATGGAAAAAATGAAGAGTTGATCTCCAGGGTGCTCAAGCCGAATCGCGATAAAATATTCATTGCTACCAAATTCGGTTTTCGCGCCGGAGCCGATGGAAAGATGGGAAACGAATTTGACGCTTCGCCGAAGTATATGAAGACCGCAGTGGAAAAAAGTTTGTCACGGCTTAAGACTGATACTATTGACTTGTACTATGCACACCGCATTGATCCCAAAGTACCCGTAGAGGAAACGGTCGGAGCCATGGCCGGTTTAGTGAAAGAAGGAAAAGTCCATTATTTAGGGCTGTCGGAAGTCTCAGTCCGTTCATTGCGAAAGGCGCATGCCATACATCCAATCAGCGCCTTGCAAAGCGAATATTCTTTATTGACCCGCGATGCGGAAAAAGAAATTATTCCGGCATGCAAAGAATTGGGAATCTCATTCATTCCTTTCAGCCCGCTGGCAAGAGGGCTTATGACAAATACGCTGGATATAACACAGTTAAAAGATAACGATTTCCGAAAAGCCCTGCCGCGTTACCAGCAGCAGCACGCCGGGAACAATACCAGGCTGGCTCAAGAGTTTTCCCTCATCGCAGGGAAGAAAAAATGCACTCCTGCACAACTCGCGCTCGCCTGGGTATTGAGTCATGGCGAACATATTATACCGATTCCGGGAACGAAGAAAAGAAAATATTTGATGGAAAATACAAGAACAATCGATATCGTACTAAGCAATCCTGATTTGGCTGAAATAGAAGCATTGCTTCTAAAGTATCCGGATACGGGAGATCGCTATAATGAAAGCTCCGGTAAACTTGTAGACAAAAGTTAATAGGTTCTACTCAGCGTGAGTTTTATATTTGAAAATTAAGTTACCGCAAAGAACTTCTGTAGCCGACACCGGTGGTGTCGGAGCATCCCGCGACCATCCCATAGGGACAACGCCGGTCGCGGCTACAGAATGACATTGCATTTTATTTCATGGCTGCGTGCTCATGCGTTCTAAAAATTCATAGCGATCCCGGTGCACTTCCGGAGCCGCGCCTGGATTGGCTCCGCCGAGATGCATCACCTGATAACCGGTACTGCCGTCATACACGGGCCACGGCGGCAAATCCGGACTGTTTGGATTACCCGTCTTTGCGAAGTTCGTCCAGTAGGAAGCCATCAGCTCCGATACCTGCTCATCTTCCGGCCGCCATGGCAAGTTTCTCGATGAAAGCACACGGAAAACAAATTCGATTTCCCAGGCATGCGACGCTCTCGGTTCCGTGCCCGGTTCGGCGTCTGCAGACAGCGGAAGAGTCTGATCGAACTCGTAACGGAAGACCGGAGATTCGCCGGTTTTGATCTGCATTTCGATCCATTTCCATGTTGCATAGGCGATGAAATTATCCCCGGCAAAATCCTGCGCTGCCCGCTTTGCCTCCGCATCTGTCGTCGCGGAATAAACTTTCAGAAAATTATCCGCATTACTGCTGAACCGCTTCTTTGCAAGTGCAGCATAATTGGCAACTGTCGGTTCATCGCCGTCGAAGAATGACCGGAAGTTTCCTTCGTCTTTATTCCATCCCGCTAAAAGCGGCACGCGGCTTTGCCTTCCTGCTGCGTAAAGAGAACTGCAGTCCGACGGCAGGAAGTATCCGTCGATGTCCTGCGGAAACGATTCGCGCGAAACTTTCAAAGCTGCGTCGAGTAATTTTTGAGCAGGCATTGCCCGCAGTGCTTCAAGAGAGCTTGTCCCGAAGGCCGATCTTGCAAATTGGATACCTGCCTTTTCTGCTTCATCGCGCGACTTCAGCGGAAGAGTGAGACCGAAGAATGCACCGCTCTCGCCGATTGCGCGATTGAAAAGGCCGTGTGCCAGAGGCGATGCCATTAAAGCGCTCACGGATAAAGAACCGGCCGATTCTCCGAAGATCGTAATGTTATCGGAATCTCCGCCGAATACTGCGATGTTCTTTTTTACCCATTCGAGTGCGGCGACCTGATCTAAAAGTCCATAGTTGCCCGACGCATGATGTTCCGATTCTTTTGTGAGATCGGGGTGTGCGAAAAAACCGAACACACCCATCCGGTAATTGAAGCTGACAACGAGAACGCCCTTCTTCGACAGGTTTCCTCCATCCTGGCGCGGCTCGGAAGATGATCCGGCAGCAAATCCTCCGCCGTGAATCCATACCATCACAGGCAGCTTGCCCTGATGATTTTCCGGCATCCATAAGTTAAGATACAGGCAATCCTCACTGGGGCCTGCATCATTGAAAACCATATCACTGAAGATGCGTCCCTGCATAGCACGCTTGGGGTAATCCACGGTTCTTAAAACGCCTGGCCATGGAGGAGCGGGCTGCGGCGCTTTCCAGCGCAGCGGCCCGACCGGCGGCGCAGCATATGGAATGCCTTTAAATGTGCGCACTTTTCCGTCCGGGCTGACAACCCCTTCCACGATGCCGTTCGCGGTTTGCTGCTGCACATAGTGCGGCTGCTGCGCATGCAGCGAATTCATTGCATAGAACAATAAAAACAATACAATCGTTTTTTGCCGGGAGATCTTCATAGGTTCACCTATAATGATGAATAAATCTTTTCATTCCGGATTATCCTATAACCATTCTTGCGAAAGCATAGTCGGGAAAAATTATGAATAAAACAATGAAACGCAGAACCTTCAGGGAAACGGAGTCGAAACGTAAATTTTTCTTCTCTCCTTGATATACCTCTTCTCCCCGCTTATATTGAACTCATGAATTGCTGTATTGAAAAGGTTGGAATATCCCGCGACGACCTCCCGATAATACTTGACAATATTCCCGGGACAAGCTGTCGCGGCTACAATAATCGACTCTCTTTTTGTTCCCCTCTATCACCGACGGCGTGCCTGAGAATATCACATTTCTAAAACCAAAATCTGTGTAATTTGCGTTAATCTACAATCTGCTTCCTATCTGTGTAATCTGAGCAATCACTTATTGCTCATCTCTTCCAATTTCTTCTTGCCGTAGGCAATGCGGGTGATCGTCACAAACAATACCGGAACGGCAAATATTGCCAGCATCGTTGCTGCCAGCATGCCGCCGAATACGGTCCAGCCGATAGTGGATCTTGCCTGAGCTCCTGCACCCGTTGCGAATGCAAGAGGTGCTACTCCGAGTATGAACGCCAAAGACGTCATAAGAATGGGACGCAAACGCAGCGTAACGGCTTCTATGGTGGCGGGCACCAGAGGCATGCCTTTATCGACACGCTGCTTTGCAAACTCCACGATGAGAATGGCGTTTTTTGCCGCCAGTCCGATTAATGTTACAAGCCCGATCTGCGCATACACATTATTACTCAAACCCGGTAAAAAAGTAAGCGTAAGAATAGCGCCGAATGCGCCGATAGGAACGGCAAAGAGTACCGAAAACGGCACCGACCAGCTTTCGTACAGCGCTGTGAGAAACAAGAAGACAAAAATAATAGACAAAGCAAAAATAGCCGTTGTGCTGCTGCCCGCATTGATTTCTTCCCTGCTGAGACCGGAAAATTCATAACCATAGCCGGCAGGCAGAACATTTGCCGCTACTTGACGCAGGGCCTCAATGGCCTGCCCGCTGCTGTAGCCGGGAGCCGCGCCGCCGTTTATTTCGGTTGAACGGAAAAGATTGTAATGAGAAATCAGAGGTGCATTTTCAACGACTTTAGAGCTGATGACCGAGCTGAGCGGAATCATCTCGCCTGCTGCGTTTTTGACATAATATTTTGACAAACTTTCAATTTCCGTGCGGTAGGACGTATCTGCCTGTGCAACGACGTGAAAATTCCGGCCGTAGATCGTAAAGTCGTTCACATACCGGCTGCCGAGAAACGTCTGGAGCGTGGAAAATACATTTGCAATCGAAAGTCCCAGCTTCTTGCATTTTTCTCTGTCCACGTCGACTTCGTATCCCGGTGTGCGCGCAGTGAAAAAAGAAAACACACGGTTCAATTCTGGCCTTCTATTGGCCGCTGCAACGAACGACTGGACGACTTTTTCAAACTGCTTGATGTCGTCCGTGCTTTCATGCTGCTCCAATTCAAAAGAGAATCCGCCCGTAGCCCCGAGTCCCGGGATCGCCGGCGGTGATATGACAACGACGTTTGCGCCCTCGATCGAAGCAAACTTTCTCTGAAGGGTTGCAATCAGCGAGCCCAGCTGGAGCGACTTATCGGTCCGCTCATTCCATGGTTTCAATTGCACAAAGATCGTGCCGCTGTTCGATTTGGTTGCGAATGTCACGACGTTCAGTCCGCCGAGCGCGGCATAATGAGCGATGCCTGGCGTCTGTTTTAAAATCTCCATCATGGAATTCAGAACATCGAGCGTTCGGGACGTAGACGATGCTTCCGGCAATTCGAATGTTACGTACACACGGCCTTCGTCTTCCGTCGGAATGAACCCTGTCGGTTTATTCTTAAAGAGCAGAAGCGTTCCTGCGTACAGACAGATAAGCATAATAAGAACAAGCGGTGCAGCGCCGATGCATTTCCGCACTCCCGCCGCATAAGATCCAGTCGTTCTCTGGAACCATTCGTTGAATTTGAAAAATATTTTCCTCAGTCCTTTCGATTCCCGCGTCATCCGTGTCGGCTTCAAAAACAAAGTGCACAGCGCCGGCGTCAGGGATAATGCAACGAATGCGGAAATCAAAACGGAAACTGCAATGGTAATGGCAAATTGCTGGTAGAGTTTTCCGACGATGCCGGGCATGAAACTGACAGGCACAAAGACCGCCGCCAGTATCAGTGCAATCGCTACGACGGGACCGGATATTTCTTTCATGGCTTTGGTGGTGGCTTCGACCGGCGAAAGTCCTTCACGGTCGATATAATGCTGTACTGCCTCCACCACTATGATGGCATCGTCCACCACAATACCGATAGCCAGAACGAATCCGAACATGGTCAGCGTGTTGATGGTAAAGCCGAGCGGGATAAAAAATGCAAATGTACCGATCAGAGAAACCGGAATCGCAAGAACAGGGATGAGTGTTGCGCGTCCGCTTTGCAGGAACAGGAAGACCACGAGCACGACAAGCCCGAGCGCTTCAAGCAGAGTCGTAATCACTTCGTCAATCGATACTTTGACAACGGATACCGATTCAAACGGTACGACATAATCGATATCTTTGGGGAACGATTGTTTCAGCTGGTCCATGGTGCTGTAAATGCCTTTTGCAACGTCCAGCGCATTGCTCCCCGGAGCCTGAAAGATCAGCAAATAGGATGCCCGCCGGCCGTCGACAAACGAGTTATTCGCATAGCTGAATTTCCCCAGTTGAATGCGGGCAACGTCCTTCAAATGAACGGCGGAACCTTCCTGTGTATTTGCACGCACGATGATATCGCCGAACTGTTCTTCCGAATTCAGGCGGCTGTTCGTAAACACCGTGTATTCGAATGCCTGATTCGTTTTTTGAGGCGGAGCTCCTACCGCACCCGCAGCGATCTGGAGATTCTGTTCGGCCAGTGCATTCGTAACATCGTCTGCGGTCAGGCCGAGCTGCGCCAGTTTATCCGGTTCCAGCCATACACGCATGCTAAAATCGTCTGCGCGCGTAAGTATATCGCCCACACCGCTGACGCGAAGCAGCGCATCCCTCACAAAAATGTTCGTGTAATTATCGACGAATGTTACACTGTGCGTTCCCCCGGGGGAATACATCGCGACGAGGAGCAGAATACTGGACGTCCGTTTTCTTGTAACCAATCCAAGCCGCTTCACATCGTCCGGCAGGAGCGGTGTGGCAATACTTACTCTGTTCTGCACATCAAGAGCGGCAATATTAGGATCCGTACCGACATTTAAAATGACATTAATAGATGTTCTGCCGTCGCTTGTGCTGTTTCCCTGCATGTAAGCCATGCCCGGAGTTCCGTTTACCTGCGACTCGATTGGAGTCGTTACAGTCTGTTCGACCGTCTGTGCATCGGCGCCGTTGAATATTCCGGAAATCTGGACCGTCGGAGGCGAAATATCGGGATACTGGCTGATAGGCAATTTGATAATAGCCAGAACTCCCACCAGCACGATGATGATCGATATAACAATGGCCGTAATAGGCCTGCGAATAAAAAGATTAGCAATCATAAGTATCCGGGTTCTCTTTTCATTGTGCCGGAGACGTGCCCGGCTTTGGAGCGTCGGCAATGACTGAGACTAAGGAATTATCCCTCAATTTTTGAACTCCCTCCATGACGATTCGATCGCCGGGATTCAATCCGTTTTTTACGACCACCTTATCGTCGATAGTCATGCCGAGAACGATTCTCACCTGCGATACGGTACTGCCGTTGACCTTGAAGACAAAATATTCTCCCATCTGTTCCACCACGGCTTTATACGGAATCAGGAGACTATTCACAACACCGCCGGCTTTGATGCGCAGATTGCACGTGAGGCCCGGTTTCAAAAGATTTTCGGTGTTCGGGAATATCACGCGTATACGAATGGTGCCGGTTTGCGGGTCGACAGCCCGATCCAGTAGAATTAACCGGCCCGGGAACGGATAAATGGACTGATCGGGCAGCACCATCGTGAAAATGGAATCCTGATCCTTCGGATTTTTTTGCAAAAGTTGAACGAAACGGTTGATCTGTTTTTCATCCACGGCACAATCGACGCCCATCGGATTGTCCGAAGAAACGGTGTTTAACAATGTCTGCCCTGCTGTTACTGCCGACCCCAGCTTCACCGAGGAAATTCCGATGGTGCCGTCAAACGGCGCATAGAAAATTGAATTGCGTAAATTGGTCTGCACGCTGTTGACATTTGCTTCCGCTGCCGCTACCTGCATCCTGGCCGACCGTAAATCCGTCTTTGCATGGTCAACGACCTGCCGGGCAACGGCATCCTGTTTTGCCAGTTCGTCGTACCGGTCTGCATCCTCCTGTGCCTTGGCAAGATTGGCCCTGGCAACATTCAAATTAGCGAGCGCCTGATCGTAAACGGCTTTGTATTGCTGCTGATCAATCGTATAAAGTTTCGATCCTTTGGACACATGCTGCCCGTCCGTAAAAAATATTCCCGTAATATATCCGGATACTTCAGGCCTGATCTCCACCTGGTTCAATGCCGTAACGGACGCAGGATACTCATCGAAGTATATAGTTTTCCCGGTTGTCACTTGATAGAGGGCAACGGGTACGGCCGGTGTTGTTTTTTGTTCGGAGCCTTTCGCGCCATTGCAGGCTTCTAAAAAGACGGCTGCGAGAACTGCGAATCCGGCTGCGACGTAAATTTTTTTCATATGAATATGTCCAATATTAATAGTGTATGGTTCCCAATGCCTTCTGCACATCCAGCTTGCTGCTCAGCACCTGATACAGTGCGGCAATGTAATTGACCTGCGTCGCTCTAAGTTCTGCTTCAGCAGTAATGACTTCCAGATACGTTTTTGTACCGGCTTTATATTGAAGCTGGATAGTGTGATATACATCCTTTGCCAGTTCCTGATTTTCTTTCAAGACTGCATAGGTGTTCAAGTTGCTTTTGTACGTTGCCGCTGCCTGTGCATATTCGGCGTTGACGGAATTCTGCAGTAGAAGGAAATCGTCGTCGATGCGCTGCAATTCCAGTTGCGCCTGCCGTATTTTCTGCAGGCGCTTGCCGCCTTCGAAGATCGGAAAAGACAGCTGCAGCCCCACGAACGAGCTTGGATAATTTTGATCATACAAACGTGAGACCGACGTTTGCTGATAATTGAGGTTATAATTGGCAAACACACTGAGAGACGGCAGAAAGCTCCATTTCGTATAGGCAACATCGGCTTCCTGCAGCCGTTTTTGTGTCAGCAATTCCTGATATTCAATTCTGTTTTCAACATTCAGCGACAGGTTCGCATCGAAAAAAGCTTCATGCTCCATTTGTGTACTGTCCTTTTCCAGATGCAGTTCCGTATCCATGGGACAGCCCATTTGGTCTTTGAGAAAGACGTACCGCGCCTTCAACAGCTCCACGTTTTGTGTTTTTTCCTGAAGAGCATTATTCAGCAGGATCATTGCTCTTTTATAATCGATATTATCGACAACGCCGCCGTGGTACTGTTCGTACGCGTCTTTCAGGCTTTGCCGCAGACGCATGATATCTTCGTCCAGAAGCGCAATTTGCTGTTCTGTTTCCAGTACCGCGTAATATGCTTTGCTCACACTGACCACAACATCGATTTTATTGCCGATTGTTTGCTGCTTGACCCGGCGCCGGATATCGGAAGCGCTGCTGCTTGCAAGCAAAACATCTCTATTGAAAAGAGTCTGCGTCAGCGAAAACTGACCGATGGAAGAATTAGGCAAACTTTCCTGAATCGGATTTCCCCCAACGACAGAGACAGGCACCTGCGGGTAATGTATGATATTATAGTTAAAATTTAGCTGCGGATACCAATCCGCAAGGTTGCCTTGGATGGCGCGTTCCGTTATTTCTTCATCTAAAAGAGACTGGTGTATGAGCGGTTGATGCAGAAGCGCATATTGAATGCAGTTCTGCAGCGTACTCCGCTCAAGGAGTGAATCCGATACGGTCTGCGGCTGAGCAGCCGCGGCGAAACGTATTAGAACCGAAAATAAGCATATCGTTCTTCTCATATTCTATTATATGTAACAAGATACCGGAGAAAGAGGTTTCATGGGAAAGCGGTTTTAGAACAGTAATGTGCTTTCCGACGGCAGTCATATCAGATCGGATAATCAGCTGTTAACGGCATATTCTTATTTTATCGATAATTATTTTTATATGCGCAACATCGTTTATTAATTTGCGTAATCTGCTATCTGTGAGTAATCTGAGCAATCATAACGCGCTCGCAGTGCAATCATTTACTTGACAAAAACGCATATTTATTGCATCTTCAATGAAGAATCAACTGAATACGGGAGGGGTTCATGTTGTACAACTTCCTGCCGAATTTTCGATTCTCTGACATTTATAAAAGCCTTTATAAAGCATAATCCATCTATGACCGCGACCGGCTTGTCCCGGAGACATCGAAGATGTTTTCGGGATGCTCGCGGATGAACCGGAGTTTATAAGGAGAAAACAACCATGGAAGAAACTATTCTATCGCCGTCGTTATTATTCGAAATAATCGCCGTCGGACTCATCATATTGGTCCTCTTCAGCGGGATCCGCATCATTCGCCCGACACATCGTGGTCTTATCGAACGTCTCGGCAAATATCATAAATTTGCAGGTCCGGGCTTTCATTGGATTATCCCGATGATTGATCACATGTATCAAATCAATACAACAGAACAAATGATCGATGCGGAACCGCAGGAGATTATCACCAACGACAACCTCAATGCGATGGTCGATGCACAGATTTATTATAAGGTAAAATCGGACGAAGAGAGCGTTAAAAGTTCGCAGTACAACGTCAACAATGTCAACTCCCAAATTGTAAATCTTGCACGAACGACGCTCCGGAATATTATCGGCACAATGACGCTCAAGTCCGCAAACAGCGAGAGAGGCAAGATTAACGATGAACTTCATACAATTCTTATTAAAGAAACGGCGTCGTGGGGAATAGACATCGTGCGCGCAGAGCTCAAGGAAATCGATCCGCCCAAGGATGTTCAGGATACCATGAACAAGATTGTCAAGGCGGAAAACGAAAAGATTGCAGCTATCGATTATGCCACCGCTGCTGAAACAACAGCAGACGGAAAAAAACGCGCAGCAATCAAGGAAGCGGAAGGCGTCAAACAGGCAAACATACTTGAAGCTGAAGGTCAGGCGGAAGCGATACGATTGGTCAACGACGCGGCAAATAAATATTTTGTCGGCAACGCCCAGCTTCTGAAGCGGCTCGACACCGTCCAGAATTCTTTGGAAAAGAATTCAAAGATCGTCATATCGGGAAACTCGGAATTGGTCAACATCATCGGTGACCTTGCGGGAATCGTCCCGATAAAGGACCCGGCCGGTAAACCGAAAGCATCGGCATAAGTCAAGCATCGCTCATTATCGGGAACCGTAAGATCTCGAACAGATTTTAGCTGCGATCATCTTTTTGAGATAACGCTATGTGAAGACCATTGGTATAGAGGAATACAATTATGAGAATTTGAACTTGAGGTTCAATATAACTTCCAGGCAACCCAAGCAGATTCTTTTAATTCTGAAGCATTCTATTATCTTGGAACAGCGTACGAAGATACTAGTCAATTTGATCAAGCTGTCATTGCATATAAACACTCATTGAGTCTTAATCCCGATAAAAAAGATGTGTTGCATGATCTTGCACTTCTTTATATGGCAAAGGGCGATAAGAAATCGGCAGTCAATCTTATTTCACTACTCAAGAAGCTTGATCGGGGATGGGAATTTAAACTCGAAATGCTTATGAACAGACTGAAGTAATTTATAAACGATCAAATATATTTTCTTATGATTAGAATGGCGCAATGCTTCGCGGCACAGGTCGCTCCCCTGTCCGACATGGATTCGCTGGCAGGGAACCAAACCATACTTTGATACAACGGCAAAAAAACAATCGTTTTGCGAATAGAATGAAGACTCAAAAGATTAAAACACTCCTGCCTCAAGAACAAATCGAGCGATCCATTATACTTCTGAGGGGACAAAAGGTGATGCTCGACAAAGATCTTGCATTGCTCTACGGAGTACAAACAAGGGATCTTAATAAAGCTGTCCGTCGAAATCGTGATCGCTTCCCGACAGATTTTATGTTCCAGCTTACTCTGGAGGAATACAAAAACTTGATGTGCCAAATTGGAACATCAAGATGGGGCGGCACACGTAAAATGTTGCATACCTTTACGGAACTTGGCG
>PMML01000034.1 GCA_003162695.1 Ignavibacteriota bacterium | reverse complement strand
GAGTGGAAGAATAATTGTCTCGATAGAATTCAGAGTATGGTAGGAAGAGACAAGAATCATCCATGTGTGCTGATTTGGTCATTAGGAAACGAAGCCGGAAGCGGAAGTAATTTTAAAACAATGGCAGATTGGGTGCATCAGAACGAGCCGACTCGACTGGTCCATTATGAAGGGTATAACGATGTGGCTGATATGAACAGCTGGATGTATCCTACCGTCGAAAGTGTTGAAGAGTATGGCGCATCATTGAACACAAAACCTCTCATTCTTTGTGAGTATTCCCATGCAATGGGAAACAGTGAAGGAAATATGTACCAATACTGGGATGCAATCGAGAAATACCCAAATTTGCAGGGTGCATTTATCTGGGATTTTGTTGATCAAGGATTATGGAATCCTGCGCACACTGGATTTTTATATGGCGGTGATTGGGGAGACAATCCCAATGATGCTGATTTTTGTGCTAACGGGCTTGTAAGCGCCGATAGAACGCTTCAACCGGAAATTTATGAAGTCAAGAAAGTCTATCAGAATATTAAAATGAAAGCGATTGATTCATTGAAAGGCCAGTTTGAAATCACGAATTACTATCGTTTCACGAATGTGAATTCGTTTAGTGGAACCTGGCAACTCATGGAGGACAATAAACAGATAAACAGCGGTACACTTACAGCTTCAGATCTTGACATTCCGCCTCTCACCAGCAAAGCGATTGCAATTGGTTTCGGAAAGCCTGCTCTGAAAGCCGGTTCAAAGTATTGGTTGAACTTGAGCTTTAAATTAGAAAAAAATGAACTATGGGCTGATGCCGGATATGAAATAGCGTCGGAACAATTTGAAATTCCTTTTGCAGTGCCGGAAGCTCCGATGGTTGATACTTTACAGATTCCGACTCTTTCAGTGAATGATTCAAAGGATAGTATCATTGTCAGCAATACCAATCTCCAATTGGTGTTTGACAAAAATGCGGGAACAATTTCTTCATTTATGTATCAAGGGACCAAGCTGCTACAAACAGGACCTGTTCCATCTTTTTGGAGAGCGCCCAACAGCAACGATAGAGGCAATGGCATGCCAACCCGCTGCGCCACATGGAAAAATGCCAGCCAAAACAGAACCGTTACGGGATTGACATTAAAGGAAATTTCAACCCGCCAAATTCAAATCGTCGTAACTTTTAGCTATCCAACTTCGACAAAATCGTTTGGGAGTATCACCTATGATATTTATGGCGATGGTAATATAGTTATTTCATCAACGCTCGTACCTGGCAATGCGCAGCTCCCTGAAATTCCGGAAGTAGGAATGCTCTGTACGGTTCCTGCTGATTTTAGTACTATTACCTGGTATGGACGGGGTCCGTTTGAGAATTATTGGGACAGGAAAAAGAGTTCAAATGTTGGAGTATATAATACGACCATTGACAGCATGTTTGTTTCATACATTAGACCGCAAGAAACAGGAAATCGTACCGATGTGCAATGGGTGTGTTTAACCAACAATTCCGGTAAAGGGATCATGGCGGTGGGTATGCCTTATATTGAATTCAATGCACTTCAATATACTCCATGGGAATTGGATGTTAAAGGTGAAAATAAGAAACACCCTTACGATCTTGTTAAAAATAGCTCCACCGTGTTGCGATTGAATTACCATCAGATGGGTTTAGGAGGCGACAATAGCTGGGGGGCGCGCCCTCACCCGGAATTTACACTCTACTCAAATAAAGTCTATACATATCAATTTAGATTATTACCCGTCCCTAATTTACAGCAAGCAATGGATCTAAGTAAAGTTTCATTTTCTGAGCTATCCACAGTAACCGTTCCTCATTTGATTGGTTCGCATCAATGACATTCTTAAAAATAAAAAAACTCTTCAAGAAATAATAAAAGGAGAATAAAATGTCTATCGGTAATTCTCGTTTTCGAGCTTCACTTGTTTGGGCTATAATAGTAGCAGCATTTTCTTTAACCTTTCAACCTTTATACGCTGCCGGATCCGGATCTATCAAAGGACATGTTTTTGATAAAGTGACAGGTGATCCTCTTATTGGAGCGAATGTTGTAGTTCTCAATACAAGTTTGGGAGCTTCTGCAGATATTGATGGTTTGATAACAATCTATGGTGTACCGGCCGGCCAGCAAACATTAAGGATTTCCTATGTTGGATATCGGGCGATCACCTTACAAATGACAGTTCCTGAAAATGGTGTAGTCGAACAGGAATTCCGTTTATTACCTCAGGCGATTGAAGGACAGGAAGTAGTTGTTACAGCCCAGGCAAGCGGTCAAAATGCAGCCATCAATCAACAGTTGGCTTCCGATAAGATTGAGAATATAGTTTCAGCCGCACGTATACAAGAACTGCCGGATGCAAATGCAGCAGAATCAATCGGAAGGCTGCCGGGCGTTTCACTCATTAGATCCGGAGGTTCATCGGGCGGGGTCTCGGGAGGTGAAGCAACAGAAGTCGTAATCCGCGGGCTTCAACCTCAATATAACATGATAACGGTTAATGGGGTTGAGATACCTGCAACAAACTCAAATGACAGGGGTACAAACCTAAGCATGATGTCGTCAAACATGCTGGAGGGCATTGAAGTTTCCAAAACAGTTACACCCGATATGGATGCGGCTGTTTTTGGAGGAACGGTGAACTTTGACATCAGAGAAGCTAAAGAAACTTCTACGGGTGCACCTTTGGTCTCTCTCCTTGCCCAGGGAGGATATACTAATCTTATTAATTCGTATAACAATTACAAGTTTGTCGTCAGCATAGAGAACAGATTTTTCGACAACCGCTTTGGAGTATTTGCGCAGGGAATTGTCCAAAGGCAGAACCTTGCATCGGATGAACTTGTAGGGAATTATTATATCCCGGTCAAGCCGCAACCTCAGATAACTGCGCTGAGCAGTATGGATCTTTACTTTTATCCAACACAGGAGCAACGATACGACGGGACCCTTGTGCTGGATTATAAACTACCCGATGGAAAAATAGTCCTTACGAATTTATTTAGCCAGGGTAATTCAAACACTCAATACAACCGCGAGACTTATGAACTCCAGAGTAATGATATACAGTATGAAGCCCAATATTCACCTAATAAACTCAATGTTATTACTAATATTCTCAACTATGAGCAGAGGTTATTTTCATTCAAGATTGATGCATCACTGTCTCATTCATACTCAGAGAATATTACTCCTAATAGTTGGTGGATGAGTTTTGAGCAGACTTCTGCAGGAATTGGCAATATACCGAATAATGAGAGTCCGATGCAGGTCGCTCAAGCCGCTGCAGCCAAGACAGATTTTAACAACATGACCTTTCGATATAATAGTACCTGGAGCAGTTTTAACAAGCAGAGAAACCTTGCAGGATCAATTGACTTAGAGAGAGATGTTGACCTGTCGGACCTGCTCACCGTCATATTTAAGGCTGGGGGATCGTTTAAGTACACCGACCGTTATTATAACACCGATAATGGTAGTGGTAATGTATACGGCGCAATCAACGAGCAAGTTCGTGCATCAATTATCGCACAAAACCCGTGGATGGCTCAGCCGCCGTATAACCTCAATCCTAATGGGGTGCAGGAGCTTCCTATTACCATGTTCCTTCAAAATACGAATTTCGGGCATTATCTCAATGGAAATTATTTGATGAATGCCGGAACAAATATTGGACTAATATCATCGGTAATGGACAATATAATAGGTTTTGGCAGAGGCGTCCACACCGCCCCAACCGGCGGCGTTTTTGCTTACCTGCCTAATGTTTATGGGAGTCTTGCAGATGATTATTCCGGATTAGAGCGTCGAAATGCCGGATACATTATGGCAACCGTGAATATCGGCCCTGAGATAACTTTTATCCCGGGCGTCCGGTATCAGGGGCTTCAGACGTCCTATACTGCTGCCCATTTCTGGAATGCAAGCGAAACAAATCCTTATCCTAATACACAACCTCATACAGACACAACTGTTATTGAGTATCATGGGTATTGGCTGCCGGATGCGAGTCTGAAATACAGTCCATTTTCGTGGTTAAATGCCCGGCTTGCTTACACCAGCACGCTTTCATATCCGGATTTCAATACCATCATACCAAGAATGGACGTATTCAGCTCCACGGTCACATGGAACAATTACGCATTAAAACCGGCGCGTTCCCAAAATTACGATCTGCAGGTATCCACGTATGATAATAATATCGGGTTACTGTCTGCCGGTGGTTTCTTAAAACAGATTGATGATTTTGTATTCTACACCAACACCAGTTACATAACCAATCCTTCGAAATATCCCGGGATTCCGAGCTATACAAAAGGGTTTCAGCTCACTACCTATATTAACGATCCTTACCGGGTTAACCTCTGGGGTATTGAGGCCGAGTGGCAAACGCATTTTTGGTATTTACCAAATCCTTTGAACGGATTAGTATTGGATGTTAATTATACTCATATATTCTCCAGTGCAAATTATCCCTGGACAGTTAATTCCGGGAATTCAGGCTATCCCAAATATCAACCTATATATACTGATTCCTCCTATGTCGACCGGCTTATAAATCAACCAAATGATATTGTCAATCTCTCGGTTGGGTATGACTATAAAAAATTTTCTATTCGGGCTTCCATGATATATCAGTCAGATGTTTTTAATAATACGAATTTCTACAACTCACTTCGTTCTGACAAAGTTAAATATCTGCGATGGGATTTTTCAGTAAAACAAGGTCTACCGTGGTTTGGGGTTGAAGTATTCGCTGACCTCAATAATATTAACAGCGAAAATGATACGTACTCAATTCGAGGTCCTGGTAGTTTTCCTAATCAAGAATGGGATTACGGAATGACGGCAGATTTAGGACTTCGGTGGAAACTATAATAATTAACTAAACAGAAACAGAAAGGAAGAGCATTATGAAAACAACATTTACTTAGGTGCAGTATTTTTTACTAAGGTTCTAAGTGCTAATTTGGCAATGGTAGTCATGAATGAAATTGCCGGATTTACGGAACATTAGGTTACAATTAACATCAATATAAACTTCAACCGAAAGGATTTATATTATGAAAACGATGTTCATTTCTATGTTCTTGATTGCTTTGATGGTGCTGTTTATGTTACCATCTCAGTCGTTTGCACAGATTCCTGATAGTGTTATTGTAGCGGCATTACCGCCGGGAAACCTCAACGACGTTATTCTCAATGATGTTGCAGCCGGAGTTACTAACCGGGTGTACGTGCTTCAGCAGACGGGTACGGTTGATACCGTTTATTTCCTTACCGCCACTATACAGATGAGACCGAGTTTAACAATCGTTGGAAAAACGAATCCAAATACGGGATTCCCTCCTGTGATAGCGCCGTTCATTCAGACAGATAACTCCTCGCCTTCAACCTATTTCAACCCCATGGGTGGTGACACAGTTAAGCTTAAGAACATATACCTCGTAGGTACACGAGTCGACGGATCATCAGTTACAGGTATTTGCTTTGGTGCGGGTGGAGATACTGTAACATACATTGCAGACCATTGCGTGTTTGAAAATTTTGGAGGCGGCGGTACACCCAATATAATTAATACCTGGAATCAGCAGCATATTAAAATATTTCTCACGAACTGCGAGTTCAGAAACAACCAGGATGACGTACCACAAAATCCAGGTATTGCATGGGTAGATCCGGGAACGTTTCCATTAGATACTGCAGTGTTTGTTAATAATACATTCTTTGTGTTTGGGGGAACCGTTATTGGTTCCGCCGGATACTGCGGGTATATTCGCTTTGAGCACAATACCGTGTTTTTGACGACGAAGGGAGGAGCCTTTACTATAGAGCAGTTAACGAATGCAGATATAAAAAATAACATCTTCTTTGGTGTGAATTCGGCGGGCTTGGATTCTGCGCACGTGAATGAAGTGGCGGTCCAAAACGCCAATTTCTATACTGCCCCGGCGGTAATCGAGTTAGACACATTAACTACAACTAAAATCGATCCTATCAACGCAACGGAAGCCTCGAGAACAATTACGGTTACGAATAATGCTTATTTCTGGCCACAGGCTATCGTTAATAACTGGGCGACACTTAATGCTAACGGTGCGGGTACCACCTATGGTCAGATTGTGCCGACAATTTGGGAAGCCGCAACGGATCCAGCTATACTTACCGACCGTACGCGATGGCCGGGCATAAATATATCGAATAATGACAGTACGGATCCAGGATTCAATGCCACGCTGGTAACAAATGCAACAGATAATATGGTTCATTTTGTCAATACATGCTGGGCTGTTGGGACTGGTCTCAATGATCGCCCGTTCGTATATCTTTCCGATCCAACAAATATGTTTGCGAATGTGCCGAGTAATTGGGCAACAACTCAGGGCTACCCTGTGCAAGAGAATCTGCGTTACTCTAATGCGAATCTTCAGCACGCAGGTACTGACGGAAAAGCACTCGGCGACTTAAACTGGTTCCCGGAACAGGGAGGTACAGGTGTTTCTCCATTACCCAAATCAATGCCATTGAAGTTCGGCTTAAGCCAAAACTATCCGAACCCCTTCAACCCGAGCACCCAGATTTCCTATACACTTGCAGCCAAAGGCTTGGCACGACTCTCAGTGTATGATGTCCTCGGCAGAGAAGTGGCGGTTCTAGTGAACGAGGTTCAAAATGCGGGATCTCACGACGTTACATTTAACGCCAAAAATTTAAGCAGCGGTATTTATTTCTACAAACTGGTGAGTTCCGGAACTATGAATACAATGAAAATGCTGTTGTTGAAATAGCACAGTTATATTCTTCTCCTTTCTGAAACAATGGATCATGCCTGCAGTCCATCGTGGACCGCAGGCTCCTCCATATGAGTCATGATTTCCTACGGAGTTCAGCACCGCATCCAAGGATGATCTTTGGTATGCAAGCTGAACGCATGAAACATGCCGTGATACCGAGGAGCTCCCTCTGTACTGGGGGGTAAGGAACCGTAAATGAATTCTTTCGGGTGTTCCCAAATGGGACAGTGCTGAGTATCCCTATTTGAGCAACTGGTGGAACACCTTGACAAATAGATAAGGTGACTGACGTGAAAAAAATCAAAACTTTGTTACTGATATGTACAGTAATGGCCGTTTCAATAGCCCCGCTCTTCGCACAAGACAGCACGAATTGTTTCTTCAAAGATTTCAAACCGGATACCGCTGTGATTCCTCTTTACGCGGTTTCTACAAAACCGGCTGCCACTCCCACTGTGACGGTTATCATAAACGGGGCGGATACGGTCGGAAAGGTATCACCATATCTTCTGGGAAATGCAGTTGCTGTCTGGGTTGGACAAAATGTGAACAACCCAACCATGGTAAACTGGATCAAGATGTTATCCCCGAGCCTCATTCGTTTTCCGGGCGGAAGTTGGTCTGATGGTTATTTCTGGAATTCGCTCCCTAGTGACCTGCCGATCACCATTCCGGATGGAACTACATATAACTATACTACTCATGCTTATACGAAAAATCCATTTTATGCTAACTTGGGTCCGAGCCAGGCTCTGACGCCTGCCGGCTATTACGACTTGCGGAACAAGACTGGCGCCCAAGGATTGATAACGGTTAACTATGCTTATGCCCGTTATGGTACCAGCGCTCATCCGGCTCAACAAGCTGCCCATCTTGCGGCGGATTGGGTTCGTTACGATGCCGGCCGCACGAAATTCTGGGAAATAGGTAACGAGGTTTCAGGGCCATGGGAATATGGATGGCTGATAGACACAACACTGAACAAAGATGGACAACCTGCCATAATATCGGGAACTTTGTATGGCCAGCACTTCAAGGTTTTCAGGGATTCTATGAGAGCCGCTGCTGCAGAGATGGGATCTACAATATATGTAGGCGCCATAATCGATCAGTATAACGATGAAAATTCCAGTAATATAGGAAACAAGGGTTGGAACCGTCAGCTTTTCAGTTCTATAGGCGACACAGTAGATTTTTATGCGTGGCATGATTATTACGGTTATTCCTCGTCCATGATCGGTCAGGTGACCCTCGGTCGAAGCCAGGTCAACACTGATATGACCTCCATGAAGAGTGACATTGCAACAAAGGGTGGTGCAAATCGCCCACTTGCGCTAACTGAGTGGAACACCAGCGGGCCTTCTTTGGCTCAAACATCGATCGCGAACGGAATGCAGGCTGTAACGGTATTTTGTGAAATGGCTGAACATAACGTAGGAATGTCCACCCGCTGGCTACTTGCCAACTGGGACACTGACGGAATGTTCTATTATATTAGTCCGTCTAATCCCGGCATACCGCTCTGGAATCCCAGGCCTGAATTCTACTACTTATATTATTTACGCCAGTTTCTTGGTGACCACATGGTGGCTTCGTCCGTACAAGGGAGCAGCAATATACTTGCCTATGCGAGCACTTTCAGCTCTGGAAACACCGCGGTGGTAGTGCTGAATGTTGGGTCCACGAATCAGGTTGTCAACGTGAAGCCGAGAAACATTGGAGTTGGTAGTCACTTCTATACGTACACCCTAACGGGGAGCAGTAATATCGCATTGCCACAGACAGTCGTCGTGAATGGGGATACTGGCGTAGGGACGGTCTGGGGACCAAATACCGACCTGCAGAACATTGCGGCGGTTGCGTATCCGATCGGAGACAGCGTTGTGTTCAACTCGCCTCCTAACTCGGTGGAATATATTCTCCTTGATGCAGGTAATAATATTATCTCATCGGTTGAGAGGAAGAATGTCTCAACCCCTGATAAATTTGAATTGAATCAAAACTATCCGAATCCGTTCAATCCTTCTACCAAAATCACATACTCGCTGAAGAGCACAGGAAAGGTTCGCCTGACAGCGTACGATGTACTCGGCAGAAAGGTTGGAGTTTTGGCAGATGGTGTTCAAACTGCAGGCAGCCATCAGGTAACGTTCTCCGGTTCTAATCTTGCCAGCGGGATCTATTTCTATAGACTTGAGAGCTCTGGACAGACGATTATAAAGAAAATGATCCTGCTGAAGTAGATGCAACACGACTTTTTCTCTTCGACGAACACCATCACGGCTGCGCCGGAGATTTCCAGCCCTGACTGCCTCGAAATCCGGTCTGCGTGACTGCCTGATTGTAAGGTTCTTTTTTTTTGCAGTGCTACAGCATCTCAATACAGTCGATTCCCGATCTGTCTTCCTAGCGCCGATTTATATTTATTACTTCATATCTGTCCAAAATAAAGACTCCGGAAAGTGGTATCTTGTAGTTGAAAGACAACAAGAAAAACACACAACCGGAGCGACATATGTCAAACAAGGGTACGAACTTTTTCACAATTTGATGATCCGATGTAGTGTTTGTCTGCAGAAAGAGAATGGAGGATGTTGGTAGAATATGCTATAAAAATGGAAAGCCTGAATAGTTCAGGCTTTCTTTAGCTCCGCGGGTAGGGCTCGAACCTACAACCTTCCGGTTAACAGCCGGACGCTCCACCATTGAGCTACCGCGGAATGGTTTTGAGAATTGAAAAGCTCATCGTTACTGATGAGCTTATCTTTTAAAATATATCTGCATTTTCCTCGAAAGTCAAGAAGTACGCTCTAAAAACCTCGCGTTGACTTTCCCTGCATTTCGGACTATATTGACAAGGAAAATAATTCTGAAAATAAAGGAGTCGAACATGTTTAAAGGCGGTATGCCCAATATGCAGCAAATGATGAAGCAGGTTCAGAAAATGCAGGAACGCATGGAACAGGTTCAGGCGGAACTTGAGACAAAAACGGTCGTTGCAGAATCGGGTGGTGGGATGGTAAAGGTCACGGCAAACGGGAAACAGCAAATTGTAAAAATTGAAATTGAAAAAGAAGTTGTGAATCCGGAAGAAAAAGATATGCTCGAAGATCTCGTCGTCGCTGCGGCAAACCAGGCCTTGCAAAAGGCATCTGTATTAGCGCAGGATGAGATGCAGAAGGCGACCGGCGGGATGATGCCTCAAATCCCGGGTATGAAGTTCCCCGGAATGTGAAAGGCTGAACCACAGAATGATGTACACGGCAGAATCGATTGAAGATCTTGCGGAAAAATTTTCTAAACTCCCCGGGATCGGTAGAAAAACAGCTCATCGTCTGGCTCTTTATATACTAAAAATTCCCAGGGAAGAAGTAGTATCCCTGGCAAAGGCTTTAGTGAATGTCAAAGACAAGGTGCGTTCTTGCTCCCAGTGCTCAAATATTACGGAAGTCGACCCCTGCCCGGTATGTTCGAACCCGAAGAGGGAAAGGGATTTGATATGTGTCGTAGAGGATCCCAGTGATGTTCTGGCTGTTGAAAGAACGAATGATTATCACGGTCTGTACCATGTCCTCGGAGGGGCGCTTTCCCCGTTAGACGGTATCGGGCCGGAAGAATTGAAGATAAAAGAACTGCTTCAGCGTATCTCTCAAAACAACATAGCAGAAATTATTCTTGCATTGAATCCGAATGTGGAAGGAGAGGCGACAATACTCTACCTGTCGAAATTATTGAAGCCTCTCGGCATTCGATTGACCCGGATTGCGCGCGGACTGCCGGTTGGTTCAGACCTGGAATTTGCCGATGAAGCAACGCTTTCACGGGCTCTCGAAGGGCGTATAGCGGTGTGACCGCGCAGCGGTATAACTGGGTAAAAGTTTGAATATGAAAAAAATATCCGTTGCATATCAAGGCGAACCGGGCTCTTTCAGCGAGCAGGCGGTGAGATTATATTTCGGTGCAAAAGCCCAGGCAAAGTCCATGCGGACTTTCACCGATGCGTTTGCGTATGCTGCCCGGCACGGCGATGCTTTTGCCCTTTTGCCGATCGAGAATTCGGTCTACGGCAGTATTCATCAGGTGTATGACTTACTGCTGAAACACCGGCTTTTTATTGTGGGAGAAGTAAAACTGCGCATTGAACTCAATATGCTGGCGCTGCCCGGAGTACGCATGAATCAAATACGCACCGTCTATTCTCAAGCGCAGGCACTGGGCCAATGTGAAACGTTTCTCAATGCACTCCCTCATATTCGAATAGAAACATTTCACGATACGGCGGCGGCGGCACGGCTGATCAGGGAAGAAGGGAGAACCGATGCCGCGGCTATTGCGAGCGCCAGTGCGGCACGTGTTCACGGCCTTTCGATTGTCAGGTCCAATGTCGAAAGCAATAAACGGAACTATACCCGCTTTCTCGTGCTTTCGCAAAAATCACATATTCCTGTTCGAGCATCCAAGACTTCATTCGCTTTTGCAGTCAAGGATATTCCGGGAGCGCTCTTTAAGGCGATAGCCGTATTCACTCTGCGCGAAATCAATTTATTGAAGATTGAATCCAGGCCGTATCCGGGAAAACCCTGGCAGTATCTTTTCTATGTGGACGTCGAAGGGTCGTCAAACCGTTCACCTCTGGCGGAAGCAATGGGCCATCTGAAAGAAGTGTGTACGTTCGTGAAAGTTTTAGGAAGTTATAAACCGTTCGGCATGCGGTAAAGAATATCGGAAGAGGAGAAAATGCAGATACGATACGTTCTTCGGGAAGGATTCTCCGGGTTCAAGCGGGCCAAGCTGTCGATGTTTGCAGCTGTCTTTACGATATGTGTTTCTCTCCTCCTTTTGAGCTATTTCGTGATATTATTTTTAAATGGACAACATGTAATCGATTCGCTCCGCGAGAAAGTAGAAATGGAAGCTTTTCTCAGCGATCAGCTTTCGAATGACAATATTCTGGAAGCGAAGGGGATGATCGAAATGCTTGACGGCATTCGCGAAGTACGATTCGTATCCAAAGATGAAGCGGCAAAAATCTTCAAAGAAGAATTCGGCGAAGATATTATGAAGGTGTTGAATTTTAATCCTCTTCCTGCTTCATTTAAAATTTATTTGAAAGACGGATATAAAACAGCGGTAATGGCCGAACTCATCTATCGGCAGGTGAAGTCGATCAAAGGTATCGATGACGTTATTTATAGGAAACAGCTGCTGGAACTTCTGGATCAGCGAGCAATGGTGTATCTCTGGATAACATTCGGGGTTGGAGTGATCATCACAATATTCTCTCTTATTCTGGTCGCAAACACGATACGCCTGGCGATTTATGCCAAACGAAAAATTATTCAAACAATGAAACTGATTGGGGCAACGCGAAGTTTCATCCGGACGCCGTTCTTGCTGGAAGGCTTCCTGCAGGGACTGATCGGCGGAATTATTTCGGCAGGGATATTGTTTTTGACATTGGCGTACATGGAACAATGGCTTACTCTGGAAATGTCGGAATTAGTTCAGGTAAAACCATACTATTACGCAATTGTCGTTTGTGCCGGATCTCTCCTTGGGCTCTTCGGCAGCATAATATCCATACGGCGATTTATCGGTGAAAATGTTGTCGGTTAATTCTGCGATTATTTCGCACCTGTTGCATTAAAAATTATCAATATTGTATGGCGGACTTGATTCAATTGTCGTAAAGATGTATTATTGAATATTGATTCATATAGCAAGGATATTCATTATGAGAAAACGTGAAGGTAACAAAGAAAAAGATATATTAGACGCCGCGGTTAAAGTTTTTGCAGACAGCGGATATCACAGATCGAAGGTCACATCGATTGCAGAAGCAGCCGGCGTAGCAACAGGAAGCGTCTATTTGTATTACCCGAATAAGGAAAGCATTCTCCTGAAAATCTTCGATAGACTCTGGACTGATTTTACGCACACACTGCAAGAGACGGTAAAGCGTTCGGATTATGATCCGGTCCAGAAACTGGATCTTGTAATCGATCATCTGTTCAATATATTTGTCGCAAACCCGGCGCTTGCCGTTGTTTTCGTCAACGAACAACAGTATCTGATAAATAATAAAAAAGGAAATATCGGAAAGCATTACGAGAATTTTCTTGATCTTGCAGAAGAAATCATTCACGAAGGGGTTAAGAAAAAAATCTTCAATCCTGATGTCGATGTTAAGCTCTACCGCCATTTTATTACCGGAGGTATAAGAAGCGTGCTGTTTTACTGGGCACAATCAACACCTTCCTCCTCACTCGACCGCGTTCGTCTGAACGTTAAATTATTCCTGAGAAACGGCCTCTTGCTGTAATCTGAAAAAATATCGAAAGTGTATTTTTTTGCTTATTTAATGAATATCAATTCATTAGTAATTTTACACAAAGAGCCGGCGCCCAAAAGATGACACAGTGCGATGAAACACCAAGAGAAAATAAATCAGAAAGAAAAAATATGAAATCTTATTTTAAACTGCTTTTTATCCTGACGGTTGTGCTGGCGGTCTCATCCGGCATGCAGAATGCTGCCGCTCAAAAAATAACTTTGTCCGAAGCGGTGGATTATGCCGTCAAGAACAACGAGACAGTTCATCAATACGAAGAAAAGCTGAAACAGAAACAATACGATAATTATACGGCATGGGGAAATTTCCTGCCCTCTGTCACGTTAAGCGGGAGCTATAACCATATGAATGCTCCACTTATCATGGATCTCAGCTCCATCCGTGATGCACTGATCGAAATGTCCGCTGTCTCTCAAGTGCAAATGGCATATCTTCAGAAAGGAGTCGGCCTGACTGCGGCTCAGGCAATGTCGCAGACGGCTGCGATGTCTTCCGCCGAACAGGCGCTTGATGCCGCTCTACCGTCGTTTACCGACGTAATGAAAAAACAGGATTACCGCGAAGCTTCCTTTCTCGGCATACAGCCTATTTTTCTCGGCGGTAAATTAATCGCCGCAAAAAAATATGCCGCTTCAGAAGTTGAGTCTGCAGAAATTGAATTAAAAAAAACCAGGAATGAAGTCACTCAAGAAGCGGTTTCCAGTTATCTGGCTGTCGTACTCATGAACGATATAGTCGGAACCCGGCGAAAAGTTTTAAGAGGTATGCAGCAGCATCAAGCGACAGCAAAACGTCTCTTGCAGGAAGGATTGATCGCTCCCCATCAGGAATTACGCGCCGAAGTTGCCGTTGCCGAGGCCGAACGCAATTTATTCGATGACGAAAATAAGCGGACGCTTGCTTTAATTGCTTTGAAAAATACCGTCGGCTTGCCGGAAACTGAACCGATCGATGTAGCCGATTCGCTTGTCTATTATGCAATTCCCGATACGCTGGATATATTCCTCCGGCAGGCGCAATCGACCCAGCCGATTTTTCAATTGATAGCGGAGAAGATGACCGCTGCGGAGCAAAAGCATGCCATCGCTCTCTCGGAATTTATGCCTCAGGTAGCCGTCTTCGGCAAATATGAAATCGTTCCGGAAGACCTGTGCCCTACGCTGGAGCCTCGCTGGATTGTCGGTTTACAGGTCAGTATCAATATTTTTGACGGATTTAAAAAAATGGCGAATATGGAAAGCGCGGCCCATCTTGAACGTGAAGTGGAATATATCGACGCCGATGCGCATCGGAAAATTGAGCTTCTCATTAATAAAAATTATTTTGACATGACGAATTCCCGGAACCGCTATTTTAAGCTGCAGTCGAACCTTCATCTGGCAAATGAAAATCTTCGTCTCATGAGCGAACGCTTCCAAACCGGACTCGGAACTTCTCTCGATGTGGTTGACGCAAGCCTGATCCTGGAAAAAGACGAAGTGGAAAATAAAAACTCGTTGTACGAATATTATCATTCGATGACAGATCTTTTCACCGCCATCGGCACACCTGAAAAAATAATTGAAATTTGGAATGCAAAGGAGAAATAAAATGGACTTTACTCAATTACGTACAAAAATCATACTCGGAATCCCGATATTCATTGCCGCTGCAGGGCTTATTGTACTCCTGATAAAATGGGCTGCCCCGGATCCTCCGCGAATTTTGGGTGTTGTGGAAACGACTGAAATCGACGTTGCTTCGAAAATCCCGGGCCGTATCGATAGTCTGTTTGTTCGCGAAGGCGATCATGTGGTCAAAGGTCAGGTGCTGGCTGCTCTCGAAAGCAGGGAGATGGATGCAAAAGTCGAGCAGGCACGCGGTGCAATGGAAGCGGCTCGGCAAAAAATGGAAATGGCTCTTCATGGTGCACGCATCGAAGAAAAAGATGCAGCAGAAAAACTGTATTCCCAGGCAAAAGATCAATTCGAACTTGCCGAGAAAACATGGAATCGTATAGAGCGAGTTTACCGCGACAGCCTTATTTCTTCACAGGAACATGATCAGGTCGCATTCCAGTACCAAGCTGCAAAAGCTCAAATGGAAGCGGCAAAATCCCGCTGCGACATGATTATGAAGGGCGCTCGTCCGGAAGAAATAGCTGGTGCAGCCGCCCTCTATCATCAAGCGCAAAACGCCTTTAAAGAAGCGGAAGCGTATCATCAGGAATTGAAATTGGTCAGTCCTATCGACGGCGAAGTCAGCAAAAAAATTGCGGACGAGGGAGAAATATTGGCCGCAGGATATCCGGTCTTTACAATCATGAAACCGCACGATGTTTGGGTTGTCTTGCAGGTGAAAGAAGACAATATGAAAAAAATTACGATGGGCTCCAAATTCAAAGGCGTTGTACGTGCCTTGAGCGGGGAAGAGTACGAATTCGAGGTATATTATATCGCCCCGATGGCAGACTTTGCTACATGGAAGCCGACAAACCAAAAAGGCGACTTCGATGTCAAAACCTTCGAAGTGCATCTTCGCAGCACGGCACCCATTCGAAATATGCGGCCGGGCATGACAGTGATCATTTCTTTCTAATGATATGAGATTCTTACCGAAAGAAAAAACAAAATGAAGCACGATTTTTTTACGATTCTTAAGAATGTGATGCGCAGGGAATGGAAGCGTATTGTAGAACGGAAAACTATTTATTTGTTTACCATCTTTATGCCGATGCTATTTTTCCTCTTCTTTGCTTATATCTATGTCAATGGGATTTTAAGGAATATTCCGGTGGCTGTCTTTGACGAGGATAACAGTGAAATATCACGGATCATCATCCGGGGCATCGATGCAACCAGCGGATTTAATGTAACGGAATATGTCAACTCCACAGACGAGATCAAAAATGATTTTCGTCAGGGGAAAATACGCGGAGCATTTTATATTCCGCGTGATCTTGAGCGCAATTTAAAGCGCGGGAAAGAGACCAGTGTGGTTGTATTCAGCGACGCATCGAATCTTATCGTGTCAAATACTACGCTCAAAGAGGCTTCGACCGTCATTAAAACTATCTCCGGGGGAATCCTGCTGAAAAAACTGCGGTCGTCAGGCATGCAGACGCAGCAGGCGATGAATATCATCAGTCCCATTCGTATCGAGACGCAGGCGCTCTATAATTTTAATTATAATTATCTGAATTACCTTATTTCGGGACTCCTGCCGGTTCTTCTGCAAATGATCATCATGACCGTTGCGGTGCTTCTTATCAGCAGCGAATTTGTCCATCATACGATCAACGATCTGCTGGAAACGGCGGAAGAAAATGTATGGGCGATCATCTGGGGCAAATCGCTGCCTCATCTCATCCTCCATACAGCAACGGTGCTCGGATTGGCGGGTATCATTTTTCCGCTGTTCGGCATGGAGATTATCGGATCGACGATTGGAACAATTTTATTTCTGCTTTTTTTTGTCTGTGTCTCTTTCTTTTTCGGTCTGATGATCTCTGCCGTGTTTCATGACCAGCAATTTGCTACAGAGGTATCGTTGTTTATCAATGTTCCGGCTTTTATTTTCAGCGGATTTATTTTTCCCCTCTGGGCTGTTCCGTTCCTGCACAGCGCTTTTGCACAAATGATCCCCTCTACGCATTTCATTCCCGGGTTCTTGAAGATTTATCAAATGGGAGATCCGGTCTGGTCTGTCTGGCCTGAAATGATGCGCCTGACAGCTTTTCTTGGGGTATCAATTACAATTGTATATGTTGCATTGAAATATCAAATTCGACGGCATCAGGCGGTTCAATTGGAAGGGAGCGCAGCGCAGTGAGATTACGCTGGACTGCAATCCTCTCTACTTTCCGCCGCGAGCTGCATTTTATCACGCATGACATCGATATCATTGTTATCGCACTTTTTGCACCCATATTCTATTCGCTGTTCTACGGGACGCTGTACCTCAATAAAACGGAGCACAGCGTCGATATTGTCGTCGTGGATATGGATCGTTCGACCCTGTCCCGGGCGTTGAGCCGAAATCTCGATGCAAATCAGTTTATTCATGTCAAAGAGACGATCACAGATCTGGATGCCGCACAAAATAGCATCAACAGCTTCGACGCACAAGGTGTTGTCTATATTCCGGACAAATTTGAAGTCTCGCTGAAATCGGGGAAGGGAGCGGATATCAAGGTTTATCTCAACACGACCCGGTTCCTTGTATCCAATGATTTGAACAAAGGGATTACAGCCGTCGCTCTGACAATGGGGGCCGGAGTTCGGCTTAAATATTTCGAGTCCAAAGGATATAGCTTCAAGCAGGCGAAGGAACTGATAGAACCGCTCAATGTTGAGATCAAGCCGATGTTCAATACCACCGAGTCCTATGGAGATTTTCTTATCCCCGGTATTCTGGCATTGATCATTCAACAGACCTTACTGATTGCTCTTGCGGAATCTTTTGCAAAGGAAAGGGAAAATAACACTCTCAGAAATTTGTACGAGCGTTCGCAGCGGAGTATTACGAATATTCTTTTCGGAAAAGGATTGTTCTATTTTGTTTTGTTCAATGCTTACTCGTTACTGTTCTTCACGGCACATTACAAGCTTTATACTCTGCCGTTTCGCGGGAATGCATGGATTGTGTCTTTTATGACGCTTTTGTTTGTTACTGCAGTGTTGTGCCTGGCGATATTCGTTGGATCGTTTTTCAAACGAAAAATGATCGCCATTCAAGTACTGGGTTTTACTTCGTATCCGATATTTCTTATCAGCGGATACAGCTGGCCTGCCGCGATGCTTCCGGTTCCATTGCGTCTTCTGGCTCTGGCTTTTCCAATTACACCGTATCTTTCGGCAATGACAAGAGTTGTGCAGATGGATGCAGGGTTTGGAGATATTGTACCGGAATTATTCCATTTGTTTGTTCTGGTGGTTTTAGGTATCGGACTTGCGTACTGGCGTGTTCAAAAAATCGTTCGAGAAGAGAGCAATCCGATTGCCGATGTCCTTCGGGAGGTGTAAAAATTATTTCTTTAAAATACTCCGAATAGCTCTTGTTCTTTCTTTGCTATGGCTCATTGTGTTCTTGTTATTCGGGATTCTCGCTGGCGCTGCGAGGATAACCAATTAAATTGAACTGCCTGCCATCGCTGGTTGATGGCCATTTGATATTCGGACGAGAACTTATAAGTTGGAGATAGAAAGCTTTCATGCGCGTCAAGATGAGAAGCGAATTTCCATGAAACCGACTTTTCGTCAATATGTCTTGGAGTTCCCGGGAATTGATTCACGATCTGCGGCTCTGCGGCAAGCGGATTTTGAGCTTTCGGCTGTAAAAAAAATCATATTCCTTTAAATACGCTGCGTTACTTCTTCTCTGTTGGCTCATTTTCGCTTTTTCTCCGGCAAAAACCAGAACTATGCATAAAGAGAACCTATTCTATTTCGTATTGGTTGGATGTTAAATATGGTCCTTGAAAAAGTGACAACTATCCGATAGTTTGAAGAAGAAATTAGGATATACTCACGGGGTTAACAGAAAAATTCTTTGTGAGATGAAAATGAAGTGCCGTACCTGGCTGGTTTTTTGCAGATGGCGGCTTGCAATCATTGAATATGCCTATGAACACTCTTAAGCTCGATTTTTGGGATATTACGGCCGGATTATTTGTTTCATCCATCGGGCTGATTGCCGTCCTGATCTCCTTGTTTCGACTGAAGAAAAAGGATTTCTCACTTCTCAACTTCGGTCTCTTCTGCTCGATCTACGGAATACGATGGCTGATCGAGATTCCAACAATGAAGACTCTGGTGGGTTTCCCCTTTACATTTCCTTATGTCCACGCATTACTCACCTATGCAGTTGTCATTCCGTTTTCCGCTTTTCTTGTCGACATCTTCGGACTCGGTTTATATAAATCGATGCTCTGGGTTTTTCGCTCCACGATCGTCTATGCCGTCGCCGCCATTGGATATGAACTGTTCCGTCCGGAACCTTTATCGGACTTTCCAATCAACTCGATCCTTGTTGTTCTCTGGTGTTTTGTATGGATGGTAAATGTCCTCTTTGTTCGAAAACAGCAGGATATTGAATTGCGAATCCTGCGGCTCGTGTTTTTGACAACGCTGCTCTCTATATCAATTGACAATCTCGTTCATAGAAGCGTCCTGCCGTCGGGAGCGCACCTCGAGCACGCGGGATTTCTGGTTCTATGCATCGGTCTGGGATATGTAGCGGCGCATCACTTTTTTTTCAACGAAAAAAAATTATCGGCAATCGAACAGGAAATTGAAATTGCCCGGCGCATCCAATATTCCAACCTTCCCGTCAATTTTCAATCTTATGGTTGTATCGATATTGCGGCAAGGTATGTTCCCATGACAACAGTTGCAGGTGATTTCTACGATTTCCGGATCAAGGAAAATGCGGGCATGAGCATCCTCATTGCCGATGTATCCGGACATGGCGTGGGAGCGGCCCTTATCGGTTCCATGCTTAAAATCGCGTATGCCTCGCAGTCAGAGAACATTTCCGATCCTGCCAAAGTCCTTACGGAGATGAACCGCATTCTCCAGGGTAAGATGGAAGATTCGTTTGTGACGGCGTGTTCTCTGTTCATCGATATCGTCAATGGGAATATACTGTATGCAAATGCAGGGCATCCGCCTCCGATTTTGTTAAGACCATCAGACCATCAGAAACGTAGACTTTCGCTTGGCAGCACGGTCTTGGGTCCGTTTCCGAATCTGGTTTACGAAAATGCATCTCTTGATATTGCGAAAGGCGATCGATTAATTCTCTCGACCGACGGGATCATAGAAACAAAAAATAAGGCCGGGGAATTATTCGGTGATGATTGTATGGAAACATTTTTCGAAGCGCATTCCGGCGATTCAGCCGATCGCACAGCGGATCAGTTTATGGAATATCTTCTGAAATGGTCGGGCAGGTCGCACGGAATGTCGGCTGATGACGATCTTACTTTAATTATTATAGATGTGGTTTCAGAATCGGATAATCGGGTACTTGAATGAAATATAAAGCTATAATTTTTGATCTTGACGGTACACTTCTCAATAGCCTGGAAGATATTGCCGATGCGACGAATCGCGTTCTGGCGGCGGAGGGATTTCCGGTGTATCCGACGGAGAAATATCGTGAATTCGTCGGATACGGAGCTAAAGAATTAATCGTTCGCGTTCTGCCTCCGAATTATTGCAATGCAGAAACCTTGCAGCGATGCCTGCACGCATATCTTATCGACTATGGCCGGAACTGGAATATTAAAACCGGACCTTATCCCGGAATCCCTGAGATGCTGGATTTGCTGGAGGAGAAAGGATTCCAATTAGCGGTCTTGTCGAATAAGCCGGAAGAGTTCACGCAAGAATGCGTTTGCCACTTACTCTCCGGTTGGAAGTTCGATATCGTCATTGGTGCAAGCAAAAACATTCCTCCTAAACCCGACCCATCTGGAGCGCTGGAGATTGCTAAAAAGCTGCAGCTTGCTTCCGAAAGTATTCTCTATATGGGAGACAGCGGCGTCGACATGAAGACCGCCAATGCGGCGCACATGTTTGCTATCGGTGCATTATGGGGATTCCGCGGCCGCGAAGAGCTGCTGAGAGACGGCGCCAGAATATTGCTGGAGCATCCGGAGGAGATATCAAAAATTCTCGATTAAGTTATGGATCTTTGAATTGTTGAATTATTTGGTTATCGGGTTATTGAGTGATTCATTGTTTCCCTTTTTTTATTTTCAATTTACAGGTCACAGTTTGCCGGTTGCTCTTTACAATTCGCACTGCCTGCTCATCTTGACAATGCTCAAGAATATTTGTAGTAATACATTCAGTTAAGAATAATTCGAGGGGATTTTCAGGTGGGACGCCTTCTCGAATTAAACTTCGAATTTCCAATATAGAACGTGACGTCATTAGGCTGTCAGGATAAAAACTTTTTCCTTTCGCTATAGAATTGAAATCGGCATTGCAGCGTTTTACTTGACAGTTGTGACTGCTTTAAAATACGGCACATATGCTAAAAATGCGGGAACCAAGCAGCCACTTTAAAAACGGGACGGTACCGAAAAGCCAAAGGAGCAGGAAATCAAAACCAATAAAACCACTCAATCCACCAAAACAAATAAGGAGGTCGCATGTCGGACGACGTTACAACCAGAGGAATTATTCCCGGAATAACCGGATATATTTCAGCGCCGTGCACATACACGGTCAATTACCTCAATGGCAGCCAAACTTATACGGAAAAATTTGCAGTCATTAACATTGGCTCCCAATATACAGGTGCCGCTTCAAAGGAAATTGATGTTATCATTGCAGAAGCGTCTGCTGCACTTGCATCTGCCGCTGGAAGTGTAACCGGCGGATTAGGATTGGCGCTTGGTCCGCTGGCCGATATCGCTCTGCACTGGATAAAAGACCAGATCTTTAATCCCGACGGATCTGTTACCTTAACATTGGCATATCATAATATTGGAACGAAGAATTTTGGAATTGATCCGACTTTCTGGCCTGGGGGTCTGGACCCTAATTATTGGTGTGGAGTAGTAAATTCCATCTCTTCTGCATTAAGTGTATTGGGCACAAGAAATAATGCTGTCGAAAATTCGGACTTTAATCCGATTCAGACCACAAAAGGAAATTATTATAAAGTCTAAGAGGAATTGGGTCGATACATCCGACTTTGAAAGATGCTGTACATGCGGTTACTATCGGTTGCATTCTCTGCCGGGCAAAGTGCCCGGCAGCTTTTTAAAGCAATCCATCAAACACCGGCACAAAGGAGAGAATCTGCGTATACATCGGTTCATTCTTTTCAGGTTCGCCGATTTTCCTCCTTCCGTCTCCTGAATGCAGTTTGCCATTTGTAGTTTGCTCTTCGCCTTTTATTGCTTTTCCCAAAAAACTTCGCTACCATTTCCACAGTTCTTCATCGGATAGGGACTGGAAACACTTCCGAATAATATGCCGGTCATGAACCGAAATCGGAACGAAGCGAGCTTCCCGCATGTTCAAGGAATGTGAATAATCAAAAAAAGCAGGAGTATAAGCGCTGCAAAACTTCCCAATGAAATTGCCGGGCTATGAACAGGCAGTCACTCTCATTCAATATCAACCAACAATGAACGGCATCCTATGAACAGCATTGTAGAATATTATTTATCCTCTATCGGCAAGAAGATTGTCATGAGCTTAACGGGACTTTTTCTCATTATTTTTCTCGTGGAGCATCTCATCGGGAATATGCTGCTTTTTGCAAACGACGGCGGTGCGAAGTATGAAGCATACAGCGCATTTCTGGTCGGAAATTTGGTGATCCGATTTATCGAAATATTTCTTTTCGCTTTCATCTGCTTCCATGCGATTCTTGGTGTCTGGCTTTGGTTCGTCAATCGCTATAAACGGGATACCGGTTATAAAAAGTATCGGCTGCGGGACAATGTTCCCCTGGCATCTCGAACATGGACAATTATTACGACAGGGAGTTTCATCGCTCTTTTCCTTCTTATCCACCTTCGCTCGTTTTTTTGGCCGGTAAGGATCGAAGGAGGGCATATGTCGGAATACGATCTGGTCTGCCGGGCGTTTTCCGATCCTCTTTACGGCGGTTTTTATCTGGCTGCATTTATTCTGCTCGGCATGCACCTCAAACATGGATTCCAATCTGCATTTCAGACGCTCGGATTGCGGAATAGAAAGTTTACGCCGATCATTGATGCGGCTGCCTTTATTGTGTGGTTCTTCATTCCCCTCGGCTATGCGTCCATTCCCGTTTATTTTTTTTATTACTCGCAGATAGGAGGGCGGTGAGATGGTGCTCGATTCTAAAATTCCTGAAGGACCGATTGAGAAAAAATGGACAAACCATCGCTTTAGTATGAAGCTTGTCAATCCGTCGAACCGGCGGAAGTACAGCATTATTGTCGTTGGTACCGGCCTTGCAGGCGCCTCTGCCGCCGCTTCTCTTGCCGATCTTGGATATAAAGTATTATCATTTTCGTACCACGAATCCCCGCGGCGGGCGCACAGTATCGCGGCACAAGGAGGTATCAACGCTCCGAAAAATTATGCGAACGACGGCGACAGCATTTATCGTTTATTTTACGATACGCTCAAAGGCGGGGATTACCGTGCACGCGAAGCGAATGTTTACAGACTTGCAGAAGTCAGCGGCAGTATTATCGATCAGTGCGTCGCTCAGGGGGTTCCGTTCGCGCGCGACTATGCAGGGTATCTTGATACCCGCTCGTTCGGCGGAGCGCAGGTTTCCCGTACGTTTTATGCGCGCGGACAAACGGGTCAGCAATTGCTGCTGGGCGCCTATTCCGCGCTGAGCAGGCAAATAGGAGCCGGTCAGGTAATATTTTATGATCGCCGGGAAATGCTCGATCTCGTTGTCGTCGATGAACAAGCCCGCGGTATTATCTGCAGGAATCTTAAAAATGGAGCTATCGAATCGTATGCTGCGGATGCTATCGTTCTTGCAACTGGCGGATACGGCAATACCTTTTTTCTTTCCACGATGGCAAAAGCAAGCAATGCAACGGCAATCTGGCGTGCATATAAAAAAGGAGCGGCGTTCGCAAATCCATGCTATACGCAAATTCACCCGACCTGTATTCCGGTCGGCGGCGAGTACCAGTCTAAGCTGACCCTCATGAGCGAAAGCCTGCGCAATGATGGACGCATCTGGGTTCCGAAGAAAGCGGGAGACCTGCGCAGGCCGAATGAAGTGCCGGAAGAAGAGCGTGATTACTATCTGGAACGGATGTACCCTTCATTCGGAAACCTCGTTCCGCGTGATGTCGCCTCGCGGCGCGCAAAGGAAATGTGCGACAATGGATTCGGTGTCGGGCCGACGAAAACTGCAGTATATCTGGATTTTTCCGATGCCATCAATCGTAACGGGAAAAAATGGATCGAGGAAAAATACGGCAATTTGTTCGATATGTATCATGAAATAACAGCGGAAAATCCTTATAAGACGCCGATGCGTATTTTCCCTGCCATGCATTATACGATGGGCGGACTCTGGGTCGACTATAATCTTATGAGCACGATCCCTGGCCTGTTCGTTATCGGCGAAGCGAATTTTTCCGATCATGGAGCAAATCGTCTCGGTGCGAGCGCCCTGATGCAGGGACTTGCGGACGGTTACTTTGTCCTGCCGTACACGCTGCCAAATTATTTGGCTTCGCATTCGTTTAAGAAAATATTCGCAGAGCAGCCGGAATTCAAGGAGATATTCAGCGCCGTCAATGCCGGCACGAAAAAACTCCTATCGATCCGCGGAAAAACGACAGTCACGGATATCCATAGAGAGCTCGGTAAAGTGATGTGGGAAGATGCCGGTATGGGGCGAAACGCAAAAGGATTAAAACATGCACTGAAGCGTATTCCTGAGATTCGTGAAAAATTCTGGAATGACGCTAACGTAATCGGAGAATCCGGCAGCGTGAATCTCGAACTTGAAAAAGCGGGACGTGTAGCGGACTTTTTGGAACTATCCGAACTTCTGGCGGCGGATGCACTTCATAGAGAAGAATCGTGCGGCGGACATTTCCGGGAAGAGCATCAGACCCCCGCAGGAGAGGCAAAACGCAACGATAAAAAATTTGCGTATGTAGCGGCATGGGAATATACGGGGGCGGGCAGGAAACCGGTATTACACAAAGAGCCGTTGAAATTTGAATATGTTAAGCCATCCGAACGAAGCTATAAATAGCGAAGTTCTCAATGAGGAGCGAAGAATGAATTTTACATTGCATATCTGGCGGCAGAGTTCTGCAGATTCGGAAGGACATTTTGAAACATACGAAGCCCGGAATATACCGGGTGAAGCATCGTTTTTAGAGATGCTGGATATACTGAACGATTCATTAGTCACGGATGGAAAAGAACCGGTCGCTTTTGACCACGATTGCAGAGAGGGCATTTGCGGAAGCTGCGGAATGATGATCAACGGAAGGGCTCACGGTCCGGGACGCAAGCAGGCGACATGCGATGCACGGATGCGTATGTTCGAGGACGGGCAGTCGATCACGGTTGAACCCTGGCGCGCGAAGCCGTTTCCGGTCATCAAAGATTTGATGGTCGATCGCAGGGCATTCGATCGGATCATTCAGGCGGGAGGGTTTATTTCCGCGCGGACCAATGCAATTCCGGAAGCGAATGCAATTCCTGTTTCCAAACCCGCAGCCGATGAAGCTATGGATGCGGCGGCATGCATCGGATGCGGAGCATGCGTTGCAGCATGCCCGAATTCTTCCGCCATGTTGTTTGTCGCAGCCAAGGTCTCCCATCTCGCATTATTACCTCAGGGTCAGATCGAGCGTGGAGACCGTGTTCAGCGTATGGTTGCACAAATGGATAAGGAGGGATTCGGTAATTGCTCGAATAACTATGCATGCGAAGCGGAATGTCCCAAGGAAATATCGGTGACCCATATAGCACGTATGAACAGGGAATTTTTAAGAGCGAAGATTTATGAGCGGTGAATATTAAATAGTGAATAGTAAAACATAACTAAACAACTAAAAAAACCGACGAACTTTTAAACTCATAAACGTTGAACGATCCTTGATTTGAATCCTGTCCAATCCCGAAAAAATATCTGCGGCCTCGAACTTTTCCTGATATGACTCTTGAATCTCGGCCTCCTATTCTGTAGATTGAGCATGTATGAGAGCGGTTAAAGTTATTCTAGCAGTCATTGTTTTTGCTCCTGCCGTGTTCGGTCAACAAGGGGTTTTCGATTTCCTCCGCACCGATATCAGCGCACGTGCGGCAGCTCTGAACGGCAGCTTTGTTTCGATTACGGACGATCCCAACGTCCTTTTTTATAATCCTGCATCTCTCTCGACCCTAACCAGTACTCGTCTTTCTTTTAGCTACTTTAAGGATCTTCTCGATATCAGTTCGGGAAGCGCCGCCTATGCAAAAAACATCGACGGGGTCGGATCCGTAGGATTCGGACTCTTATATTTCGATTACGGGACTTTTACGACTGCAGATGAATTGGATAATGAAACGGGAAATTTCGGGGCCAGCGACCTTGCGATCGTTGGGGGCTGGGGCAGCGCCGTCGATGAACACACGTCAATCGGTTTAAACCTCGAATACATCTATTCCCGTATAGCGCAATACCGTTCAACCGGCATAGCGCTCGGATGGGGCGTGCTTTATCAAATTCCTTCCGCCCGGATGACGCTTGGAGCGAGCATTCTTCATCTGGGAAAACAATTGACCTCGTATGACGGTGTTGCAGAACCTTTGCCGCTCGATATCACAATCGGCTTGTCGGAGCGTCCTGAACATCTTCCCGTATTGTTGAGTTTGAATTTTCATCGGTTGAACGATGATCAAGATACGTTCCTCAAAAGATTGAATGCATATACTTTTGGAGCGGAATTTACAATTAGTCCGACGCTTCTTCTTCGCGGCGGCTACAGCAATCAACAAAAACAAGATTTACAGACGTCTTCGCAATCGGGAGCTGCCGGATTTTCGTTCGGAGCGGGACTCTTGATTAAAAAATACCAGATCGATTACTCGTATAATTCGTACGGCATCATCGGCGGACTGCATCATTTTTCGGTTGGGATGACATTATAGCGCCGCTGCACATAATATGACAGGGCAGGCGGGTATCACGAAATAAAATATTATTTTTTAGCAATGGCATAGCTTCCTGCGCTTTTTCCGACTCGCCGGACTGTAAAAAAGTCAGCGCAGGATCATATCGAGCAATTTTTCACTCAGGTAAAACAAAAGCATACCGGCGAAAACAAGCAGCGGGGGGTAGCGGCTTTTCGATGTATTGACTTCAGGTATCAAATCACTCGCGCCAACATATACAACAGTTCCCGCAGAAAAAGCAAAAGCGATTCCCGCCATGCGTGCGTCGACATTCTCTAAAAGAAAAACGGAACTTGCGCCGAGCAATGTCGCGGCTCCGATACCGCACGCCGAAGAGAGAACCATCTTGCGTGAAAATCCGGCTGTCATCATAATCGATCCGACGGTGAGGCCTTCCGGGAATTTGTGAAGAAGAATGGCAAAGAAGATCAGAACGCCGAGAGCAAAATTATATTGAAGTCCGACGGAAATGGAAAGGCCGTCAAAAAACGAATGGATGAATAATCCGGAAAATGCGGATATGCCGGACGCACGGGAGATCATCGCGTCATGATGTGTCTCTTCTCCAAAGTGAAGATGTCTGACAATTATATGCTCGAAGAAATGAATCGTCGCAAAACCGAGCAGTACGTACAGCGATGCCGTTTCGCCAAGCGCTTGAATGCTTGCTGGAATGAGTTTCAAGAAAACCAGTGCAAGGATGAATCCTGCGCCGAGCGAAAGCAGCGTTTCCTGCGAACGTGTCGGCCAATTTTTTTTTGATGCGACAAGTGCGCCGCCCAGGACAACGGCAATTGAGGCAATCAGCGCGAGGAGTATGATTTGTATTTTCATCTGGATCGAATATATGGTCGTTCTAAATATTTTTGTGCTTCCGAATGCGAGCCCTCGTAATCTTTCATGTCCATGACTTTTTTATATTGCTTCACTGCGTAATCCCGCTGTTCGCGTTCATCGTAAATCATGCCGATGAGAAGATTGGAGAGGGACATAAAACCGGAAGGGCCGTCTTTATCGAGCTTTCTGCTCAGTTCATCGCAGCGCGAAAGATCCTGCAGTGCATTGTCCAAATGAGCAGCAAGGAACTCGTATTTGCCTACATAATAATATGCTTCGCGTGCATCGTATGAATCGAACCCGAACTGTTTATTATCGTAGCGTTTTAAGATATCGACAAAAATATCACGCGCTTCTCCTAAATGTCCGGTGCTTACGAGGCAGCGGCCGTAATATCTGTAAAAAATGGAATTTCCGGGATATCGATCATGAAGTTTGCGCGCCAGGTCCATTGCTTTGATATAATCTTTCTCAAACATAAAATAATTCTGCATGAGGAAATAAGACGCCTCGACGTGCGCATATTTTGCATGCTCGGAGGCAAGCCGCAGCTGCTCGAGCCCTTTATTCCGGTCGCCGCCGGGAAAGAAGAGCATTACAGGCTTAACGATCGGATACCGGTCGGGTACTATTTCCGCGTAATAATTGTAAATACCTATGCCAAGGAGAATGTCGTAATTGTTCGGCTCGAGCTCGTACGCTTTCCGAACGAGCGGAAGCGCTACCAGTCCGTCGTTCGCCGCTTTGAGCCAATGACCGCGGTTGGCACGCAGCCTTCCTTCAAATCCAACGGCTCCGCCTTTGAAAAACATGGCGGTAACGTCGTTGGAATTTATTTTCAACAGTTTGTCGCACATGTCTTCAATAGTATCTAATTGAGCATAAAAATTATCGTCCTGCGATTCGTCGTCGAAATTGCAGGAAATACGCTCCCATTGAATCATTGCCCTGAAAAAATAACCGACCGGGTGATCGGGTCTGAGTTGAATGACCCGATCAAAATTCGCTTCCGCTTTTTCGAATTCAAAATTATAGACCTCATCGATACCTTGCTGTACGAGCGCATCGATTTCCGGATCGTTCGGCCATTGACATCGTGCCGTTTGAGAAAAGAGGAAAAGAAGCGCAAGAAGCATGAGCGTCTTTCCGGCTCTCCGAACAAGAAGTTTCATATGTTTATACCGTCTGCGGAAATTCGAATTCCGTAATGATCAGATGAATTTAACCGCAAAATATTCTTTCAATTTCGAAGCAGGAATTCGTTCCTGAATCATTGTATCGCGGTCGCGGACAGTGACCGACTGGTCCTGCAGGGTCTGAGAGTCGATAGTGATACAAAACGGTGTGCCGACCTCGTCCTGACGCCGGTACCGCCGTCCGACAGCGCCGCTGTCGTCGTAGAAAACGCGGAAATGAGAGCGCAATTCATCCTCTACTTTACGCGCAAATTCCGGCATGCCGTCCCGGTTGACAAGAGGAAAAATGGCCATTTTTGTCGGTGCAAGTCTCGGATCCAATTTCATCACAATTCGGGTCTCGGCTGTGCCTTCTGCGGTTGGCGCCTCTTCTTCATGATACGAATCTACGAGGAACGCCATAAACGATCTGCTCGCACCGGCCGATGTTTCGATCACGAACGGCGTGAATTTTTCCTTCGATTCTTCGTCGAAATATTTCATCGACTTGCCGGAGAATTGTTCGTGGCGCGTCAGGTCGAAATTGGTCCGGTTGTGCACTCCTTCGATTTCTCCCCATCCGAAGGGAAAAAGGTATTCGATGTCGTATGCATCTTTTGCATAATGCGCCAGTTTATCTTTCGGATGCTGGTGCCATTGGAGTTTTTCTTTCTTCATTCCGAGGCCGATAAACCACTTCATGCGTTCCGACCGCCAGTAATCGAAATGTGCGTCATCGCTGCCGGGTTTGCAGAAAAATTGCATTTCCATCTGTTCGAACTCGCGGGTGCGGAAGAGAAAATTTTTCGTGTTGATTTCATTCCGGAACGCTTTTCCGATCTGCGCGATGCCGAACGGAAGTTTTTGGCGCGATGCGGACTGGACATTCAGGAAGTTGACAAAAATTCCCTGCGCGGTTTCGGGACGCAGGTACACGACTGCGGAAGAATCCTCAACCGGCCCGACGAATGTTTTGAACATCAGGTTGAACTTCCGCGCTTCAGTGAACGTGCCTTTATTGCCGCAGGCAGGACAGGAAAGCCGAAGAACGATCTTTGCCGCATCCTGATCCGTTGCCGTTAGTTTTGCGAATTCTTCGGTAATGAATTCGTCTTTTTGCTGTCCGCCGAATTTCTGAGCGTCGATTTCCCGTAAAACCTCTTTCTTCTTTTTCAAGGAGAGCTCGTCGAAAAGAACGTCGATCCGGTACCGTGCTTTGCACTGTTTGCAATCCACCATCGGATCAGTAAAATTCTCAACGTG
>PMML01000080.1 GCA_003162695.1 Ignavibacteriota bacterium | reverse complement strand
CGACGCCGACTGCTGACGCCCGCCAAAATGCGCAGCGGGTAAACCCGCCAGAATGCGCAGCGGGTAAACAGTCACGCAGGCAGGCTTAAAAATGAATTCCTGCGACCCGCCATCAAGATCGGCGGGCAGGTAGTGGGAATCTATTTTATGTTTCCATCTGAACCAAACAACCAAATAACTAAATAACCAATGACCAACAAACAGTGTCCGCCCGTCGGATTTGCAAAAAACCGTGAATTTGGGTATTATATTATGTAAAGCTTTGGACGTACATGGCACACGATACATTCTTTTATAGAGGCATCGAATAAGTAACCTAATTTTCTTCACTATCTACGGCTTTCCTCTTTATGTTTATCACATTCGAAGGACTTGATAACTCCGGAAAATCGACTCAGGTGCAGATGCTTGCAGAGCACCTTACGCGCAAAGGGCATCGCGTTCTTGTTTTGCGCGAACCGGGCGGAACGGAAATCGGCGAGCGTATCAGAACGATGCTGCTGGACAAAAATAATATTTCCATGACCGAAGCGAGCGAATTGTTTCTTTTTTCTGCAAGCCGTTCCCAATTAGTTAAAGAAATCATCAAACCCGCTCTTGAAGGGGGAATGGCCGTTCTCTGCGATCGGTATTATGATTCTACCACAGCGTATCAGGGCTGGGGCCGCGGCATTTCACTGGAGGTCATTGCAGCCATCAACCGCTATGCTTCGGATAACCTCGTTCCCGATATAACGTTTTTACTGGACATTCCAATTAAAGAAATCGAAAAAAGAATTCTCCGGGCAAAAAAGAATAATGACCGGATGGAATCCAGCGGTCTGGAATTTTACGAGCGCGTCCGCAACGGCTACCTCGACCTGGCAAAGAAGGAATCGCGCTACCGCCTTCTTGACGCTCTTCAAACGGTCGATGACATTCACGATGCAATATGGGAAATTCTTGCGCCCAGCATCGAGAAGCACATTGAAATTGAAAATGAGAAAAAGATATAAAGGGTTTTTATGCTCCTCAAGAAGAACGGAAAAATCGTCACAGGCATCTGTTGTGCCGCGGCCATAGCCGGTGTCGCGGCTTTTGGTTTTTTCTCCGGCGATGACAACGACTATTTTTTAAAGATCTACAACGGCATCGATACCTTCACACGAGTCTATAAAGACGTTGCTGCGAATTATGTAGATCAGATCAATCCGGAACTCTTTATGCGAGCCGGGATCGACGGGATGCTGAAGACTCTCGATCCATATACGTCGTTTATCGGCGAGGAGGAAGGCGATGAAATCGATTTGGTCACGACCGGCAAATACGGCGGCGTCGGCATTACCATCGCTTCCCGGGACGGATATGTAACCGTTATCGGATTGATCGATGGATATTCTGCCGCAAGACAAGGCATCGAGGTCGGCGACAGGATTACCGGAGTCGACGGGAAAAACGTTTCCGGCCAATCGATAGACGACGTCCGCCTGCTTGTGCGCGGCCCGCAGGGAACACCCCTCTCATTGACTATCGAACGCGAAGGAGAAAAAGCACCTCTTGTGTATTCACTGACACGGGAAGAAATACCGGTGCACAATGTTTCCTATGCCGGTTTTATCGAACCGGGCATCGCATACGTCCGGCTGGAACGTTTTTACCGGACAACCGGAAACGATATGCGCAGCACATTGAAAGATTTAAAAGCAAAGGGCGACGTGAAGGGGTTCATCCTCGATCTCCGGGGAAATCCGGGCGGGCTGCTGGAAGTAGCCGTGGACGTCGTCTCTCAATTCGTTCCGGACAGCACGCTTATCGTTTCCACGCGCGGGCGCAGAGCGGATACCGAGCATAAATATTTTTCTTCTCAAACTCCGATGCTGCCGGATGTGCCGGTTGTTGTCCTGGTGGACCGCAACAGCGCCAGCGCCAGCGAAATTGTAGCAGGAGCAATACAGGATATGGACCGGGGTATTATCGTCGGTACAAGGACATTCGGCAAAGGATTGGTACAGACGATAGAACGCATTTCCGAAACGACAGCGCTTAAAATTACCACCGCGCGCTATTATACGCCGAGCGGGCGCTGCATTCAGGAAATCGATTATTCGCACCGCGCAAAAGACGGACGGGTGGCGGTTATTCCGGACAGCGTCAAAAAAGAATTTTTCACGGCTCGCTACCATCGACCCGTATGGGACGACGGCGGCATTAAGCCGGATTCAACTGTTTCCGATTCGGAACATATTGCGCTTATCGAAGAACTCGAACGGAAAGATCTGTTCTTTAAATATGCCAATCATTTTGCGGTCGTACATAAAACACTGCCGGATCATTTTCAGGTTACCAAAGATATCACAGCCGATTTTGAAAAGTTTACCGGAGAGAAAGGGTTTACGTACGAAATGGAAGGGGAACCACAGTTGAAGGAATTGCAGCAGGCCGCCGCTGAATCAGGGTACAGCAAGGCATTTTCCGATGAAGCATCGAAACTCAGCCTCTTATTGAAAGCCGAAAAGAGCAGCCAATTCCAGCGGCATGAAAATGAAATTCGTTCGGCGCTTCTGACCGAGATACTCGGCCGGTTGAAAGGCGAACAGGCAAAAATTGAATCGACGTTCGACGACGACGACCAGATGCAGACGGCNNCGAATGACATACCGCACTCTCTATTATAATCTGAAAAATATCGACATTGACAACAGCCCCCGGGTTCAGATTCCGGAAACCGGCGCCGAGATTGTCAAACTTGCGTTCCATTCTAAGAGCTGGGAATTGCTTCCCGGCGCCGGCGATTATACGTGCGAAGAACACCGCGCATCTTTTTATGAAACAGCCGCTGATTTGAGCCGGAACGATTTTATCGAGTATCCTGCAGGCATAAAACATCACGATATCGATATTATCGAAAACAGAGATTTCGATATTATGATCTTCAAACAGGCGTCGCAGAAAAAATCGAAACGGATCCTTTTCCTTTTTCACGGTCTTAATGAAAAACAATGGGACAAATATCTTCCGTGGGCGGAGAAGCTGGTGGAACTGACCGGCAGCACGGTCGTTTTATTCCCCATCGCATTCCACATGAACCGTGTTCCTCCGGAATGGGCGGACAGACGGCTCATGCACTGCGTCTCCGCGGCGCGAAGACAGCATTCTCCATCGATCGTCAATTCGGCATTCGCCAATGCGGCCATCAGCGCACGGCTTCAATTGATACCGCAGCGGTTTTTCTGGTCGGGACTCCAGACATTTTACGATGTCGTTCAGTTCATCGGCGAGGTTCGCGCCGGCAAACACGAATTTGCCGATCCTCAGGCCGGCTTCGATTTTTTTGCATTCTCAATCGGATCTTTTTTAAGTGAGATTCTGGTTATGTCGAATCCGCAAAATTATTTTCATGATTCCAGGCTTTTTATTTTTTGCGGCGGGCCGACGCTCGACCGCATGTCTCCGAATTCAAAGTTTATCCTCGACAGCGACGCTACGATCGCCATTTATTCTTTTTACACAGAACGCCTTGAAAGCGAATTGCGCCTCGATAAAAGGATGGCTCATTATTTTAACGGTAATCATCGTGCCGGGAATTATTTTAAATCGATGCTCAGCTATCAAAAGGAAAAAGAATTCCGCGAAAATCGTTTTCAGGAACTGCACGAGAGAATCTTCGCCCTCACGCTGCGCAAGGACACCGTCGTTCCTCCGAACGAAGTACTCAACACGCTCCAGGGCGATTTTCGAAAAATTCCCGTGCACGTTGCATTGACCGATTTTCCGTACCCGTATCAGCATATTAATCCCTTTCCCATTACCCGGGAATTCGAAAACATCGTCGATAAGCAATTTAACACCGTCTTTGAGACAGCCGCCCAATTTCTAATACAGTAGAGCAGTTTAAAATTAATGTTTTAAGCCCGGAAACCGCGTTTTCCTTTAAGAATCCGCACTTGAAACGCGGATAAGACCTCCTGAGTCGAAAAAAGAAGCCGTAAATCCGTCTCAGAATGCCCTATAAATTCACGCTCTACCGATTTTTCGTCCCGGTCTCCAGCCATTTATTATTTCCGTTTTGCAGGAATATTCCATATTTCCTCAAATATACTATTGCAGTAAGACAAAAAGCATCCTATTTTCCTATTATACCTGGCGGCGACATTGACTGATTAAAGGAAAGTTGTATGTGGGAAGAAAAATTTATCGGAACCGTAAAAGAAGTTACAAATGCCGCCGTCACTATTCTTCTTAATCGCAACCTCGCATCGCTGACCAAAGTTATCGGAAACAAAACCTATTACATCGGACAGATTGGATCGTATCTTTTCATACCGATCGGGAATGAATGCACATTCGGCATCGTTTCCCACATGACTAAAGAAGAAATAACACTTCAAAGCGGCAGTGAATTCCGGTATCTGGTGACGATCACATTGATCGGAACATTCCGCAAGGGCAAATTCGAAACGGGCGTTGCCGTACTTCCCACCGTCGATATGCCGGCATTTATTTTGGAAGATAAGGATCTCCGCGGCGCTTTTGCCGCTTATTTACATTACGATTTTTCCGTCGGACGGCTTTCGCTCATTGAAAACGAACGCGCGTTCATCGATCCCAACCGTTTCTTCGGCAAACATATCGCCATACTCGGTTCGAGCGGCGCAGGCAAATCGTATACGGTCGCCACTCTTTTACAGAAAGTCGCTGTTTTTCCCGATACGCATATTGTCGTTCTGGACTTGCACAACGAATATAGAAAAGCATTTGCCGCCTACTGCCAGTACTGCGAAATAGGATCGCTCGAACTTCCATACTGGCTTCTGAATGCGGAAGAGATGCTCGAGCTTTTCGTCGAACCGTCCGATGAAAATGCGTCGGTTCAAAGTTCCGTTCTGCAGGATCTCGTGTATAATGCGAAGAAAGGAAAAAATCCCGAACTGAGCAGCGCCATTACGATCGACTCGCCGGTGTATTACGATTTAAAAGATATCGTCACCCGCATTCGGTTCCTCGATACGGAAAGAATTTCCTCGGCATCCGGTTCGAAAGAAGGACCGCATTACGGAAAATTCTCCCGCATGCTCGTACGTTTGGAAAGCAAAATCTTCGATCCGCGGTATGCGTTTATGTTTCAGCCGAATGTAATGCACAGCACCAAGGATGTCGTGACACTGATGGAAATGATTTTCGGTCTCGTAGGAAAATCCCGCATCACCGTTATGGACCTCAGCGGAGTGCCGTTCGACATCGTTAAAACGATTGCCGCCCTGCTGGCACGTATCACGTTCGATTTTAATTTTTGGAACCCCAAACATACCGATCTTCCGATCCTGCTGGTCTTCGAGGAGGCGCACAATTATCTCTCCTCTTCCGCAGACGGATCGAAAGCGGCGCGGCGAACAGTGGAGCGCATTGCAAAAGAAGGGCGGAAATACGGCGTCAGCTGCATGATCGTCAGCCAGCGGCCTTCGGAAATTTCCGAAACGATTCTCTCACAATGCAACAATTACGTCGTCATGCGGCTTGTCAATCCGACCGACGTGCAATACATCAAACGCCTTGTTCCTGAATCGTTTGCCGGATTGGACAGCATTATTCCGCTTCTGCGGCAGGGAGAGGGAATTATTATGGGTGATGCCATTCTCATACCGCAGCGTGTTCAGATGGACATGCCCAACCCGCCACCGGAAAGCATCGACGTCCGGTTCTTCGATAAATGGCGCCAGCCGGGCGAGCGAACAAATGCTCAAGAGGTTATGGACCGGTGGTGGAATCAGAGAAGGTCATGAATGACCTTCTGAATTCAGAATACAGAATGAAGAATACAGAATGGGAATATAGCCGTAAACGGTAAAAGATGCATCGTGAACAGTCATTTGCGGGAAATAAGAACTACAACCAAAGCAACGACCATCGATGAACTGCAGCACGGCAGCACACAGAACGGAAGCACTTTTTTTTACTCAAACATCTGAATCTGGGGAAGGCTTTCTTTCACGCGGCGGACGATAAAATCGAGATCCTCTTTTTTATTGACAAAATCTAGATGATCGCTCTCGATGATAAGAAGACGGTGTTTATACCGCGCAATCCAATCATCGTATAAAACATTTAATTGCTCCAGGTACACCCTTTCTATTCCTTTTTCAAAATCGCGTCCTCTTCGTGCAATCTGAAGAAGCAGCATATCCACGCTTGCTTTGAGGTATATCATCAGATCGGGAGGCTTCAGGTATTCCATCATCACCTTGAAAAGCGAAATATAATTCGCAAAATCGCGTTCCGTCATTCTTCCGATGGTGTATAAATTTCGGGCGAAAATTTCCGCATCCTCGTAAATCGTCCGGTCCTGAATAACCGATTCGTTCGATTCGACGATTTCTTTATGACCTTTGAAGCGGTTGGAAAGGAAATAAACCTGAAGGTGAAACGACCAGCGGGGCATATCTGCATAGAAGTCGGCCAGGTACGGATTATTATCGACCGATTCGTAATACGGTTTCCAGTGGAAGTGTTCTCCAAGCAAACGTGCAAGTGAAGATTTGCCGGCGCCGATATTCCCGGAAACGGCGACAAAAAGATGCTGCCCCGTCATAGCGGCGCTTGATTAAGCTGAGTGAAATGCAGCAACTGCGTCGCCGGCCGTCTTGCAAATATCGAACACCTTATGCAGCTTGGTGATTTCCAGCAGGTTCTCGATTTTTTTCGATGCTCCGGCAAGCTTCAATTCCCCTCCGGCTTTGCGCATCGCAGTAAGTCCTCCGATGAGCAGTCCCAGGCCGGAGCTGTTGATAAAATCTACGTTCGATAAATCGACAACCACTTTTATTTTTTTCCCGTCTATCAAGCTGTGAAGCTTCTCGTTCAAAGCGGTCGCATCAGGCCCTCCCATGACGTTCCCTTCAAGAGAGATGACTGTGACGCCCTTTTGTTCTTTCGACTTGAATTTCATCATAACCGTTTTCCTCCGGCTGTCGAACTGTTACGATATTTTCTTTTTCTGCACGTGAATCGACCAATCGAGCACGAAAGCGCTTGCAACATAAATAGACGAATACGTACCTGTTACGATACCGAATGCCATTGTAAAGGCAAATCCGCGATTTACTTCTCCGCCGAAGATTATTAAAATAAGAAGCACTAAGAAAATCGTGCCGGATGTAATAATGGTCCGGCTCAGCGTTTCGTTTAAGCTTTTATTCATCACTTCGGAAAGAGAAAGGCTGCGGTGAACTTTTTCATTTTCCCGAATTCTATCGAAGATAACGACCGTATCGTTGACGGAAAGACCGATCAGCGTCAGAAATGCCGCAATTACTTCCTGCGAAATTTCCAGATTGACTCCGGGGACCAATCCGTTGAGAATGGACAGGAACCCGAACGTCGTAAAAACGTCATGCACCGTTGCAATCACCGCGCCGAGGCCGTATGTATACCTGAACCGGAACGCGATATAGATCAGAACGGCAATGAACGAACACAATACCGCATACAGGGCATCGAGCCGGAGTTCTTTTCCTACTTTCGGTCCGATCCTGTTTTCTTTCAGAACCTCGAACGTAACATTCGGAAAAGACTGCTGCAGGGTCAGCTTGATCTTGTCGCTGATCGTCGTTCCTTCTCCCTGCTCAACCGTCCGGATGAGCAGGTTGTTTTCATCGGAGCCGTAACTCTTTATTTCGCTTTTTCCAAGTCCCACCTTATCGAGCGCCACACGGATATCGGATACGGCAACCTTCGAGGAAAAACCGATGACTAATTCGGTACCGCCGCGAAAATCGATGCCGTATTCAATGCCTTTGAAAACAACCGACACAATACCGACCAGGACCATAACGGAAGAAATGGCATACCACATGTATCGTTTTCCGAGGAAATCTATATGAGTTTTTTTAAATAATCGCATGAACTTGTTCTCTCCTTACTTTCATTTTCGCACAGTAGTGCCGGTTATTCAAATTTTGGATTCCATCCGCGCTCTGTCATAATATTAAAGATGACATGCGTAATTACAAGACCGCTGAACAAACTTGCAAGCACACCGATGATCAGCGTCAGAGCAAATCCCTGAATTGGACCCGTTCCGAATTGGTACAAGACGGTAGCCGTGAGTAATGTTGTAACGTTTGAATCGAAGATCGCCGTAAATGCCTTCTTGTAACCGGCGTCGATTGCAGCGCGTAAAGTTTTTCCGCCCTCCAATTCTTCACGGATACGCTCGTAGACAAGAACGTTCGTATCCACGGCTACACCGATGGAGAGCACAAGAGCGGCGATACCCGGCAAGGTAAGCGTGGCCTGGAAAGCGGCCATAACGCCAAGCGTGAACAAGACCAGGAAAAGAAGGGCAAAGTCTGCTACAACACCGGCATTTTTATAGTAGACAACCATAAAGAGCGCCGTCAGAATAAAAGCAAGCATTGTCGATGTAAGGCCGGCATGGATCGAATCTTCGCCGAGCGAAGGACCGACGGAACGTCTCTCGATGATGGTCACCGGCGCAGGCAGGGCGCCCGCTTTTAAAACAATTTCCAGCAAGCGCGCCTCACTGGGCGTATCCATTCCGGTAATACGCGACCGGCCGCCTGAAATTTTTGACTGCACCACCGGCGATGAGAAACAGGAATTGTCCATAATGATAGCGATACGCTTGCCGATATTGGCGCCGGTAATCCGCGCCCAATCGCGCGAACCTTCGCTGTTCATTTCCATGTTCACGACAGGCCTGCTGTCTTCCGGATCGATGCTTGCACGCGCGTTCGTAATAACGCCTCCCGTCAATTCAGGTGTGGACTTCACGGCCGTGAGGCGGTAAAATTTCGAACCGTCACGGAACTGTTCCGCTTTTGCCGACCAGATAAATTCAAAATCGGGGGGTAGAATTTTTTTCACTTCTTCGCGCTCCAGGAGGCGCGTTACCCGCTCTTTGTTCTTAGGTTCCACATAGCCGTCCCCCGAACCGCGCTGATCCGGAGACACGTAGGTAAAGAAGGGATGCTCGCGTAAAAATTGCGCACGTTTGGATGTGTCCTGGGCAGTCGGCGCCTGTCCGCCTGTCAGTTCGGACAACGCATCTTTCGGTTTTTGCTTTACAGTATCCGTCTCTTCTGCGGTATTGGCGGCGAGTGCAGAATCGCCTTCGGTTTTCCCGGCAAGAAATTTATCGATCGCGTCCATGACCTTATATGTTATCGCCGGATCTTTCACCATTTTAAATTCCAGCTTCGCCGTTCCGCGCAGCAGTTCGCTGACTTCATTTTCATCTTTCACGCCCGGCAGCTCGACAATAACGCGTTTCCCTCCCTGCTTTTGAATGGTCGGCTCGGAAACACCGTACTGGTCTACACGGTTGCGGACAATTTCAATGGCCCGATCGACTCCTTTATCCGATTCGTCTTCCAGATTCTTGATGATCTTGGAATCGTCATCACGTATGTTGCCGTAATAACGGCTCATGCGGATTCCGCGATCCTGGAATTTTTTCGCCAAGGCCGCAATAATCGGGAATTCGTTTGTCGATGATTCGGCACGGATCTCTTTAATAATAGCATTAAAATTATCATCCTTGTTCTTTGCCAGATCGTCCAGTAATTGGATGATATCGACTTCAAGAACAACGCGCATTCCGCCCTGCAAATCCAGTCCCAG
>PMML01000041.1 GCA_003162695.1 Ignavibacteriota bacterium | reverse complement strand
GCCGAACGTCAGCGGCTCCTCGATGAAGCGCGGAACGCTGCCGACGCCTTAAGCGCCAAGCGGCAGGAAACGCTGAGAAACGATGCACACAACTTACATCAAGCAATCAGCCGCCGGACCGAGAAGGAAGTGTTTGCTATAGCGCGAAAGGCGCTGAAGGATCTTGCTGCAACGAGTTTGGAAGAACGCATAGTCGGTGTATTCATTCGCCGTTTGAGAGAGATGGACGGAAAAATGAAGGCAGGCCTCATCGGGGCTCTCAAGAAAGTGTCTGACCCTGCACTCGTGCGCAGCGCGTTTGATCTGCCTGCGGAGCAACAAGCGGCTATACAAAATGCGCTCAACGAAATCTCCTCGGCTGAAATTCACATCCGGTTCGAAACCGTGCCGGATCTGATCAGCGGTATTGAACTCACAACGAATGGACAAAAGGCAGCGTGGAGTATTGCGGATTATCTGACGTCTCTTGAAAAAGGCATCGATGATCTTCTTAAAGAGAAGGACAAATCTAAAGCCAAGACATCGTCCGATTTGACTCCGCAAATCGCAAAGCGCGCCTATGAATTATACGAGCAGCAAGGCCGCAAGAGCGATTCGGCAATTCAAAACTGGAGTCAGGCGGAGCAGGAGGTCAGGAATCCTAAGGTCAAAGTCGAACCTAAACCTGAGATCAAAGCGGAACCCAAACCCGAAGCTAAGGTGGAGGCAAAACCTGAGACCAAAGCGGAGCCCAAACCCGAAGCCAAGGTGGGGGCAAAACCTGAGACCAAAGCGGAACCCAAACCCGAAGCTAAGGTTGAAGCCAAAGCCGAGCCGAAGCTTGATGAACCAAAGCCCAAAACAAAGAGCCAATAAATATGGAACTCGAGAATCTCCAGAACATTTTCAATAACACATTTGCTGAAATAACCCAAGTGCGGGAATCATTTATACCGCAACTCAGGTCATGCGAGGTGGGTACGATAACGAGTGTCGCCACTGGTATCGCCAAAGTGTCGGGTCTCCCCGGTGTGGGTTTTGATGAATTAGTAACATTTCCCGGCAATGTACTTGGCATTGCGTTCAATGTGGATGCGGATGAAATTGGCGTCGTTCTGCTCGGCGAATACTGGCATCTTCACGCGGGAGATGAAGTCCAACGCACGGGCCGTGTCATGGATGTAGCAGTGGGCAATGAATTGCTGGGACGTGTCATTGATCCGCTCTGTCGGCCGCTCGATAGCAATGGCCCGGTAGCTTCGAGCAAACGCTTGCCCATCGAACGATCTGCTGCAGCCATTATGGACCGCGCGCCCGTCACGGTGCCTCTCCAGACTGGTATCAAAGTTATCGATTCACTTATCCCCGTCGGTCGGGGCCAGCGCGAGTTGATTCTTGGCGACCGCCAGACAGGCAAGACCGCCATCGCGATTGATACTATACTTAACCAGCGCGGCCAAAATGTAATATGTGTTTATTGTGCCATCGGTCAGCGCGCGTCAGCTGTCGCAAAGGCTATTGCGACCCTTCGTGAAAAAGGCGCCATGGATTACACCGTCGTCGTCGTGACAGAAGGGAACGACCCGCCTGGTCTTGCTTACATCGCTCCATATGCCGCGACCAGCATTGCGGAGTCTTTCATGGAAGAGGGCCGGGATGTATTGATCGTTTATGACGACCTTACCCATCATGCGCGCTCCTACCGCGAACTCTCACTCATGTTGCGTCGTCCGCCCGGCCGCGAAGCGTTTCCCGGCGACATTTTTTATATTCACTCACGGCTGCTCGAACGCGCAACACACTTGCGTAAGGAACTTGGCGGCGGATCCCTCACCGCACTGCCCATCATCGAAACCGAAGCNNTATATTCCGACTAACTTGATTTCCATTACGGATGGGCAGATCTACCTTTCGCCAACGCTGTTTGAATTAGGCATGCTGCCCGCAGTCGATGTCGGAAAATCCGTCTCACGTGTTGGAGGTAAAGCACAACGCGCAGCTTATCGCGCAGTCGCGGGTGATATCAAGCTCGGCTATGCGCAGTTTGAGGAACTCGAAACATTTTCCCGATTCGGAGCCCGCCTGGATGAAGACACACGTAAGATTATCGAGCACGGGCGGCGAATTCGTGCCTGCCTCAAACAGCCGGAATATTCCCCTGTGTCCGTGCCCGCGCAAATCGCTGTTCTGCTTGCCTTGACCGCGGAATTCTTTGACAGCGTGCCGCTTGAGAAGATGACAGATGCCGAGCATGCCCTTCACGAGGCGGCAGCAGATATCCCGGCAGAGGTTTGCAAGCGATTGGATACCGCCGAGAAATTGAGCGATGAAGATCGCAAAACGATTATCGAAATCGCCCGCAAAGCGCTCGAAAAGTTTAAGCCCAAACCGGGCGAAAAACCCGAACCCAAGCCCGATGTCAAAGCCGAGCTTAAGCCTGAAGCCAATGTTAAATCCAAACAAGAGCCTGAAAATAAATCCGAAAAGGATACACAACCCAAAGCCGAGGATAAGCCGAAGTCTAAGCCCGATGCCAAGCTGGATAAGCCCAAACCCGAACCCGAGGAGAAGTCATAAGCATCACAATTACAACAGGAGTTAAACATGCAAATTCAAATCAATACAGATCGTCACATCAACGGCCACGAGAAACTGACCGAGCAAATCAGAGGTGTTGTAGAGAGAACTTTGAGTCGACTGAGCGATCACATAACACGGGTGGAGATACACATTACTGATGAAAACGGTTACAAGAGCGGTCCGAATGATAAACGTTGTGTGATGGAAGCCCGTCTCGAAGGTCGCCGGCCTATTGCGGTCACACAACAGGCTGCAACCGTAGACCAGGCTGTTGACGGCGCGGCAGAGAAGCTGCTCAAATTGATCGAAAACACAATCGATCGGTTGCATGATCAAAAGATACGCAGGACTGATCCGCCGCTGCCTGAACATATATCTCCGGAGGAGCCGTGAGCGATTCAACTGCAAGTCTCCGCCGAAAGATCGGCGGTGGTAAGGATCTTCAATCCGTCGTCCGCACGATGAAGGCCGTTGCCGCATCAAGCATCGGACAATATGAAAAATCGGTACGCGCATTGGACGATTACTATCGCACTGTGGAGTTAGGATTGGGTGTTTGTTTCCGAGAAAACGGACCGTCGCCAATTATTACGGAACGGAAAAGAAAAACAGTTGCGCGTACTATTGGCGCAGTCGTGTTCGGTTCAGATCAGGGACTGGTAGGCCAATTTAATGATGTGGTGGCAGATTATGCGATCAAGACGCTGGCGGCTTTGCCTGCCAAACCCGAGGTCTGGGCGGTCGGTGAGCGTGTCCATGCACGGCTGACTGATGCAGGGCTGTCCGTAATAGGAACTCTCTCCGTGCCGAACTCAGTCAAAGCCATCACTCCGCTTGTCGGGCAGATACTTGTGGAGAACGAGAAACGCCACAGTCATGGCGAAGTCGATGAACTGTATCTTTTCTACAATAGCTCCACTTCCGGAGCAGTGTATGCGCCTGTCAGTCAGCGACTGCTTCCGCTGGATGAAAACTGGCGACACAAACTGGTCGAAATTCGCTGGCCAACGAAAAACTTGCCCGAGGTCTTGGGTAGCGGCACTACAACCTTGCGGGCGCTCATTCGTGGATATCTTTTCGTCTCGCTCTTCCGGGCGTGCTCCGAATCCCTCGCAAGTGAGAACGCAAGCCGTCTTGCGGCGATGCAGCGTGCCGATAAAAACATTGATGAATTGCTGGAAGACCTTAATGGGAAATTCCATCGTTTGCGCCAGAGCGGTATCGACGAGGAACTGTTCGATGTTATTTCCGGCTTCGAAGCACTGAGTACAAAGGAGAATTGATGCACAATGGCAGAGCTAAAGAGTTAATCCCTCTTTCATCCTTTAGAACTATTCCTATTTATATAAATCGTCGGTAGTCTTTCATAGGATCATATTATTGATAACGAGGAAAAGCTATGACGCATCACAATAGGAATGTATGGGGAATTGTTCTCGCCGGCGGAGAAGGAAAACGCCTTCAGTCATTTGTTCGCTCACAATATGATACCAATGCTCCAAAGCAATACTGCACGTTTACAGGTACGCGCTCGATGCTCAGGCACACGATTGACCGCGCAGAGATGCTCATCCATCCTGAACGGCTCTTAACGATCGTGAGCAAGCATCATTTATCTTACGCCGGTAATCAACTCGCCGATCGTCCATCAGGCACTGTCATCATGCAGCCGTTCGATCGACAAACCGGTCCCGGAATACTTTATCCTCTTCTCCATGTGTATCAGCGGGATCCGGAAGCGATTGTATGTCTTTTCCCTTCGGATCATTTCGTATTGAACGAGCAAAATTTTATGAGACATATTGAATTTTCCTCCGATTTTGTGGCCAGAAATCCTCAGTCTATCATGCTCCTGGGCGTTCCTCCGAAACAGTATGAAAGTGAATATGGCTGGATTGTCACAGGTGAACAGACCATCTCCAGCGGTGCGAAACGAGTTTATAATGTTGCGCGATTTGTGGAAAAACCGGATTCTCTTACCGCAAACCAGCTTTACAACAAGGGCAGTCTGTGGAATACGATGGTCATTGTCAGTAAAGCAAAGAAGCTTGTGTCATTATTTAAAATGTTTACTCCGCTGGTGTACCAAGCATTCTTGAAAATAAAGGACGATTTCGGCACATCCCGCGAAGCGCAAATTGTTGAGGGTATGTATGCGAAATTGGCGCCGATGAATTTTTCTTATTCCATCCTTGAAAAAAATCCGGCGGGACTTCGAACTGTAAAAATGCAGGGAGCATATTGGAATGATTGGGGGGATGCATCACGGATTCAATCGGATGTCCAATGTTTCTGCACGGCAAAAGGAACTTCGAGTGTTCTTTTGCCTTTTGTGAAAATGTCGGACTCAATGATGTATGCCCCAAAAAATAATGAAGGATAACAATCTTGAAAAAAATCGGCATCATTCTGACCCTTGTGGGTCTGCTCCTGACCTTTTATGCGGGTCTCAACTATATCACGAGAGATAGATTTGTTCGTCCGGGAAAACCTGAGAAAATAACGGATAACTCAAAAACGGGAAATTGGCAGCCGTATATAGGGATCGCAGCAATCATCATCGGCAGTATCGTTCTCGTTCTTGCGGCAAATCGAAAAGACGAAAAAGATATTTTTAAAAAATAATAGAACGTGCGGATAGGTGATGTCATTGCCGCTATTCTGCAAAAGATGCAGGTATAGAATACGAAAAATATTTGATTATGAAAACGAATCCTCTGAAAGAATTAGAAACGCTCGGCCAGTCCGTCTGGTTAGACTACATCCGGCGGGACTTGATCACCGGCGGCAAGCTTCGACGTTTGATCGACGAAGACGGGCTGCGCGGGATGACCTCGAATCCTACCATCTTTGAGAAGGCGATCGTTGAAAGCCATATTTACGATGAGGATATCCGGAATGCATCTCTTAAAAAAAGAGACGCCAGGGAAATCTATGAGGCTCTCAGCCGGCACGATGTGCAAAGCGCCGCCGACGAGTTCAGATCTGTGTATGAAAAAACCGACGGCAGGGATGGATATGTCAGCCTTGAGGTCAACCCTCATCTGGCGCATGACACCGAAGGTACAATTGAAGAAGCCCGACGGTTGTGGACTGCGCTTGAACGACCCAACGTTTTTATCAAAGTTCCGGCAACTGTCGAAGGGCTGCCCGCTATCGTCCGGCTTATCGGAGAAGGAATCAATATCAACGTGACGCTGCTCTTTGGGCTGCCTCGTTATCGAGAAGTTGCACAAGCTTACATTGAAGGTATCGAAGCACGAGTTGCCCAGGAGAAATCTGTGGATCATATAGCTTCGGTGGCCAGCTTTTTTGTAAGCCGGATCGATACATTGGTGGATCCGATGCTGGAAATGATTATAAAACAAAGCAGCAAGGAAGCAGATGTCGCAAAAAAAGCGCACGGGCAAGTCGCTATCGCCAGTTCTAAATTAGCTTATCAAATTTATAAGGAGATGTTCGGAAGCGAGCGATTCAAAAAGTTGGCTCATAAGGGCGCTCGTGTGCAGAGATTGCTCTGGGCCAGTACCGGATCCAAGAATCCGGACTATAGCGACGTTAAATATATCGATGCGCTTATCGGACCGGAAACGGTCAACACAATTCCGCTCGAAACCCTCAATGCTTTCCGTAACCATGGTGCTCCGACATCGAGCCTGGAACAACATATCAAGGAAGCGAAGTGGATAATGGCGCGATTGCCGCAATTTGGAATCAGCATCGACCATGTGACACAACAGCTTGAAGACGAAGGCATCACGAAATTCGATGAGCCGTTCGACAAACTAATGCAGGTCATAACAAAAAAATATTCAAGTAATGAATGATTAAAGGTAATCCTTTTGCAGTAAATCTCGTCGAACAGGCAATGAAGGTGAAATGTTCTAAGTGGATCGGTTCGTCTTATTCAGATATTGCGGCTCATTTGATTCCAATGCGGCCGGTTGCTTTCAATGCCCCAAAAAATCCCGGCTTGGTGAACCGCACTTTGCGTGTGTCCTCAACCCGGATTGCTTAGAGATATTGTGGAAAAATTAATTATAACGATTATCGCCCTGCTGTTTTTTGCCGTCCATGGCGATGCAGGTGAAATTGTTCTACAGGTTGATCCTGCAAAAACGGTCCAAAAAGCGGATACAACGAATCAGTTGCACGACATGAATAATTCTGATAACATTCCGTCCGCCGGGCAACGGCAGAAATCATCTCAAAGTAAGTGTATTGGGGGAAAACAGGACAGCCCTGTTTTTGCGCACAAGGTAAATTATATTTCTTTAAATCAATGGCCCGGGAATAATAGCGCGCAGATCAAGTTTCAGATAAGTATGAAGTTCCAGGTACTGCGGCCGGACTTATATGTTTTTAAATATGATCTTTTCCCTGCTTATGTTGCCTATACGCAAAAATCACTCTGGGATGTGGGACAGAGCTCAATGCCTTTTGAGGAGAGCGACTATAATCCGGAGTTTTTTTTAGATTATCCGATTAATGCTTTTCTTTTCGGTCGGTTTAAATTACGCAATATTATTATAAGTCCTATTGAACACGAATCCAACGGCCTTGCCGGCATCCAGTCACGAGGCTGGAACAGGCAATATGTTCTGGTCATGTTCGGTCTCGAATCAATAGAAAAATTGGAAGTAACCAATTCCTTCCAGTCGGACAAAGCCTTATTCTATGTAAAACTCTGGCACGCATCAGGTTATTCCGACCAGGATGCCTATCTTCAGTCTATCGGCAGCAGCAATAATTTTCTTGATTACATGGGTCAGGGTGAGATCGGGATAAGTATCAGGAATTTTCTCTGGGGAGGGATATTAAATGACCACCAGTTGACTGTAAAAATGCCGATATTTTGTGGCCCCCAAAAAAATACTTATGAAGTGGAATTCCAGCAGCAGCTTCCGGATATGAATTTTGCAATTTACCTGCAATACTGGTACGGCTATGGTGAAACTCTGCTGCGGTTCGATCAGTTCGGTCACAGAGGTTTTATCGGTCTTTCTTTTTCCTATTAAAGGCATGCGGATGAATGATCGCAATATTCCGGGACAGAGCAGTTTGAAAAAATGTGTTAAAAAAATCCATCGGAATAAATTAAAAGAGCGGATGGCAAGTCACTAAAATAAAAAGGAGAAACTCATGTTTATAATTGATTTATTGGTTGCCCTTTTCTTTGGGATGATTATTGTTTCGGTAGTTTCCCGTGCTTTTGGCACAAGGGGACCATGGGACAGTTACCTGTTGTTTTTTCTTGTGGTGTCCCTTTTCGCATGGGCCGGCGGCGTATGGCTCGTTCCCTTTGGTCCCGTGTATTGGGGAATAGGCTGGTTGCCTATTGTTTTCATGGGAATTCTGGTTTCATTGCTGCTCACGGCGGCCAGCCCGCGGACCCGCCGTTTGCGCATGAAGTCGAAAGAAAAGGATACCACGAATCAGGAAAGCAGGGCGTTTGTCGACGCCATCTTTTGGATTTTGATTATTTGTTTGTTGATTTTTGGTTTCGGTCACTACGCAAGGTAGTCCGTGGATAGATATATTACTCGATTTAAAAGAGAACATTGGCATATTGTGCCCGATTCCAATAAATGTTAGGATGAAAAAGGGCCGGCAGAAGGAGCGGGTCTCAATAGCTATTGCCAAGTACGAGCGGCAGGTATAAATGTACTCGAAGTCCGGCGTGGAATTTTTGAGTCAAATCCAATTTCAAAATGCGGGAGTTGACGGATTTGCAGATGAGAAGATATCGCAAAGATAATTGAGAAAGCCGACATGAAAATAAGTCCTTTTGCAGGAAAGCCTGCCGAACCAGCGATGCTGGTTAATGTGCCCAAACTTATTACGGCCTATTATACCGATGTACCGGATCCGTCGGTAGCGGCGCAGCGCGTTATGTTTGGAACATCCGGGCACCGCGGTTCGGCATTCGACAAAGCATTCAACGAATGGCATATACTCGCCATTACTCAGGCCATTTGTCTTTATCGAAAACAGCAGAAGATAGATGGTCCGCTTTTCCTTGGTATGGATACACATGCACTCTCCGTACCGGCACTTGCCGGCGCGCTGGAAGTGCTGGCGGCAAATGGTGTGGAAGTCATGATCGCGGAGAAAGATGAATACACTCCAACTCCCGTTATTTCTCATGCCATTATAACATACAACCGCGGGCGCAAAACAGGACTTGCCGACGGCATAGTAATTACGCCTTCGCATAATCCGCCTCATGACGGAGGGTTCAAATATAACCCTCCGAATGGCGGGCCGGCTGAAACCGATGTTACCGATTGGATCCAAGCAAAGGCGAATGAATTTCTCGAGAAAAGCCTTGCAGGTGTAAAAAAGATTCCATTTGAAAAAGCTCTTCGCGCTCCAACGACTCACCTGCACGACTATCTTAATCTTTACATTACCGATCTCATCAATGTGATCGATATGAATCCTATTCGTGATGCTAAAATTAGCATGGGTGTCGATCCGCTTGGCGGCGCCGGCGTCCATTACTGGGGACATATCGCTGAACGTTACGGACTCAATCTTAAGGTCGTCAACGAGACCGTTGATCCAACCTTTAAATTTATGTCCGTTGATTGGGATGGACAGATCCGTATGGATCCTTCTTCCCCTTATGCTATGCAGCGATTGATTGATATGAAGGATCGCTTTGATATTTCCTTCGCTTGCGACACCGACCATGATCGCCATGGCATTGTTACTAAAAGCGCAGGGTTACTGCCGCCCAACCATTACCTTTCTGCCGCCATCTTCTATCTCTTTCAACACCGGCCGAACTGGCGTAAGGAAGCAGCAACGGGCAAAACGGTCGTGAGCAGTCAAATGATTGATCGTGTCACCGCGAAACTTGGCCGCAAGCTCTATGAGGTGCCGGTCGGTTTCAAGTGGTTCGTTGATGGTTTGCTCAGTGCCTCACTTGGTTTTGCCGGCGAAGAAAGTGCAGGCGCTTCATTTGTCCGTATGGATGGATCAGTGTGGACGACGGACAAAGACGGATTTATTCCGGCTTTACTTGCTGCGGAGATAACGGCAAAAATGGGCCGAGATCCTGGAGAGATATATCGTGAACTTACGCGAGAGTTCGGTGAACCGGCCTATGACCGCGCTGAAGCGCAGGCCACGCCAGAGCAAAAGAAGATATTGAAGAGCCTTTCCCGCCGGGAGATTTCGAATAAGGAGTTGGCGGGTGAAAAGATCGAAAAAATACTCACTCAAGCACCGGGAAACAGCGCACCTATCGGCGGACTGAAGGTAACGACAAAAAACGGATGGTTCGCGGCGCGTCCATCCGGAACTGAAAACATCTACAAAATCTACGCAGAGAGTTTTCGTGGAGCGGATCATCTGCGCCGCATCATGGAGGAAGCTCAGAGTATTGTGAACAATGCTCTTAAAATAGGTTCTGCTGCAGCAATTCCTTCGGAGGTAAACAAATGAGCAAGCAAGAATTAACCGGCATAAATATAGAATCCTTGATAGACTTACTGGAAAGTAAGGACAGTGCAACTCGTATGAAAGCAAGGAAATCTTTGGCAGCTATTGGTAAACCCGCCGTTTCTTCTCTCATCCGGATATTACAAAATTCCAAAAATGATCATGTTCGCTGGGAAGCGGCAAAGACTCTTAGTGTCATAGGCGATACGAGAACAATACCATCGTTAGTGAGAGCGCTAGAAGACACTGACCCGGATGTAGCATGGTTAGCTGCTGAGGCTTTGAGGAAATTTAAAAAAGGGGCATGGCCGTCATTGTTGCGCGCGCTAGTCGAAGATGATACTGATTCTGTTCTCTTGCGCCAAGGAGTGCACCATGTTTTACGGAATCAGCAAGAGAGTGGATTCAACGATTTGCTCAAAGTGCTAATAAAGGCTTTAGAATCCAACACGGTGTCAGAATCGATACCATTCGCTGTATCGAACCTCCTTAAACGAATGAAAGTAAAATCATGAACAATCATTTACGTATCCATAGTTTGATCAGGGACTTTTTACCCACCGATATTGAGGGTTTCGATTCTCTGGCGGAACTGGCCTTGGATATGCGTTGGTCTTGGAATCATGCTGCAGATGAGATATGGCGGCAGCTTGATCCGGTATTATGGGAACTGACTCATCATCCATGGGATGTTCTGCAGACCGTTTCTCGAGAAAAAGTTAAGGAAGTTTTATCCAATCCCGATTTTCGGAAGAAGATCGATGCGCTCGTAGAATCCAAAAAGCAAGCAGAAAAAGCATCCGCATGGTTCCAGCAAAATTATCCTAAGTCTTCCCTGACATGCGTTGCGTACTTCAGTATGGAATTTATGTTGAGTGAAGCGCTGCCGATCTATTCCGGAGGGCTCGGTAATGTGGCAGGAGATCAACTTAAAACCGCCAGTGATTTGGGTGTACCGGTAATTGGTGTGGGGCTGCTTTACCAGCAAGGATATTTTCGGCAGGAACTCGATAGGAACGGTGCGCAACTGGCGCTTTATCCGTACAACGATCCCGGACAACTTCCGATCACGCCGTTACGCCATCCAAACGGAGAGTGGTTACGGTTGGAGATCGCCTTACCGGGTTATTCGGTCTGGCTGCGGGCATGGCAGGTGCAGGTCGGAAGAATTAAGCTCTACTTATTGGACAGCAATGATGCTGCGAACTCTCCTCTTCATCGGGGCATTACCAGCGAACTTTATGGAGGCGGTCCGGAATTGCGGTTGAAACAAGAGATGGTGCTTGGAATAGGCGGATGGCGGCTGCTCAGCGCACTTGGCATCAAGCCGGAAGTTTGTCATTTGAATGAAGGGCATGCTGCCTTCGCTGTGCTGGAACGAGCACGACATTATATGGAAGAAACAGGCCAGCCGTTTGAAGCAGCTTTAGCTGTCACGCGAGCGGGGAATCTCTTTACAACACACACTGCTGTAACTGCAGGCTTTGACCGTTTTGATCCGGACATTATCCGGCAATACCTTGGCCGATACGCCCAGGAAAAGCTTGGCATTTCAATCCACGATTTACTTGCCCTTGGCCGCCAAGACTCAAGTGACTCATCGGAAAGTTTCAACATGGCATACTTAGCGGTCCATGGCAGCGGGGCGGTCAATGGTGTGAGTCGCTTGCACGGAGAGATAAGCCGGCATCTCTTTGAGCATCTTTTTCTTCGCTGGCCGCTAAACGAAATCCCGGTCGGACATGTAACGAATGGAGTCCATATGCCGACATGGGACTCTGCCCTGGCCGATGATCTATGGACGGAAGCCTGTGGAAAAGACCGTTGGCTTGGTACTACGAAAAACCTGGAGCAGAACATTCGGCGGGTTTCCGATTCCATCCTCTGGCAATTCCGAACCGCCGCCGGCAAAGCCCTTGTTGAATACGCCCGAGAACGATTGTCCAAGCAATTAACAGCATCAGGTGCGTCGATCGAGGATATTGACGCGGCGAAGCATTTCTTTGATCCAAATAATTTAACCCTGGGCTTTGCCCGTCGTTTTGCAACATACAAAAGGACGAATCTCCTGCTGCACGATCCGGAACGGCTGCTTCGTCTGTTGACCAATCCCCATCACCCGGTGCAACTTATTATTGCGGGCAAAGCCCATCCGGCGGATCAGCCCGGGCAGTCCTTGATTCAGGAATGGATACATTTTATTCGCAGTTCCGATGCCCGGGGCCATGTGATATTCCTGAGTGACTACGATATGCTGCTTTCAGAGCGCTTGGTTCAGGGAGTGGATGTCTGGATCAATACACCCCGGCGTCCGTGGGAAGCGTGTGGAACGAGCGGNNGGAGGCATCAATCTTTCGGAGTTGGACGGCTGGTGGGCTGAGGCATACACACCTGAAGTAGGATGGGCATTGGGGGATGGTCTGGAACATGGCGATGATCCCGCTTGGGACGCTATCGAAGCCGACAAGCTTTACGATCTGCTCGAGCGAGAGGTGATCCCTGAATTTTATACAAGAGACGAGAGCGGGATTCCCACTGCATGGGTTAAGCGAATGCGGGAAAGTATGGCACAGTTGACACCGCGCTTTTCTGCCAACCGTACGGTAGGGGAATACACAGAGCAGCACTATATTCCGGCTGCACAAGCATACCGCGAACGGGCTGACGGCAAAGGCATTATAGGCAAGCAAATAGTAGATTGGAAGAACAATCTGAAGCAGAAGTGGAATAACCTGCACTTCGTCGAGGTGAAGTCTGAAACTCACGACGGGCAGCATGTCTTTGAGGTCCAAATTTATCTTGGCGACCTGGATCCGGCCGCTGTGCGTATTGAGCTTTATGCCGATGGGATCAATGGTGGTGCGCTGGTTCGGCAGGAGATGAAGCTTCTTCATCCAATGACCGATGCATCAGACATATATTTTTACAGCGCGGCTGTGTCTGCGGCACGTATTCCAGGGGACTATACAGCCAGACTAATACCGCATTTCGATGGTGTTGCAGTACCTTTGGAATTCGATCCGATTCTCTGGCACCGATGAATTGATTTCGAAATATAAAGGAATGCGGCTTTCAAAAGGCCGGATGCTGTCTTTATCCGGCCGGCATACAAAGAAAACGAATGCAGCTGCAAATCGATACTCCATCCGAATAATAAGTTAGTCTCTCTGAATTTACCAATAGTAAATCTGATGTATGTCAATGTCTTTTAAAATAAATTTTTTGTAATTCTGCCTTAATTCCTGCTTGTAGAGTCCTCCATAGGAGTTTGCCATAGGCATCACTATGTGACCTATGGAACGACTCGCAGTCGGACAGATTTATTTTACAGAATACAATACAATTCTGCATGACAAAATACAATATTATTTAATTGGAACGGTATTAATATCTATTCGAATGAGCTAAATATTTTCTATTTTCGTTTTGAATTTTCTGATAGCTTTTATATTGTTTTCATCAAGGTAAAAAGTTTCATAATAATCCATGCCGAAGAGTTTTCCTTCGATTTTATACGCTCGGGACAATTTGTCGAGCAATTCTTTCGATATAAGATAGCGGGCTGTTTCATTGATGCCGTAACTGTCGACATGTCGTCTATTGAAACTTCCCTCACCTGAAAGTTCGATCTTTTCACCATCAATGAGAAGTACTAAACTTTTTTCTGCCGTTATATAGAGCCAGTTATCAGAAAAATATTTAATCGAAATCCATAACTGAGATGCATATCTGAGATGATAAACCATATTAAATTCAATGCTGCCGGACTTATTCTGGGGACATAAATTTTGGATTAAATAGATTCTTTTCAAGTTAGTGACTTTATCGTAATCTTCTTTTATGATGGGTTGTATCGCAACGCAGGAAAAAAGAAATAATAAAACCGGACCTAAGAAAACAATCTTTTTCATATAAATTCTCTTTTTGATTGTGGAGACAAGAAAAGATTTAATTTGCCTAATTTCTAAATTTAAGTACCATTATTCCGTTTTTGCGATGAAAACAACGTTCTCTATTTATTATTATCTTTTGTAACTTCTTATCCAGGCTTATCCTGCTGCCCGCTCCAAAGAGCAGGCCAGTGATATACAGGTAATATTCCAAATATTTGAAAGTGATCCGGTCGCTCTTGATTGAGAGAATCATACTCCGAGTAAAAAGAGGAGGAAAGTAAGCCATCCTGCTGCAGAAGACTTACGCCTCTCCGTTTTTCATAATGCTTGGGGTCAGTTAATGCTTTTGTCCTTTGACCCAATTGTCATGCTCGGGATGATCTTTGATCACAAAGTATTTAGGATCTTTGCTGTCGCGAATTACCGGCTGATTCTTCACACTTTTGTATGCTGCATATTTAGCCTGATGTACATCGTGGTTTTGATACGGCGTTTTTTCATTGACGACGACTTTATACGAATTATATGGATCATAACTTCCATATCTCGACGGCAGCGTTGCGCCATGTGACCAGCCTGATCCTTCCTTATAAATATACTCATGTTCGGATACGGAATAGTAGCAGTCTATATCGGGAATAAAATAAAAATCCGCGCGATCATATCCTGTCGGCCCCCAAATAGGCTGGTCGCTGATGTTTGCTTCATAGCTGCCTGCGCAGTTTATGGAGGAAACTGCAATACTCACGGCTATAAAAGCGTAAAGCAAAAAGAAACTGAGCTTAAGATTTTTCATTATCGGCCGTCCTTTCATGGCGATCGGTTAAAATATGCCGTTCAACGAAATATTCAACTCTTCATCGGATTGAAGGAGACAATTGGAACGGCGGAATAATGCCGGACAATTGTCCGACGAGCATTATTCCTTAGGAAGGCTACACAAGAAATCAATGAAGTGTAATAGGGCAAAGGTATGAAAGAAGGATTAAGCCCTTTTTAGCAGAGAGTGAATCAAGTCGCTGTAGAATTCGCTAACTCAATATGTTGATTGTCGATTCTTCGGCTCCACTCGTATGTTCAATAAAGTTTCCGGTGTTTAAGCTTCGATAGTAAATATCTATTTTCATACTATCCAATGTAGATGTCCTGCACACTCGCTTACGGAGAGCAAAGATTAAATCCTTCATTCCCGTTGAACCGCCTCTTTCTATCGACCCTCATTCTTACTCTGTTTTATCTGTTATAGTCTTGTCGTAACTGCCGGTCATCTGTGAGTCAATATACCGGATTCTAAAAGAATTAATCCTTTTTCCATCCTTTCGGGTGATTTCAAATTTTTAAAAACATCAGTATTCTAGAAACGTAGACGAGAACTCATGAGTTGAAAATAGGTGTCGCAAATCCGTCTTAGAATGGGATACGAATTCCCGCGGAACCGACTTTTCGCCCACGTCTCTAGTATGCGCATAGAGAGAAATATCCAATCCTCGAAGGATGGATGAAAAAGACCTATGTAGAATGAAGAATATTATTTGATTTGGTCTTGCATGAACTCCGGTCATATTAATAAATGGAAGTGACGTTCCGAATTATACCGCTCAAGACAAGTGAGGCTGTAGATGATCGTTCTGTATCATTCATTTCCGGGATAGATCGACGGATAAATCCAGTTTGAAAATACTAATCAATCAGTCCGGGGCCGGAAGCTGCTTACGGAATGGCACGCCATCGTTTTGGGATTTATAAATTGCAAGGAAATCATAAATACGATATGTTGACAACGACAATTTTATGAGTAACAGGAAATATTATTTTTGACTATTGTCGGATTGTAGGCAAAAACCGCTGAAAGAATTGAAGAAGGTAATTTATTCATAGAGAGAATGTCATGGAAACCGTACTCCTCATAGACACTGAAACGGCATTTGGAATTTCCCTTAAAAAGAAATTAGAACAAAAGGGTTATCAATGCATCATAGCTGAATCCGGCAGTGCCGCTAAGGTTCTTGCATTACAGACACCGCCCGACATTATATTATGCGATATTATTATGCCGGATATGAGCGGTTATGAGACATTCGAAGCATTCCGGCAGGAAGAACAATTCTCAACTATCCCGTTCATTTTTATAACAGCGCTCTATGATCCGGCAACCCATCGTCATGGAATGAATCTGGGAGCAGACGATTTTTTGCATAAACCGTTTACGGTAGATGAGGCAGTGGCTGCCATTAAATCCCATCTTTCGCGGAAGAGGGTACTGGTTGAACACGTCGAGAGAAAGCTGAAAAATATGCAGGCACATCTCGACGAGGTCAAGCGGCTTTCTGAGGTGACATCGAAGATTAATGCAGGATTGCTGCTCGATGATGTCTGCCAGGAAATATACGATTTG
>PMML01000074.1 GCA_003162695.1 Ignavibacteriota bacterium | reverse complement strand
ATAGTTTTGCAGTCGGCGCTCATTTAAGCATTAACATTTTCTTGACAAGCATATGATTGCCGGCTTGGAGACGGTAGAAATACACTCCACTTGCGAGTTTCGAGCCGTCAAATGTTGCTTCGTAATTACCTGCATTTCTTATTCCGGAGAACAATGTCGCAACTTCTTGGCCAAGAATGTTATACACTTTCAACGTAACCAGTCCGGTTGCCGGAACAGAGTACATAATCTTTGTTGATGGATTGAAAGGATCCGGATAGTTTTGTGCTAAATTATAACTCGTTGGAAGTGCTCTCTTGACGGGTTGTACGGATGTAATTTCTGATAACGGCCGTCTCCAAACACCGCTCGATGTTGCAGCAAACAAATTCGAGTTATGAATAACAAGTGATATGGCGCTCAAATCTGTCAATCCATCATTGATAGAAGTCCAACTGACACCATTGTTCGAGGAAGCAAAGACACCGCCGGTATATGTTCCAGCAAAAAAGGTGGAACCAGTGGAGACAAGTGATGATATGTAATTTCCGGATAATGCAGAATCAGATCTATTCCATTTTTCACCATCAAACGTCAACCGATAAACGCTGCCACTTTGTTTCCATTGTGAATAACTAGTTGTAAGGTTACCTGTGCCGACGACAACATTAGATCCATTGACGGATAAGCATGTAATCAGTGGAGTTATTCCTGATGTTGACTGCGAATCGATCTTCGCCCAGGTTGTTCCATGATCAGAGGTGAAAAAAACGTCGTTATTGTAAATGGGGATATTTTGAGATCCTGTTTTCATTAAAGTTCCGGCAAAAAGATTTGAACCACTTATAGCAAGTGCATAAATGGTTATATCCGTCAACCCGAAATTGGATGCGGTCCAGTTTAAACCGTTGTTCATTGATATATTGACCCCTCCGCCAGTTGTACCAGCAAATATATACGATTCACTTGCCACGAGTGCGTGAACGTTCGTGTTATTCATGCCGAAACTCGAATTTTCCCAGCTTGTACCACCGTTCGTCGAAATAAAAACACCACCGGGATATGTTCCAGCAAAAATGTCGGAACCATTCACAATAAGAGACCCAAGACGTGTGTTCAAACCGGCAAGGCCTAAGTCTGCTTCAGTCCATGTCGAGCCATTATCAGTCGATAGAAATATAACTGAACCATTAATATTGCCCTGCCATCCAATAGAGTGTCCAAATTTATCACTAGACGCCTTCATATATCCTGATCCTGCTAAAAGCATGGAACCACTGGCGGCGAGAAAAGAATTGGACGAAAACTGATCGTTAGGTAGTCCGCAAGCTCTCCAAGTTGAACCGTTATCCTTGGAACAGAATATCCCGCCATTCGTCCCTGCAAAAATATATGAACTGTCAGCACTACCAGCGGGGAATTGAGCAAGAGATAAAACACTATTTGATGTTATCCCCGTATTCGTCGCCGTCCATGTTTCTCCAAGGTCTGTTGATCGAAATACTCCATTATTTGTTCCAGCATAGACAAATGAACCAGATGGGCTAATTACAATCGCGCTAACCTGACCTAGAACGGATTTTGATATATTCCATGTATTACCATTATCTGTGGATTTATAGATACTACTATCGGTGCCGGCAAAAACAGTAGTCCCTTTCACAGCAACAGAATATGTTCTTTTATTTGGGAAATTAGTCGCTGTCCAGGATGCACCAGTGTCGTTGGAAAAATAGACTCCATAAGGGATAGCAGGATTCATACCCGCTGCTGCAAATACTTTGGAGCCTTGGACTACATAGCTGGTTATACCAGTTGGCAGGATTCTTGCCCAACTTCCTCCATTATCGGTTGAACGGAACATACCTGGAAATGACTGACCATATGCAGAGGAAGCAAGAACGAGAGATTCGTGCACAGACAGCGCATATATCCCAATTCTTGGTGAATTGTCTGCGGTGTCCGGAGACCAACTAGTGCCGTTGTCTGAAGAACGTAAAATACCATAACTATTGAATAAATTGGTTCCCGCATAAACGTAAGAGCTGTTGATTGCTAAAGATGTAATGGAATAAGTTGATGAATCCATCGAATATACAAATGACCAACTATTACCTTTGTCTGTGGAACGATAAATACCTCTATTAGATGCCACGAAGATATTTAAATTATCAATTGCAATGGAGTTAATAACTCCACTGCTTCCACAAGGTCCGTTTGTTTTTATCCATTGGGCTTTTAAGTCATACACGTGACAAAAAAGAAATGCAACTGCGATAGCAAAGGCTATAAAGTATTTCATTTTTTCCTCCATAATTTGGATAGAAGCTTATTTACGTTGAACGATGATTTTTCATTAATGCCTCCTTATGAAATGTATTTCTTGCCGCCAAACGTTAAGGATTTTATCCGCATTGGGGCCAAAATAAAATTAAAGTTACAAAAATCCTTGTGTCCAAGTGCGGATAATATTTAATTGAACTAAGCCATTGCACTATGTTCATTCTCTATGGACACTGAATGAAAGCCGTTGATCAAGGATTTGAAGATTGAACAGCACAATAATAAGTAAAAACTATTGAGAACGAAATATCCATATTTCTCTCCTCATTCCGTTTTCTTCCTTTCTTTGAGTATTTGTTGCTCAAGAGGCGGTGTGCTCATACTGTTATGACTTGAGTGGCAAGCCATTCGCAAAAGGCAGCATGTGCTTTGCTACTTGGATCTAAGAAATCCATATGTCCTACATCCGGCAACTCAACAAACTCGACACAATCACCAGAAGTTTGCGCCGCAACAGCGTAACTTCGAGAAAGGTCGATTGGTACCGCTTCGTCTTGAATACCGTGAATAATCAGTTGCCTTACACCGAGGGGCAACAATTCAATTGGTGACGCGGCTGTATAGCGATCTGGATATTGACTAGGCGATCCGCCAAGAAATTCGTTGACTGCACCTTTTCCTGCATTGAGTTTGAACGCACGTGCAAGGTCGGTAATCGCGGCCAGACCAGCTGCCGCAATAGGCCGGACGCGAACCAATGAAGAGATATTCGCAGGTTTATTCCGTGCTGCGACCCATAATGCAAGATGTCCGCCTGCAGAATGCCCGGCAACGATGACACAGTTCAAATCAAGTTCAATCCCATCCGTCACGATCGTCGCGAGGTGATCTATCGCTGATACAACATCGTAAAGAGTTCCCGGCCAACCGCCTCCGGGGGCGCCCAGTCTTCGATATTCAACATTCCAAACCGCATATCCCCGAGCTGCAAGATCTTTCGCTATGGTTGTCAACTCGTCTCGACCGTATGGCATTCTCCAAAAACCACCATGAAGTAGGCACAGTACCGGAGGTCGTGAGACATTAGGTAAGTACAAATCGCCCTCTTGGCTGTCTAGCGAGCCGTAACTATAAGTGCGCATCGAATATGGCTGAAATATCTTTTGCATATGTACAAACTTCTATTTGCTTTCACGCTACCGCATTAGGGACGCCGATCGCTCGACACCCTCTGCACGGATCCCGGCGTGCGGTTTTTCCGCACAGGGATCTTCACCAATACTCGCTTCCGTACAAAAGCTCATTCAAACCTCAACGACAATTGTATCGAGCCCGCTGATTAGCGTGGTTCTCCCGACTTGTCAGAATGCTTCGTTCATTGGCGGATGCCCGAAATAATCCTTAGGATATTTCGACATACCCCGTTTAAGAGGTTACCTCTTTCATCAAAGCAACAGTCGGGCATGGCTTTTAAATCTTTCTTCAGCGATCTTCGAAACATAAAAAAGATCGCAATGAAGAGTTACGCCCTAAAAAGAATATGCTCTACAACACTTCTCTTGCAACTTCGATTTTTCCGTTTCTTTGAGTATTTGATACTCACGAGGGCGCAATAATATCTGTATTGTAGCACCCATTATTAAATTGCATTCCAGACAGGCTTATCAAGAAATTTGGACAACACCTGACAATCTTCTTCAATCTCCTCCTCACCCCTATAACTAACCAAGTTGATGCGGTTTCCGTTTTTCAGAACAACATTTAACTCGTAATTATAACCAGATGTTTTTCCATATGAATATTTACTAAGAAGTTGAAGTGCATGAATATCGTCATACTTGGTAAAGTGTTTGACTCCTTCAATATTACCAATTATAGCCGCTGTTTTTCGCCCCTTCCAGAAAGCTCTTATGCGCATATCAAAAACCACTGGCATAGTGATTAAGTAAAATATGCATCCTATTGCAATCATAAAAGCAAGAGATAACAAGAATACAACCATGTAAACTATGAATTGATGCGGTGACAACTCGGACGATAAATTAACAAGGAAATATATTGTAAAGAATATTAAAAAGATCAAAGGAATCAAAAATAATAGTCTACATCCTATTGTTGCTTTAAATTCCATTTTGAAGTTATTTATTTTAACAAGATTGTGATCCCTAAGAAGGCCTGAATGAAGTCTGCTAATCATTTTCCATTGGGTCTGCATGGCAACGGGGTCATTAAGACTTGAAGGATCAAATCCATCTTCTATTAATGGCATAAATAATATTTTCCTTAACTATACTGTTGTGTGCAAATTACGCTCAAACGATTTCTATATTACGAAAATAATGGCAAAATATTCCTCCAATGAGATCGGCGTTGCCACGATGTGGCGCTCTCGCCTAAGGCGAGCTCTTTTTAAAATGGNNAGTGTTATCCTTAATTTCTTGAATGACATTCTTGAGTTCATTATTTATAAAATTACTCTCTATAGAATTTAGCTTCGCCTTGCCTTCAAGAACTTGAGAAAGATATTCATAGGATCGTATTCGTAATTCACAATAATGCTTGATAAGTTGAATTCTTTTATGCAACTCTTTAGATACTTTTAATTTATCAGTCTCATTTAATAAAGCAATTGCTTCATTCCATTTTGGGATTCCATGCTCCTTGATTGCAATTAAAGCGCTATCGGTAGATGGTTTATGAGAAAATTGAATTCCATGTATGGCTTGCTGTTCTAAAAGCGAAAATGTTTCGAGATTTTTTTGAAATATTGCAATATCATTAGGTGTCGTTGAATAGATAATAAAAGTTGAGGAAACTAAAATGGCTGTCACGAAACAAAGTGATGCTATTTGCAACTGAAGGTCAGCGGGCTTTTTGAGACTAAAATAATAAGAATAGCCAATAAAAAGACCAGCGATTAATCCGCCAATATGAGCAGCATTGTCAATATTTCCTTTCATTCCATTCCNNCATTCATTAAATTATAAAAAACGAAAATACCAATACTCATAAGGAGAGATTTCCGTTTTGCCTCATCGATGAGCCTGGTTGTAAGCATAGCAAGGAAAACTCCATACAATCCGAAGATGGCACCAGACGCTCCCGCACTCACTGTCATTTCATGCCAATATAAACTGGATATACTCCCGGTAAGTCCAGTAAGGAGGTAAGCAACAGAAAATCGTGCGCTGCCCAATAATGGCTCCAAAAGCAATCCAATAAATAGTAAAGCATATAAGTTCATAAGAAGGTGCATTATTCCAAAATGGATAAAACAAGATGACAATAAGCGCCACCATTCCCCTTGTAAAGTAAGCGGACGAAAATTAGCGCCAAATTTTAAAACACTTTCTGGACTAGGAAGAAACATATCAACACCCTTAAGTGTCATAATTATGAATATCGATATGTTTATATAGATTATAAGCGGAGTTATAAGAAAGCCCTTACGGAATTTGAATAATGAAAGAAATCCAGACGACTTTTCATCATGAGTTTCTTTGATTTGAGAATCTGCGCATTCAGGAAATGAAGAAATCATTTCTTGTACTTTATTAGTGAGCGCATTTCCTGAAATTGTTTCGGCCAAAGGTGAGCATACTTCAATAAATTCTTCGACATTTTTTCTATTTCTGCCCCAGTCAATAAATTGCAGGCTCGAACACTTACTAGATATTGTCGCGGAGTGCTCTTCAATATCAACGATAATCTCTTCGCCCCAAGAAGCAAGAGACATTGATTTATAGGCAATAATTTTATTTTTACTGATCCTGCCTACATTCCATTTGAGAGATTTAATGGCTTCTAACGCCAAAGCCATAAATTGTTTCTCATTTAAATCTACATGGTTGATTTCTTCTGAATATTTTGGTGGAAATCCGACTGCCATACTTCATCCTTATTTTGCGTTTATCACAGTAGGGACCCGATCGCTCGACACCCCCTGCACGGATCCCGGCGTGCGGTTTTTCCGCACCGGGCTCTTCAGCAACACTCGCTTCCGCATAAAAGCTCATTCAAACCTCACTGACAGTTGTATCGAGTCCGCTGGTTATCGTGGTGCCCCCGACTTGTCGGGATGCTTCGTTCATTGGCGGAAGCTTCGAATAATCCTTAGGACATTTCGACATACCCCGTTCAAGAGGTTACCTCTTTACTTAGCAACAGCCGGGTCTGGCTTTGAAGTCTTTCTTCAGCGATCTCTGAAACAACAAAACGACCGCAATGTAGAGTTACACACTAAAAATAATATATTCTCAACAACACTTCTCCCCTCATTCCGTTTTCTTCTTTTCTTTGAGTATTTGTTACTCAAGGGGGCGCACTAACGGGAGGTGGTGTTGTAAGTGCTACTTGCGCGGCAAGCTGAGCAGCATAAGTCGCATTAACTACATCCATGATTGAATCAACGGGGAAGACAATCGCAAGACCAGAGTTCTCTTCAAAAACTATTCGTGGACGTTTGGTCTGTGCACTGATTGCGACATCAGTATAAGGCAGATACGCCGCTACAATCCCCAAGAGATTGGCGGCGGGAATTGCCTTGGTACCTTGAATGGCCATCGATTCTGGTTTGGTAACAACCGGACTGCCACTGTTGCCCGGAAAAATCGTGGCATCAACTAAAAAGTATTTGCTACTCCCAGAAATTGTATCTCTAATTCGGGCAATAGAGCCTTTTCTGGATACTACGTAGTTTCTGTCCTTTCCAACATCGCCCATTGGGAATCCAAGAATGAAAACGGCATCTCCTTCAGAGGTTGTTGCAGGGGAGTGACCTCGTAGGGTCAAAACATGATTGTTATCCGAAAAGAAAGCATATTGTATCCCCTGTTGTCTTAACACGGTAAGGTTGATTGAAGTCACTGCAATGTCGATTTCAGAATCGGGATGCTGAGCGTACAGAGGCGCCCCTATTTGAGATACCAACGAAAGTTGGAATTCTTTTGCAGGATTTCCCGCTGCCGGATTAAACCTAAGTGTAGCTTCTTTGGAACCGTCGAATACATGTCGGTTAGTTACAAGGTAAACATAGTGTATTGGTGATTGAGGCGGTGGAGGCGTAACTAGCTTACCGATGAGAAAACCAGTTGCACTGTAATTTATTTTGCCAGAATCATCAGCGAATCCAATTGCAGTAACACAGTCAAAAAAAAATGGTGGTATTAGAGCCATTTGTAATCTCCTTGAGAAATGCAACCCGTAATGATTTACGATATTACGGAATAATAATGGCGAGACATTCATACAATGAGATCGGCGCTCTCGCCTAAGACGAGCAAGCCCGCCATGCTTCACCTTTTGGCGGGTAAATCCGCCAGTATTCCTCCTACAAGCCGCTCATGGCCTGGATTCACACGCGGATGCATCGGGGAAATATTATTTACTTCCAACTTGTATTGCACGCTGTGCAATGACATCTTAATACTCCCTGCTTTTTTAAAATGGTTAGGACACACGCAGGAAGAACATTGTGGAATCTAAAAACATTTCTTAACCCTTGGTAAACCATTCATGTACATGATCAATGCTGTTATATCCATAATGTTTATTTTTAAATTGTTCCATCGTGGCTTTATATTGGGCGATAATAAGAACAGCATCACTATTGGATGGCAGAGTATCCTCATCAAGCAAATCTAAAAATTCCAAAGTAGGATCATCTTTTAAAACATTTTTTATCTTTTGTAAAACGCGGTTGGTCATTTTGACTTTGATAACATTTAGCGCACCATCCTGCTTTTTCTTCGATAATTCTTTTATCTCTTCAAACACAGATTCCAAAATAGGATGCAGCATTTCATATTGTTCAACGTCTTCCTCTGTAGGACTTTTGTTAGATTTATTTACTTTGCCCATATCATTCTTTCAATTTATTAGGAGTAGAAGTTCTTAGATAAGACTCTTTACCATTTACGCGCCAATACCATGAACCTAGCTTTTGATAAATATTGTCTGCGCGAAGTTTTTCCATACAATTTAGATATTGTCCTAATATCATCGTTACATCACTGTTGGTAGGAAGGTCATTCTCATCAAACTTATCATAGTTTGCGAAAGGTTTATACTCTTTTCCCAAAATTACATTTGCTTCTTCAAGCGCTTGATTCACAAATTTTAATTTAAACTTGTTAAGTGCATCATTCTGAGATTTTTTTGTTAAAGCACTTATTTCTGAGTGCAAGCTCTCTAATTGAGTTTGAACTTTTTCAAATGTGTTTATTTCGGTTTCTTTCATCTTAATCTCTCACGCTGGGCAACTTCTGGTAAATTCAATATATTTTTTCTTAACTATTTCTATTGGATTTCTCTGTTTGCTCTCGTAAACGTTGCACATAAATTCTAAATCGCTATCATCCATAACTATAATACATCTTCGCTGTCCAGCCCACAGATCTATGGTATTTTGAAAAATATTCTTTGGCACCTTATTTCTGGTAAAAATAATGCCAAATTTTCCAAATTGTTCTGTTAAATATCTATTCAATTGGTTAATATGTTCGCGCTCAATTTCTTTTACATTTTTTAACTCAATTACTATTTGCCTAGACTCGTACAAATCATATATATCTTTAAGAAAATCATAGGAACGGTTATTGTAAAATATTAAATCTCTGATCTGTGTGCCTGAATCAGTTCTACTCTGTTCTTTTGCATAGTCAAGATATGGATATAGAAGCGATGCCATGATTTGAACCATGCCATCTTCATAATCTTTATCTGCATTGTTTGTCTTGCCCGTTGGAAGTCTTTTTATTGATTTTAGTTTACGATTCGCAGNNGTGATATAGGTATGCACTAAATCATAATTGTTTCGATTAAAATTTAATATTTGTACTCGATTTAATTTGCCATCATACGTTTTGTCAATGTCCTTGATATAATAATTACCGAAGTAATCATCATAATCAATCCATGGAACAAATCTAAGCCATCTTTTAGGTGTGAGAATAATCGGTCGTTTGTTAGTTGGGTTTAAGGGTAAATAAGTCTCTTCATCTTTTATCTTTTTTGCTTTATAATCGAACAAACGTACAGAACATTTTTCAATAGGTATTTTAAGTTTATTACATTGATCTATTGTGAAATCAATTAAAAATGATTTAATCAACGAACAAGCTATATCGCTTACCCTATCTTTGGAAATATGCTCTATATAAAGTTGGATTTCCTCAAAATGTTGGAATCCTTGTTTATTTATTTGGGGAATAGTTTTATAGAGAGAAAGAGTTTCATGCGCAGTTTTATCCCCAATATATTTGCCAACCCTAGTAGCAGAACTTCCTAATCCCACCTCATTACATTCAGTTAGCTCGATAAGAAGCTTTTTAGCTTCATCTTCATTTCCTTTTATAAATATATGACCTAAATAATTAAATGAATTCACTACCGATGTATGGAGTGAATTATCTTGTTGAGAAGGTATTTTCCAGAGCAAAAACGGATCGATATACAGTGGGAGATCTTCATCTAAAAATGGAATGGCAAAATCCACCCCTTCCTGTATAAAAGGAAGATTAAAATGATCATTTAGTCTGGGTCTAATTATAGCCATATTTTTGCGTGTGTTCAAACGTATAATTATGCTGCAAGGCATACCTGCCATAAGTACGTATATATCATCCATCGTCCATGCAGTCTTATGTACACTTTATCGCCGCAGGTCAGTTGAGTGCGCAGTTGATGTAATCCAGGTCGATTGGAAAATCCGATTCGATGAAACGTTGTGTCTTTATCCAACATAAATGCCACCCGGTTTTATTTGGAAAAATACAGACGTTAAAATTGAGCGAAGTTGGTGTGTGATAGTGCCTTACATTTTCCGCCCGGAAGAAATATGCGATTTCTTGAAATTAAAAGCAAGAGGGAGGGGAATTGAGAATCGCGAATCGCCAATTGTCAATCTCGAATTGTGAGAAGAAATTGCCGATCGCAGCCGGAGGGATGAATAGACATCCAGCTACGCGGTACGACATCATTAAGCTTCCAGCTTAGTAGGGAATCCAGGAATAGGCTCTAACCTGGATCCCCGACAAGATCATTCGGGGATGACAGTCTTGGACAAGTATGATTGCGAATTAGCCGGAGGCCTGAAAATGTTATCACGCGAATGCGTGATACAAATCGGAAGGAAGACATTCAATTAACACGACATTTTAAATTACGAACCAAGAACTATGAACTAAGCACTACGAACTAAGAACTAAATAACCGCTCCTCATCCCTCTAACAGCATATTTCCCCAGACGCTTTCCCAATCGACTTTTGGATAGAGCTTGTCGATATCAGGCATGAGCTCTCCCCCGTCTGCCAGCGTGCATCCTACGTGAGCCATTTCAAACATTTTTTCCAGTCTCTCAGCTTCATGCATGATCCACGGCGCTATTTCTTCCCCTCGTAGTAAATGTCCCAGTCGCAGCGGCGCTTCGTCTGTGCGCACTTTCAGAAGCCATCCTTTTTCTATCGATCCCTGCGCTATAACGACACAGTCGATCGGCGCTAACACACGCAGGCGGCTCCGTTTCTTTTTCATTATCCATCCCGTTCCGTTTGCATGCAAATGCGCGCCCGGAGCCGGGAGATCGATGCGATCCGGATTTCCTATTAATCTATGTATAAAATCGTCCAGACCGATAGTATATGTTCCATCCTCTTCCCGCCGTACCCATGTGTGTCCGCGATGATATAATCTGTCCTGCGGAAGCTGCGCTCCTAAAATACCTTTGTCGTACATTGGCATTGATCCGATTTCTCCTTCGCTCCTGACCACCGTCGGATGATAATCGCAGGAACCGCAATCGAATTGGTTGCCGCAGATTCTTTTTTTTGCTTCACCTGTGAAGGTATGCCGGCACAGCTTTGCAGCTTCCGGAAGATCGTTAAAATCCGCATGCCACAGAATTCCATCGTCCCTGTCCGACTGAAAATCTTTCCGCATGCGAATGACCGCTTTAGAAACCGTCACAGCAATAACTCCCGCTGCAGCAAAAAATGCTCCCAGAAAAACTACCTGATAAACGGTCCAGTGGAATCCATAAACCCAGGGAAACATATCAATCTCCTTTACAGCTTTTCTAATTCTCTTTCCTGAGGAAAAAGAACGGAATATCTGAATGTGAACGAATAAAGCAAAACGCCGTATGCAACCACGCAGAGGAATGCCGCTGCTTCTTCCCAGCTTGGAGTGTACGACAAACGCTCATCGAACGGCAATGTCGGCAGCGATAATGTCTGAATGGTCATTACAAATCTATTCAGCATCACACCGCAGCAAACCATGAATGCAGAAAGCACAAGCCAGACTTTATTTTCCCGCACTTTTTGGGAAACCAGCAGTAATGCAGGCAAAAGTCCGAGCGCAACAATTTCAACAAATAAAATCCAGCTTCCGNNCCCCCCGCCGTAAAACTGATATGCAGATACTCCGGCAGCCGGAGCGGTCTTGTTGATCCATATAAGCGAATCGATGGATTTTACCATAACATACAAAAGCAGCAAGTAGCCCGATATTTTTCCGAGATATTGCAGCACTCCCTGCTTGACCAATTGCTTTTGTGTAATCTTCTGCACAAGCCATGTTGTGAGCAGAATAAAACTCGGTCCCGCCGCCGCTGCCGATAAAATAAACAAGAAAAACGTAGAAGGCCAGATGCCGAATGCTTCCCGGAATGCAAAGGGACGTCCATGCAGAACACCGAACAATCCGCCGAGCGAACCTTGATGGAAGAATGATAAAAACGTTCCAACCCCTGCAAGCACGGGCAGAAGTTTGTGAAGTTCAAATTCAAAAACCAGCAGCCGCGGCACCTGACGAAGCTGCCTGTTCTTCAGCACAATCGGCACGTATTCGATGAGCAGCACTAAAAGATAACATGTGAGGCAGTAGGTCACTTCCGTCAGCATGGAATGAACATTCGGATGATAAAATGTAAACCACGAACGCAGCGGCTGGCCGACATCGACCATAAGAATTCCGACAGCGCCCGAATAGCATATCAGGCCGAGAACGACCGCGCTGTTGATCACCGCGCCTAATTCTTTTTGACGTAGAATGTATAATAAAAATCCGGTAAAAAATGCCCCTGCACCGAGCGCGATAACGGTCAGATCGAGATAAATCCACAGTCCGAATGCAAACCGGTTGTCCATGTTCGTGTGATTTAATCCCTCCGCAAGGCAGAGATAAATTGCATACAGTCCAAACAAAAACAGCGCAAACCATGGAAGCATCCATACCGAAAATTTTGCGAATGAAGCACGCCGAACGCCTCTTTGTATAAGCGCTTTATCCATGCTGTTCCTCCTGACCGGAACCTACACTGTTCTCCGCCATGGCCCTAACCCAGGAACGCTCTGAATGGAAACGAACTTTCGGTTCCGTTCCCAGTCTTTCCAGGAACCGGAATGTATGTTCGCTGTGCGCAAGTTTGGAAACCTTACTTTCCGGATCGTTCAAATCGCCGAAGACTATCGCCTCCACCGGACAGGACTCGACGCATGCGGGAATATAATCCGAAGCTGCAATTTCCAAACTTCCGGATGCAGCGGCCTTCGCTTTTGCTGCATGCATCCGCCCATGGCAGAAATTGCATTTTTCCACAACGCCCCTCATGCGCGGCGCTGCATCGGGATTCAATTGTTTTTCCAATCCTGCGGGCCATTCGGGATCCCACCAGTTGAAGTACCGGGCATGATATGGACAGGCAGTCATACAATACCGGCATCCGAGACAGCGCTGTGGAATTTGAGCCACGATGCCGGTTGCCGGATCCAGTTCGACCGCATTCTGCGGACAAACCGTCACGCAGGGAGTCTCATGAGCGCATTGCTGGCACATCATGGGAATAAAAACCGTTTCACTTTCCGGATATTGACCGCCGTTCGGGACTTCAAAGACGCGAAGCCACGTAACGCCGTTGCGTTCGTTCATGCGGCTGTTCGGAGCAGGTGTAATATTATTCTCCACCGCGCACGCCATTGTGCAATTTCCGCAGCCGTTGCACCGATCGAGATCGATGACCATTCCAAATCGATATATTTTTTCAGATTTCATTTATCACAATCGCACGATCTCTGCTTTCGTCGTTCTCCATGTTCCGTCACGCCGCACATTGCAAAGATCGAGTATATTTGTTATGCTTTTGTAATGATCANNTCCGCGTGCCGTTTGGACCCGGACCCGCCGATGCTTCGATGACTCCGGGACGGACTGTTTGACTCAACTTGACCGACACTTTCATCGAACCTTGCTGCGTTCGCAGTAAAACTTCCTGCCGGTCTTCGATTCCCTTCTCTGCCGCTGTTTTTGGATTCATGCGGATGGTCCCGGCATTCTCACGCAGATTCGATTCCTGATACAATTTGCTCATCATGACAGGAGCCAGTGCAGCGGAAGTCTCTCCGCGGACTCCGGCAGGAATTAAGGTCAGCGATCCTTCACCCTGTGGAGGAGACGCAAGATTTTCATCTAACCCCTTTTTTATCGTAAAAGCGAAAGTGCGGTTTTTTACCGCCGCGTCGTCGATCCACATCATGCCGGCTTTTATTTTAGTCCAAAGTTCGTCTGCAGATGCCACAGCGGATATTTTAATTATCGATCCATCCTCCGAGGAAACAAGCGTTCCCCGTTTGCTCTTGAAGATTTCAGCTACCTTTTGTTTCCATAATTCTTCGAGTGATGGAATTTGAACATCGGATCCGGAAGCTTTTACAATGTTCACAAGAAATTCATTCTGATCTATTCCGAGCCGCTTGGGAAGTAATGCAGGAGCCAGCGCAAATATTTCGACAGCGGATCCTGTGGGTGTGGATACTTCTTGAATTTCTTCGAAAGCTGTTGGAACAGGTATGACATAATCGGCATGAGCCGCGAGATTATCCAGAATGGAAGCAAGGGCGATAACTATCGAACCATTGGGGATTAATTTTCTACGCAGAACTTCCCACGGCATTGCATATCCATTGTCTTCAGCATCCAAGAATAGAATTTGTACAGATTCATCGGGAATTTCATTCCACTGAACCCCCGGTCTTTGATCTGTGCTGCCGATTGCTTTGCGCTCGACTATACCGCCCTGCCTGCCGATTGTTCCCAGCAATACATTAAGCCCTGCAATGGCTTTTTCCGTATCGGCGCTTCTTGACCCGGACGCCGGATCGGCCCCGCCTATGACAATGCAGGACGGCGATGCGGCCATCTCGCAAGCGAGAGCTATAATCTGATCCGCGGAAATTCCAATTTGCTCCGAAACTTTCTCTGGAGGATATGAAGAAACAAATGCTTTGTATTCTTCAAAATCATTTATGCCGGAGACTGCTTTTTTCGTAATAAGATTTTCTTTAATCAAGACAGAAGCCAACGACAGAGCAAGCGCTTTTTCACTCTCCGGTGCGATTGACAGCCATCGATCGGCTTGCAGTGCGGTTCGTGTTTGCGTGCTTCCGATCTGAATGAATTTTAATCCGGTTTCTTTACGCTTATTCATGAGGGCGTCCATCCGTCCCGGCGTTCCCCATCCTTCCAGCAGCGGAGCGTCGAAATTCACAATCATCGCAGTATGTTCAAAATCGTAACCGAACGATACGTCGGCTTTCTGCATCATTTGCCGTAATGAGAACAATGTTGCATCTTCCAGCGAATCCGCAGAACAATAAAATGTATTGGGAATTTTCTGAGAAAATTGCCGATAGACAGAGGACTGAATCCTTCCGGGCCGCCGGTCGAAAAAGACGACCGAGCCTTTCCGCTTCTGAAGATGCGCCGATATTTCCACCGATGCTTGATCGATAGATATGGATACAATTCCGGCGTCTGCACCATTGTGTTGAAATTTGACCGGTCTCTCGATTCTCAGTGGATGGTATGCCGAATGATGCGATACGATTCCTCGCGGGCAAAGTATGCCGTTCGAAATCGGGTGGTTTATTCCATGCAGGGCAAACGGAAGGTCATCAACGCATTGTGCACGGACTGCACAGCCGCCGGAACATAATGTGCAAAACGAATATTTTGTGCTGACCGGTCCGCGCGAAAGCTTCGGAATCAATCCCCAATTCTGCGACCAGACAGAAGTATCGTCCAGCAATTTCCAGGGAAGCGGAGACAGCAAAAGTCCCAGCGCCGAGCCGCCTGTTAATTTTAGAATATCTCTTCGAGTCAGTTTCATAAAAAATCTACTTATGACATTGAATGCAGCCGTCCCGGCGTCCCCGTTCGGCATGGCAATGAATACACCGATCCATATTCATTCCTTCCCACGGATGCACACGAAAACCCGGAATATTCAGTCCCCATATATCTCTGCTGTATCCGGAAATCCGATTTACGGAATAAGTTCTGAGCGAATCGGAAGATCCGATCCGGCCATGACAATCCTCGCATTTCATTTTACCGACAATCACATGGGAGGCGTGGGAAAAATATGCATTATCCGGCTGACGCATATACCCATGCCATGGAATTTCCCTGTTCGATACGATGTATTTATCCACCAATATTTTTTCGTTGGGATTTTGTCCGATTTGTGAAGCATGGCATTCCGCGCATTTTGAAATCGGAGGAAGCGCGAGGAAACGTCCATCGGATGCAATTTTATGACAATCCTCGCATGCCATACCCAGTTGTTCTCCGGCATGAATCTTATGACTGAAATTAAACGGCTGCGGTTCTGTTTTATACAGAACGATGGGAAAAACGATCCAGCCGATGGCAAGCATACAGAAAAATCCGCTTCCAAAAAAGATCCACCCGCGGCTGCGAACGATGCTAGACTTTATGCTCATGTGCGGAATATTCTCTTATTCGTCGTCAGCTTTGTGGATCGGTTTCTTTTCTTCCAACCGGATATTTTCGGACTGCTTCACTTCGATTTTTTTTCCGCCATCTGCCATGGTCAGACCGAGGCCTTCGGCAACAAATGCGTGATCATCCCCATTTAAATCGACAACTCTTTTCCTAAACGGAATTGAGAAAACTTTTTTTGCAGAGTAAACGAGCACAGACAGGCTAATCAGCACAACAAGTCCGAGCACACCATTTGTGAGCATCAGCCATAATTTTTCAGGATCGCCGTATATTGACATATATTCTCCAATTTTTCAGGACTCGATTTTTCGAGTTCTTTGTCCTATTTTAGCAATATACATGCCGACAAAAGCGATGTAAATATATCGGAAATTAGCATAAAATCCATCATTGAAAAAGAAGAGATCTCATTATTGTGGTATTTTTCCACATAGGAGATTGAGAATTGCAACAAAGCTTTAGCAAAAGAGAGAAAAATGGATGGATAGCAGGCTGAGGGGAATAAACTCGATTTGAGGTAAAAAAAGTGCCGAAGGAGGGACTCGAACCCTCACACGGGGTTAAGCCGTACTGGATTTTGAGTCCAGCGCGTCTACCAATTCCGCCACTTCGGCAACATTTAATTTCTGAAAATCTTCGTATAACAATTATACAAAACTCTTAGTTGCGATGCAATATTATTCCATAGGCTGCAGTTGTATTGCTTGCTGTTTTTACTGATTTTCAGTGTAACTCTTGACGTATTTAAAAAAGCTGCGCGTGAATTCGAGTTGACTTCAATTCAGAAACCTCCGAATTTGTTTAAGACGATTTCATGTGTACGTGTTCATAATGGGCTATAAATTATAAATGACTTTTTCCGTATTGATTTATAACACCCATTGTTTTTTGCTTTAAAAACCTGCCATACTTGATCGCTGTGATTCAATATTACAGTAATTTTTGCATTAACCGGTCAATATGACCGGCCTATTTTTGATGTATCGTTAAATATCGACAATTTTAACCATTTGCATGCATGGCATATATTTTGCGGATATAGAGGCAGGCCACGAATTCACCACATAAAAATAATGAAAGAGGTCACATATGGGACAACAACAACTTCTGCTTATCATCCTCGGCGTTATTATTGTCGGTATTGCAATCGCCGTCGGACTGAGTCTGTTCAGCGCACAAAGCGTGCAAGCGAACAAAGATGCTATCACCAACGATTTGAATAACCTTGCAGCAAATGCATATCAATATCGCATTCGTCCCTCTTCTATGGGCGGCGGCAGTAATTCCTACACAGGGTATAGCATTCCGTCAAAATTGAGGACGAATGAGAATGCGTCATATACCATCGTTAGCAACTCCGGAAACGGCATTGTTTTAATGGGAACTTCTATTCAAAACAGTGGAAACACAGGACAAGTTCAGATCGGAACGGATGGACGTTCGATCGCCAACGGGTGGAGTTATGTAGGCGATTTCCAATAAAACTCTTTTACGTTAGGATTTTATCC
>PMML01000004.1 GCA_003162695.1 Ignavibacteriota bacterium | reverse complement strand
GTTGTATGGGAAGAGCTTGATTACCTGATTGCCGATCTTCCACCCGGCACGGGAGATGAAATACTTTCAATAGCCCAGCAAATGAAACCCGATTTTGCCGTCATTGTTACAACGCCGCAACAAGTTTCTGTTATCGATGCGGAACGCGCTGTGAACATGGCAAGAGAATTAAAAATCCCCTTTATCGGTATTGTAGAAAACATGTCCACCTTGCTTTGTCCACATTGCAGAAAAGAGATCGGTCTTTTTGGAAAAGGAGGAGGGCAAGAATTAGCGAAAGAAATGAATATTCAATTTCTTGGCTCTATTCCAATTGATACAGATATCTGTGCTCTCAGCGATAATGGCACACCATTTATTTTGGAGAAACCGGATTCTGAAGCATCTAAAGCGTGCAAGTCTATTGTCGATTTCATTACAACGCAACTCAACAAACAATCATAGGAGGTCGTTATGCCTAATTTAAATGGAACAGGTCCGCAAGGACAAGGACCAATGACCGGTGGTAGAAGAGGTCGTTGCCAAGTTACTCAAAAGACACAAAATGAAAAATCTGAAATAAAGACTGCCGAAAATAAGAACATTGTCTATGGCGTTGGACGTGGCGGAAGACCGTTTGGCGGCGGTCAAGGTAATTGCTTCGGCGGGAATAAACGAAAAGAACAAGGTAAAAGATTTGGTAATTAACTTCGAGTTAACTATGAATACGGACATCTTGGAAAAAGAAATATTAGAAAATCACGAAAAATACTTAAAACGAATAGCTCTGTTTAAAAGTTATGGCTATGATGTAGAAAAGGAAAGAAAATTTATCGTTGAACAAGCAAAACCTCTTAACGGCAAGATTCTTGATGCTGGAACTGGTAAAGGATATTTTGCGCTCGCATTGGCAAAAGAGGGCCATCCATTTGTTACTTTCGATATATCGGCAGACCAACAACAATTTGCAAAGCTCAATTTGGCGTATTTCGGCTTTGCCAATTTAGTGGATTTCAGAATAGAGAACGCGGAATGCTCGAGCTTTCCTGATGAAAGCTTTGATATAATTTTTTCTGTCAACCTTGTTCACCATTTGCAGAATCCTTATCAAGTCGCTGAAGAGTTATCACGGATTCTTTCTCCAAACGGCAAACTAATAATAGCTGATTTTACAGAGACTGGTTTCAGGATTATAGATAAAATTCAGGCGCTCGAAGGTAAAACCCATGAAACCGGAAAAGCTACTCTTTCAGATATTGAATCCTACATGAAAACGAAGGGATTTTATATTACAAAAATGAAAAGCAACATCCAGAAAATTCTAATTGTAAAGAAAGCGTTTCATTAAAAGATGGAGACACCAATATTAAAAATAATAGAAGGGACAAAACAAACTAAAATAGAGGTGCTTCGGAATGCCGGTTATTCCAAGAAAGCAATTCGTCTTCTTAAACAGCAATTGAATTTTGGCTCCATGGAAAAACCGGATATTACTGCCAAGCATCAATCTGATTGCGGCGATATGCTGATTCTTTATTTGAAACTTGATAAACAGACAATCAAAGATGCTAAATATGAATATATCGGATGCAGAGGACTGGAAGCGGCCGCATCAGCTTTAACCGAAATGATCAAGGGGAAGACATTGCAGGAAGCATCAAAAATTGGTTTTCTGGATGTCCTGACATTTCTTGAAGGGATTCCTCCGTCAAAATATGAGTGTGTTCATCTGGCGCTCAATACACTAAAAAAAGGAACGGGAGAGTTCTTATAAAGAAATACTTTAATGATTGGATATTTTTGAATCATTTATTCATTTTCAGCATCATACTCCATGTATATCATGGAGAGGGCAATCAACCTACAATATTTGAAAGGAGCAAGTAACATGAAACACTTCAGAGTTATCTTTACCATGCTAACCATGTTCATGGTCATTATTACAGCAGAATCGTTGGCACAGCAAGGAAAGAAAGGGAGGGGCGCGGGCGGTTGGAAAGCTGATTCAACATCTATGAGATTATTCAATCCGAAAACAGTGGAAACCGTTACAGGTGAAATTATTGCTATTGATACATTGAAACCTGCAAAAGGGATGTCCTATGGTGTGCATCTCATGCTTAAAACAGATAAGGAGAGTGTTTCTGTTCACCTCGGACCCGGATGGTATCTTGAAAAGCAGGATATAAAAATCGAACTGAAAGATAAAGTAGAGATCAAAGGTTCGCGGATCACGTTTGAAGGTAAGTCTGCTATCATCGCTGCCGAAGTGAAAAAAGGAAATGGCATATTGAAACTTCGAGATGAAAATGGAATTCCAGTTTGGAGCGGCCGGCGCCGGAAATAAAATAACTGCTGGTTCCTGCGGTATGGCAAAAGAACGCATGGAGAAAAAACAGGAAGATGTTAAATGCTATGACTGGTTCTTCTGCACGAAGAAACTGGATAAGGAAAAGGTCTTTAGCACGGTCTTGAAGAAATAAACCGTTTGCCTATGAGCCAACCTCTTAAGACTTGAACCGAGGGGTTGGTTTTTTTATCTACTCTTTTAATACTATGCAACCAATAATACTAAAAGTCTTAGGAGAAACCATACAGGTTACACTTTTAGTGTTACTCATGATGGTTGTTGTTGACGCGCTGAATGTTTGGACGCGCGGAAAAATTGCCCTTCTTCTCGAGCAAGGCCATCAATGGCGTCAATATATCATTACGTCTTTCATTGGTGCTGTTCCTGGGTGTGTGGGAGGCTTTACCAATGTATCGCTTTACATTCATGGGATGATTAGCTTTGGTGCACTTGTTGGTTCTATGGCAGCGGCTTCAGGAGATGAAGCGTTTGTTATGATAGCGATGTTTCCTAAAACTGCTTTGATATTATTTGCAATGCTTTTTATACTCGGTATCATCACTGCATGGGTAACCGATAAAATTATAAAAAAGGCAAAAATCCAGACCTGTCAGGATTGCCCGGAATCCGTTGTACATACCAGTGAGAAAGGGATTAAACACTTCTTCAAAGAACACGTCTGGCAGCACATCATTCGCCGGCACTTGTGGAAAACTGCTCTTTGGACATTTGGCGCTTTAATCATTGTAGAGTTCGGAATGCACTATTGGCATCTTGAATCGATCAGCTCGCATTACACATTTGTTCTTCTTCTCCTTGGAGCAGTCATCGGCCTTATTCCCGAATCAGGCCCGCATCTTATCTTTGTTACCATGTTTGCGAATGGGTTGATTCCATTTTCCATTCTCTTCACAAGTTCGTTTGTTCAAGATGGGCATAGCATGCTGCCAATGCTTTCCTTTTCAGTCAAAGATTCACTCCTTATCAAGATGTTTAATCTTGCCTTTGGATTGGGTATTGGGCTTCTGCTCTACGCCTTTGGTCTATGAGAATCCATTCTATTGCGGTATGGAATATTTTTACTTGACCTGTGCGTGTGACTGTAATCCGCATATTCATCCTTTCCCTTTGCACAATCTCTTGGTATCTTCTACACATATGACAAAAGAGCAAACACAGGATATTGACAACGAATCGGAACTGGTTCACAAAGCGCAAAAAGGAGACCAACGCGCGTTCTCATTGCTTGTAAAGAAGTACGAATCAACCGTCTACAGCTTTGCATACAAAGTGTGCCGCAATGAAGAAAAGGCAGCAGAGACATTGCAAGATACGTTTGTGAATGTTTATCGCAAACTCGATCAGTTTGACGGAAAAGCAAAGTTCAGTACATGGCTGTATCAGATCGTTACAAATAATTGCCTGATGAAGAGAAGACGGAACAAAATAGAAAGGTCTTCTGTATCAATAGAATCACCAGAGAGCCCTCAGGAAGATTCGGCGCTTCAAGGTGATGGAACACCGCTTCAAGCACTTCTTTCCGTAAAACATACACCACAGGATGAAGTAGTGAACACTGAGCTTCGTGAAATACTCGACAATGCTATTTTAAAGCTTCCTATGGAACAACGTCTTGTTTTCATTTTGCGAGATGTGGAAGGACACTCATCCGAAGAAGCTGCCAAAATTCTCAAGGTTTCAGTTACGGCAGTAAAATCCCGGCTTCGACGAGCACGCGTGTTCCTGCGCGAACAACTTCAGGAGTACATGGAAGTATGAAAACGAAACCTGTCAACAAAGTGCGTTGTACCGAAGTGGCAAAATATGTCTGCGAGAATCTCGATGAACAGTTGAACTCCCGAAAATGCCGCGCAATCAAAAAACATCTTCTGACCTGTCCGAAATGTTCAAAAGACCTTATAGATATGAAAAAGGTAATATCACTCTACCGAAAAGAATTAGTCCCTCACATTCCTAAAGCCATTCAGAAACGACTTCTCGCATCAATAAGTCATAAATAATGATGTGCAGATTCTTAGAATCCCGGCATGTCGCTTAGCCCGCCGGCGTTTATCACATCGGTATAACCTGCCGACCGTAACATCTTTGCAGCATAAGCGCTTCTCGCTCCGCTGGCACAATAAAGCACCAAAGATTTATTCTTTTCACCGAATTCTGTTATGCGTTGCTGTAGTTGATCGACGGGAATATTTAATGCATTGGGAAAATGCTCTTCCTCGAATTCTTCCGGGATGCGAACATCAACGATTAATGCTCCAGCTTTAATTTTATTTTCTAACCCTGACATTGTGTTTCTCTCCTATAGTAAGATGATGCTATTTATGAAAATTCCAACCATCAACCCAGCGTGCTGCAAGATAACCGCCAGCAATGTTATACACGCGCGTCCATCCGTTTGCTTTAAGAATCTGAAGTGTTGTATGGCCTAAAAATCCGTCTTTACTTAATAGGAAGACTGTCTTGTTCATTGGAATTTCGCTCAATCTGTCCCGTATCTCATCGGCCGGAATATGGAGCGCATCATGGAGCGGCGCTTTCGATTGCTCACCCATCGTGCGCACATCAAGAATAATATTTTCTAAGTTCTTCAGCTCATTGAGAGTTTCGAAAGGAGTTTTCAATGGACTGAATTCAGTTATGTGATTTAAACCGATAAATGCAGCAAGGTTCACAGGGTCGTTGGCGCCGTTATACGGAGGAGCGTATGCTAAATCTAACTCGGATAAATCTTCTAATGTCATTCTTCCATGCAGTGCCGTCGCAAGAACATCAATGCGTTTCTCAACGCCCGCCTGACCATACGCTTGTCCGCCAAGAAGCCGCGTTGTTTTCTTATCATAGATAAGCTTTAATGCCAGCGGTTTGCTCCCGGGATAGTAGGTTACGTGATGATCTCTGAAGACATACGATATACCGACATCGAATCCCGCTTCTCTCGCTACTTTCTCCGACAATCCTGTGGATGCGGCTGTGAAATCAAATAGCTTTACAACGGATGTTCCCAGAGCGCCGTGATAAAGCATATTGCCGGCAAGCATATTAGTTGCAGCTATTCTTCCTTGGCGGTTCGCAGGACCGGCCAAAGGAATACGAACTTTTCTTCCGTGGATTTTATTGACCACTTCTATCATATCGCCTGCAGCATAAATGTCCGGATCGTTGGTTCGCATCGTCTCATCTACAACCAGTCCACCGTTTTCGCCGATTTTCAAACCGGATGCTTTCGCCAATGCCAATTCCGGACGTGTACCGATAGACAGCAGCACCATATCGGCGTTTAGTTCAGTCTCATCACTTAAGAGCACCGAATTGTTTTTAATTTCTGACAAACCAACATGAGTTTTTATTTGAATGCCGTGATCTTCGAGCCCGCTTTTAATCATGGCTCCGAATTCCGCATCCATCGAAATCATGACCTGTGGCGCTGCTTCAACGATAGTTACTTTGAGCCCGCGTGCACTCAGCGCTTCTGCCATTTCCAGGCCGATGAATCCGCCGCCTGCGATGACGGCATGGGTTGGCTTATTCTCTTCAATGAATTTATGGATGCGGTCCATATCAGGTATCGTCCACAGTTTGAAGACATGGTTCTTTGCGACACCGGGGAGTGCAGGCACAACCGGCGATCCGCCCTGTGCAAGAAGCAGCTTATCGTAGTGGATTTCCTGGTTGTCACCCGAAGTGCGTGCGACAACAATCTTTTCACTGCGTTTAATCTCTATTGCTTCCGTATTGGTTTTCACTTCGACTCTGTACCGGCTATAGAACCCTTCAGGAGTTTGAAGTAATAAGTTTGATCTTTTTTGTATATCCCTGCTGATAAAATAGGGAAGGCCGCAATTGGCAAAGCTGACGTACTTTCCTTTTTCTAGAATCGTGATCTCGGCTGCTTCATCCAGCCGGCGCAATCTTGCTGCTGCTGTCGCTCCGCCCGCTACGCCGCCGATGATCAATATTCTTTTCGGCTTATTATGTTCACCAACGGTGCTCATTTTCGGTTTTTCATTTACATTCATATTAGAGTAACTTTTTGATTTCTTCTTCAAATATACTTCTATTTGTAAATCCCTCAAATTTATTTATAATGTTTCCCTGTCTATCGATAACAAATGTCGTTGGAATGCCGGAGATACCGCCATACAGATTAATAATTGCATCGTTACCAACGACCACTGGATAATTGATACCATGCTCCTGGACAAATGATGCAACATTGTTCGGCTGATCTAAGCCAATACCGATAATCTGAAGTCCTTGTGAGGCGTATTGATTTTGGAGCGAAATAAAATCCGGGATTTCCCGCCTGCAAGGCGGACACCAGGGAGCCCAAAAATCAAGAATGATAACTTTGCCGCCATAATTTGAAAGGGAAACGGAATGTCCGTCAATATCAGATAATGTAAATGAGGGTGCTTCGGCATTTGTTGTCGAAGAAGTCGAAGAAGGATGTTGCACAGATGTCGGACTGATCATATAGAATATGATTATCGCAACAATAAGTGCGAGAAGCCACACAATCCACATTGGATATTTATTTTTTCCTTTTTCTGTCATTTTCATAAAATAATCTTTCCTTTTATCGCATATCCTCGCTGTAAGGCGTATCACCACAGTGATCTTGCAGGCATCAGGATTGTAACTTCTTAGGTTTTCCAGGAGAAAAGAGAAATCCCATGATTGCCCCATACATCGTGCTTATCCATGGATTACTTGAAATCGGGCATGTGCCCGTGCTGCATCCGACAAAATGATAGTATGCATATCCCGCCAAAGCGCCGAGAAAAGAATAAGTAATCCTCTGGCGCCGGACCGAACCGGTGAAGAATCCCTTAAGCCGAAGTGCGTATTGTTTCATTGTACTGACGCTGATTTTTGCATCGATGGTATCAAGTCGCTCTCGATAATTCTTTTGAGCTCCTTTTTTGGCAAAGCGCCCATAGCCATTTTCGGTTCTCCATGAACCGGAATAAACAGCAGCGATGGAATACTCTGAATACCGAACAAACCAGCGAGGTCTTGCTCTTCGTCGGTGTTGATTTTGTAGAAGTTCACTTTTCCTGCGTATTCATCGGATAGCTCATCAATGACCGGCCCGACCATGCGGCAGGGTCCGCACCATGGCGCCCAAAAATCCACAAGCGCCGGAAGAGTTCCTTCATATTTCCACTCTTTGTTTTTTTCAAAGTCAAAAACCTTATCACGAAAGTCCTGTTTATTGAGATGTTCTGACATGTTTCTTCTCCTTTGCTGAAATGTTCATTTTTCTTTGTTATACATAAGATGATGGAATATGGAAAACGATTCGTCATGTAATGAGGAATATCATAAGAGGGAACGAACCTTTTACAAGTTCCGTGCATCCTATCTATAAATCATTCACATACACACAGGAGTATCGTCATGAAACAAAACATGGGTTCTATCGATAAAATAGTCCGTGTTCTTGCGGCTGTTGTCATAGGAGTTCTGTACTTTACAGATCAAATCACGGGTATAGCGGCAATCATTCTTGGTGTCTTTGCAGTCATATTCATATTGACAAGTGTCGTCGGATTTTGCCCGTTGTATCTACCGCTAAAACTTTCGACGATAAAAAAGAAAGACGCTTAAAGGAATGAATGTGCAGCAGCGAATTATTATTAGAAATGTGTTGAGAGGAATTGGAATTCTTGGAGTCATCCTCTTTCTGTTGGGATATCCCAGGAGCTATTCCTTGTTCATAGGTTCAGGTGTTGCGCTGTTTCTTGGAATAACAGATTTTGGCAGGCAATGTCCGCTTATGCTTTCTGTGCAGCATCATCTCAACAGGATGAAATTAAAAAAGCAGTCTCAAGTCCCGCACTAAAATGACCGATACTTGTTTTTATTGCGATTCTACTGTTTATTGATAAAGAACATTTTACGCAATAAAAGAGGATCGTGATATGAATAACATCGTTGCATATCTGCTCTTAGGTTTGGCTGCCGGTATTCTGAGCGGGCTTATAGGAATAGGCGGCGGCATCTTGATTGTGCCGGCGCTTGTTTTTCTTTTTGGCTTTACACAACAACAGGCACAAGGAACGACGCTTGCACTTCTCGTTCCCCCTATCGGTATTTTTGCCGCATGGGCATATTATCAAAAGGGCTTTGTCGATATAAGGGTAGCGGCAATCATTGCAGCCGGATTCATTGCCGGCAGCTTATTCGGCGCTCGATTTGCGACAGGTATATCAAACGATATCCTTGGAAAAGTCTTCGGTACTTTTCTTGTGCTTATTGGGTTGAAAATGATATTTGGAAAGTAATAGAAAACGATACAAAACATGATAGAGAATGAAGAGCTGTTCAATGAACGGCAATTTATACAACTCGGTCAGATAAAACAATCTGAGCTTATCATCAGGCATTGCTCCGGAATTGAGGAACGTATCCGCAATGCACGATCCAAAGAAGAAGCAGAACGCTTTGTCAATGTTGCATGCGAAAAATTTACAAATGAATGCACAAGCGATATTGTACATGCTGCACTTAAACAACACATGCAAACGAAAGTATCGCAATATTGGATGTTGGGATAAAAAACAATAGAACTCACGGAATAATATGCATGAACGCAGGTACAATGGAGAAGTAGAACGTCTTCGAGCATCGCAACGGGTTGTACTCCTTGAAGTAGAACGGACTGTTGATCTTTGTCTTGATGGTTTTCAACCGCTGAATGTACTCGATGTAGGGACTGGCAGCGGAATATTTGCTGAATCATTTTCAAAGAGAAATCTCCAAGTAACCGGGATTGATCCGAATCCCGAAATGACAAAAGCCGCAAAAGAGTTTGTACNNGCAAAGCAAAGAGTTTGTATCCTTGAATGGCCGTACAAACAGGAAGAAAGCGGGCCACCTCTAGAACATCGTCTTCAAATCGAAGAGGTGGTAACGGCCGCAACACAGGCGGGGTTCTCTCAGGTTGAATCAATTCCATTACAGCACATGGTGTTGTTCCGGTTGAGCGTCTGACGAATGGTAATTTCTTAAATATATATTTGTAATTTCAGTTATACATATTGGAAACTTATAGATGATGTGGTTGAAGAATAATTATCGTGGGATCGGTGGATCGCTTTGTGTTGCAATCGTTGCCTACTTTTTAGGAAACTACGTTCCGCTTATCGGCGGAGCTGTTTTCGGAATTCTTATCGGCATCGGTATTGGCAATATGAAACCTCTCAAGGCATCATTCGCGACGGGGATTAATTTCACATCCAAAAAAATCCTGCAATGGGCAGTGATTATTCTCGGCAGCGGATTAAGTTTGCGTCAAGTATATGCCACAGGTGCAGCATCCGTACTCATCATCCTTGTGACGATTACAGCAGCATTTGTTGCCGTGATCATTGCTGGAAGATTGTTAAAAATAGATTCTAATTTGAAAAGTCTTATA
>PMML01000015.1:7592-11039 GCA_003162695.1 Ignavibacteriota bacterium | reverse complement strand
ATAACAACACCCAGTTTCAGATCGGGTAAGACTTCAACTTTTGAACCAAATCCCCAATGTCCGCCGGCATGGCCCATGACATGATGACCATCATATTCATACATTGCCCATCCTATGCCATACGTATCGTTCGATTCTGGACTGCGCATTGTTTGCGGTGTGCGCATAAATCTCAATCCGTCGCCGCTCAGGACTTTTCCATCATTGCCGGATTGATCCCGAAATTGAAAAGAAATAAAACGGGCAATATCTTCCGGCGTCGAGCAGAGTCCGCCTGAATACTTGAGAATTGATAGATCCCAGTCGGGCGCACGATAACGCTGAAAATCCGGCTCCAGGTACGTATAGCCCACGGCAAAGCGAGTTTGTTGTTCTTCCGTGAGGCTGAAATCTGAATTCTTCATATCGAGCGGATCGAGGATATTGGATTTGATGTATTTCTCAAAAGGCTCGTGCGCCGCATTTTCCAGAGCAATACCGAGGAGTTGAAAACCGAAGTTCGAATAATGAGGGTATATATTGGGTGTGTACTCTATTTCAACTTTATCCAATGTCGAGAGCAGATCGTTTTTCGTGACACCCCACACGATCTTTTCCTTTCCTTTGGAAACGACCCATTCCAAATTCGATAAATAATGCCAGAATCCCTGCGCCGCATCGACGTGCAATCCGGCTGTATGTGTTGCAAGCTGGCGCAAAGTTGTCGGACCGGTGTTCGGCAGATATTTCGGCTTATATCCGGGAATATACTTAATCAGTGGATCGTTAAGATTAACTTTTCCACGTTCAGCAAGCTGCATGAGCATGGTTGCATTAAACAACTTCGTCATCGAAGCAATCCGGTAAATCGTCTTTGTCGTTGCCGGTATTTTTTTATCTACGTCCGCATAACCGAATGCCTGTGAAAAGATTATTTTTTGATCGAGGACAACGGCTATTGAGAGACTCGGCCAACCGCGCTGCTGCATCAGCGATGTACATGTTTCAGGCAATGTTCGCAGCAATGAATCGAGCGAGCTTTGAGCGAAGATTGGGACATGTGTCGCTATAATAAATAAGATCGTATAAAGCAGGGTTCTTGTTCGGTGAGCTTTCATTGATTCCCTTATTTCAACATAAAATCAAATTAATGGATGTTATCATTGATATTTTTACTTTATAAATCCGTACCACGTTCGTATGCATATTTTTCGTTTTCATTTTTCCGGTATAAAATCAATGGAGACGAATGTCATTCAAGCTTCCTCACCGGCAATGAATGTCTCCAATTTTTTATTAAATTCAAATCCTTTATTGCAGTTGGTGAAAAACACATATCCGAATTTCTTCTCTTTATTGAACATAAAAGCGGAATAAAAATTCCGATTATAACCGTCATGCATGTATTCATTACCGAACCTCGTAGGTTTGGTTTCTATGCCAAGGCAATACGAACGGTTGTCGGTTTTAGGAGAAATCCGGATATGGGGTTTCAACATTTCATTGAAAGTCTCTTTTTTCAATCCTTTTTCCTGAATCATTGCGATAATAAATTTGGCATAACTGATAGCTTCCGTCTGAAGACTGTAGGCAGCGCCAAAATCCGGCTTATGTGCGTTCATGCCCCATCCCCCGGCAACCTTACCGTCCACATGCCCCGCCGCCTGATGTTTGGCTACATAATCATTCCAGGTATAATATGCGTATTGCATTCCCAGGGGAGTAGAAACTTCTGCCTCAAATAGATTCTGAAGGTCATTTTTAGGAATATTTTTCAAATGAGCAATGACATTTGCCAAATATTCAAAACCCTCTCCGGAATAAAGGAACTGAGTCCCGGGTGTAAATTTAATATCTAATTTTTTATTCTCATTCAAAAATCTCCAGTTGGGAAAACCGGATGTATGACTAAGAACCATGCGGGCCGTTATTAATTTGTAGCGATTGTCATACGCAATATCGGGATACGGCAAATAGGTATATAAAGGCCGATCTAAATTCAGAACGCCTTGGTCCACCATTTTCATGGCCAGGTAGGCAAAAGGGGTTTTCGACATAGAGCCCGCATCAAAAAGCGTTTTTTCAGTCACTTTCTCTTTCGTATCGACATTCGTGACGCCGAGAGTCCGATAGTAGGAAATTTTCGCATCATTGATTATAGCAATTGATAATCCCGGCAATCCCGATGAATCCATTTGAGAAGAGAGAAATTCATCCATTTCTGCAACGGATATTTCTTTGCCGCTTAAAGTTTTTATAGTCTGGGCATTCCCGACCTGAAAACATAATTCCATGACAATCACGAAAACCAAATAATATTTTTTCATGCTGATCTTCTCTTATTGACTATTTTTTCGTTCATCATAACTACTCAGCGTTTAATTTAATGATTAAAATCCCCCTGCAAAAAGCGCTTCCCCCTTTTATTCAAAAGGGGGATTTAAAACTTTAAAACTGAGCAAAAAAACATTTATTTCAAAATACGCTGAGTNNTAAGAAGAAGATCATTCTTTCTCGATCGATCCAGATCCGTTAACGGATTGATGAATGGTCTTGGGCTCTCCATGATACTTGATGTTCCCGCTGCCGTCGATCTGTGCATCGAGCGATTTCGCAACACGGCATTCAATAGAGCCGCTTCCCTCAATATGAACTTTTGCTTCACCCGCATTTAATGAATCGGCATCGATTTTCCCGGAACCGGAAATATAAATCTTTACCTTGTCTGCCGATCCGTCGAGTCTTAATTGCGATGAACCGTTAGTGGAAAGAGCGAATGAATCGGATTTAATATTCTGAATGTCTCCTTCGGCTGAGCCGTTGACTGTAAACTCTTCAAGATGGGGAACGGCAATCGTGATCCTGATTCCCCGGGAGGGCGAAAGTTCCTCTTTTGTATAAATGCGGAGTGTTTTTCCGCTGACTTCAGTCCTGATAAACGGCATTAGATTTTCATCGGATTCGACGACAACCGATTGCTGTGCCTGACAGGTAATATGAACATCGTATCCGCCGTCGCAAACAATCGACTCAAAAGCGGGAATTTCCCGAATATCAGCTTTAATCGTGCCGTTACCTTCTACTCTGTGTCCATGAAATGCGCATAATGAAAGCACGCAGAACAGCGAAAAGAGTATGATATTTTTCATTGTTATTGATTCCTTTCGAAATATTTATTCATGTCGATATGCGCGTAAACNNCGTTTAGACTTGCGGTTTATTGAAATGGTTGTGATCCCTGAATCGCAGTTCTTCGGACATGCTTCGTAACGGCTCGAATCTGCAATTGAATTAAAAACGATGAGCTTAAACTTTAATTCGACAGGAAGGTCAATATATGTTTCCGAGTCCGGTCTGTATCCGTCAATTCAATGACCGGTCTCTTAATGGCGGACCAGCTCTGCAGTCAGCATCGCCGGATTATAAAGCCAACTGTAATTACTCGGCGTGATAATGAAAGATCAAAAA
>PMML01000015.1:0-7534 GCA_003162695.1 Ignavibacteriota bacterium | reverse complement strand
TTTTTAGTGGGAATCCAGAAGAACTGGATACCCGATGAAGGTCCCGTTGTACGGGATGCCGTAAAGCGGCACATTCGGCGTTGCCGCAATGCGGGTATGACAACTTTACTTTTTTCTGTGTAGCTCATTCTCTGCGTAACATCAATTATTAATTAAATTTAGCACTGAATAATTACAGCCAGCTATATAAATAGAATTCCTTTATTTATATTCGAGCTTTATGCTCCCGTCATTGGTTATGAGGTCTACGGATATGCCGCCGCCATGAATCTTCCCCTTAATATAATTCTCGGTAGATTCGCCTGAAAAATCTTTCAACGGAACCTTCAGCGACTCTCCTTTTATATTCAAGTCCAGACCCAATCCGTCCGGAATTGCAATGTCGATATTCCCGTCTCCTGTTTCAACATCCAGAGAATTTTTCAATTGAAGAATATTACCCTTTATACTGCCGTCTCCGGATTGAGCTTTTACTGATCCGGAAACGTCCTTAAAGGAGATATTTCCATCCGAAGTTTTTACGTTGATATCGCCGCGCACGTTCTTAAGTTCGATGTTTCCGTCGCTGGCTCTGCATTTTACCGACCCGCCGATATCCGCCAGTTCGAGATTTCCGTCGCCTGATTGAATATCTGCTGAACCATCGATTTCCTTTACGCGTATATTTCCGTCAGAAGCAGAAGCTGAAATCGCGCCGTTATTTTTTGAAATTTCAATATTGCCATCCGAACTATTTGCCGCCACCATGCCGGTCACCTGGGAAACATGTATATTCCCGTCATTGGTTTTAATATGCTGGTCGGATTTCAAGCCCTGTAAAGAAATATTTCCATCTGATGTCGATAAACGACACTCCGTTTCCTGAGGAGCAAGTATTCTAAGATGAATGACGATGCGATCGAGGAAATGAAAAGACCAAGAGCTGACAGGGTATCGAATGTCGATCTCTAGACTATTTCCCTTATGCAGCACATCTGCCGATATTCCTTTTTTTTCCAATTCTTTCCAGTCCATTGAAAGAAGCTTATTATTGTGTTTGACGATATAGAACACCTGAATTTCTTTTCCATCAGAAGGCAGCACTTCAATATTGCCATCCGATGAAGAAACCGACAATTTTGCCGGGAGAGATACGGTATAGCTTTCTTTAAAAGAATAGTCCGAATCCTGCGACTTGCAATGGGAGATGAAGAGGAAACAACAGACCAGGAGCGATATAAGTGTTTTCATAAGATGAAAGTCTCTCTTAAAGTTTAAAAAATGGCCGCTATAGTAATATGACTTCTGATTGGAAGAAAAGGTTGTGGTTTTTTTGATCTGTCTGTATTCGTACTCATTATTTGACTGAGAAACCATTCCTTCTTTCTGCGTTTTCTCTTCCGATTGATTCCGGACTATTTTATAACCTGCCAATCCGGGCCGAAGAATTCATCTTTCAATATTTCAAACCTTCCGCCTTTTAAGGAATAGATTAAATAATCCGCTACGGGAAAATTCACAAGCTGGTCGATATCGGGCAGGAATTCAGGATACGTATCGAGGATGACATATTTATCCGGTTGTTTCGGATTCGGATAAATCATTTTAATGCCCGTTTCCATGCGGCTGTATTTCCCGTTAAACTCCAGCGAATCCTTGCCAAAGGATATTGGAAGACCGGAAATTATTTCTTTTAAATAATTATTTTCGTCCGGCGAACCGATTAAGTAAAGATTATTTCTTTCCGCTAATTTTCCTTGTATGACCAGCGTATCCGGAACTAATTTAATATCCATATCCGAAGCTGCATAACCGTTTTGCATCAGGGTTCCTATCTTCTTCAGCATGCCGGTTTTTTGAGCGTTTCCGGTTCCATAAACCAATAGGAACGGGCCGGTTTCCACATCATTGAACGGACCTTCCAGCCCCTGTTTTTTATTCGGACCGTTCTCATTTGATTTTCCCTTTATCCATACCGAATCTTTTGAAAGATGGAAATCCATACCGGCCGGATAGCCGTTCAAAGCAATAGAATCACGGTTTATAACTATTTCCAGCGGTTCCTTCGGATTCAAGGCCGGATGTTTCAAATCGACAAAAAAGGACGATATATTATCGGTGTGAATATGTATGACGTTCTTTCCGGCAATTTCACCTTGAATTTCCGCGAATTTATTCCAGTCTTTCTTGCCGGTTATCTGAAGCCAGTATGCCTTACCGTATCTTAAATAAAATGCCTTATGCCTTACGCTGTCCGGGTATGAGTTTCTTGTATATTTCAGCAGCCACTGCAGACGATCTTTGTCCGCATCTGCCTTGTCCCAGGAATCATGACCCACGCCGGGAAATTCCGTATAGACATAATCATAATTCAACTCTTTTAATCTGCTAACCATCTTACGCGAATTATCGACATTCACTGTAGAATCCGCCGCTCCATGATAAATTCTTGCGGGAAGATGCTGAGCGTTTGAAATATATTCTATCGGGCTGATGGTATTGATGAACCTTGATCCCGAAAATATTGAAGGCGGACATACCGGACTGACTGCAGCAAAGAAATCGGGATAATTGAGTCCGATAAACCATGTTCCAAATCCGCCCATGGAAGAACCGGTCAGATAAATTCTATCCGGATCGATCGAATATTTCGACTGAACAATGTTCATGACAGTCAGCACATCTTCCTCGGCGGCTCCCAGATAATAATGGTTTCTCCTGCCATAGAGTGCGACTTTAATAATGCCGAGCGAATCCAGTTCCGAAATCTTGTCGTCTTTAGCCAGTTCGGAATATTTGTGAATTTCATTTTGATAGCCGTGCAGAAGAAGAACTAATGCATATTTTTTTGCGGGGTCATAACTTTGAGGAATGAGAAGATCGTACGGCTGGTATGTACTGTCGATTTCCGATAAATATCCGGCTTTTATCTTGCCTCTCTTTAATTTAAAGTAATCTTTATTAGATTCCGCGTAATCGAATATTTCCTTCAGTTCTTTTTCCGTCCGCATGAGATTAAAGTCGACCGAAGCATGCTTTTTTGAAAGCTGGTCGAAATTTTCCATCTGAAGTTTGAGCGTCTGCAGGAGATCATAATTAATATCTCCCGGTTGTTTCGCGTAAAATATGTCGGCTTTCTCCTTATACTTCTCCAGCCGTTTGTCAATTTGAGCTAATGTAGATTTATATGCTTTCCAATCCTCATATTCCCGGGACATTATTTTGCGGGAATATTTGGAAAACACAAAATAACCGATACTCAGCCAGTCTGTTCCCATGTTCTGCACTGATATATCGTGCTTCCCTGCGGGAATTATGACGCTGTATTCTTTATTGTAATCGCATTGAAATATTCCGTTTCCCACAGATCGGCTTTCAACCCATGGACCTTTGCCCGCCGGACCGGTCATAAATTTAAAGGTCTTTAACTTTTTATGATCCAGACTGATTTTTAATATTCCCGTATCCGAGACTGTTTCAAGGAAAAAAATAAAACTCCCTGCAGCAGGATAATTCACATGAAATGTGACAGGCCCGGGTTCTCTGCCTTCAATTTCATTTTTCAAAAGGGCTCCGTGAAAGTATTTACCGGGAAGATCTTTCGGATCGTCGGAATGAAAGTCTCCCGGTACGGTTAGTTCTTTATTGATCATTTTCCATGAGTCGCTTGTTTTCAGAAACAGATCATAATATTTCTTTCCGGATTGACCTTCCTGCGCGTGAAGTATGACTGAAAAACCAAAAGAAAGGACTATTGGCATCAATAAAACGATCATACGTTTTCCCATAAAAACACCCTATTTTTATGATAATATTGTTAAAGATTGATGATATTGCTTAATACGTAAAACTATGATTGGAAGTTACATGATCCACCAGAATTGCGGGATATTTATTCGAGAATATGAGCACTTTCATGACCACTATTCCAAGCTGGGGTATTATTTGGTCTTAATAATGGAGTTGCCAGGATCTTATATGTTATGGTTTTGCGTTGGTGTTTAAAGATCCCGCATATCCCGCTCAAGAACATCGGGACGCCATGCCGACGGCAGGCAAGCATAAACGCGAAAGAAGGCGGACAGGCACAAATCTATATTTATTTCATTGCAACAATATTTTTGATTAGATCAATTATCTTAGCCGTAGTACCGGCAGGTTCACCATAATCGAGGACTGATGAGACAGCTTCTTCAAAAACATCAAGAGCTAAAAGTTCAGAAAAGGTTTTGCGAATATAACCAACGACCTCTGGAGCACCGGTGCTCATATCGCGAATGATTGAAGCGCTATTATTCAGAACATAAACAATGTCTTCAAAATCTTTGCTTGTACGAAGATCCGTCATCCCACGGCTTTTCAGCGCGCTCAGTTTTGTAGCATAAAAATATGGAACATTTAAAATATTTATTTGTATCGAACCAATGGTATATTGAATTGCATTATTCATTGCAGTGGGATACCACTCATTTGAAAATCCTAATATGTTTTCACCAATAGGCATAACATCAACGATGGTACCTTTATATATCCAACGACATAACGGGGCTTTGTCTGTCTGGTCGTTAGCAAAACCCTTAGCACGTAATTTCTTTTCAAGATCATGGTATGCATGATAAGTGGCTACTTCAATAATGCAATCTACATCTTCAGTTGGACGTGGTTCGGGAGCAGCCGAACTATCAGCATATAGTTCGGTTGTTGATCCTCCAACAAACACAACTTCTTCGAGAAGATCTCCCAAAGATTCAGCGACAAATTTTAGCATTGCAAGATTACTACTTTTCATCTATAAAGATCCTTTTCTTGAGTTCTGAAACAGCAATTTGAGATTCTCTAGATTTACCGACTCTTATCGCATCCACAAGAGCTATAAGTTCATAAAAGGCCCTATCCATTTTTGCAGCTTTCGGTATAGTGGGATAGAGTGGTTCAATGACCTCTCCACGAACGGAACCATTCTCATCCGGCCAAACATATATGGTGCTAGATGATTTAATCAATTTAGAAAGTGGGGGTGCTGAATGTGCTGTTGGCATACCTCTCGAAATTTCCCCGGGTCTTTGTGGAGAAAAATATTTAATTCCATATACAAGAAATTCATAAAGGGATGTTTTATAAACCTTTTTCTTTGAATCGTCAATCAAACCAGCAAGCTTATTTCTAAATAACGATTCAGAAATTTCAGATGGGCTTATAAACAATTGATTAGCCAGATCGATTGAACGCCATTGGTTATGACCGAGCGCTACAATCTTTAATAAAACGACTACATCATGTGGCCTCATAAGTGACAATTTCATAATAATATCCTTGATATTTGTGATTCGCGAATCGCGAATTGCGATATGCAAAATACTATAATCCGGAATAAATAGCAAGGCAGTGCATATTACATCATATGCCTCTTGTTGTCGGGACATTTAACAAAAAAGTGCTTGTCCCGAAGGGACGGCTTTGCCGTGAGTGAGTTCCGCCAAACCCGCCATCCCGATAAAGAACATCGGACGCCATGCCGACGGCAGGCAAGCATAAAACGCGAAAGAAGGCGGACAGGCACAAATCTAAATTATATCATTTTATGCTGTTTCTGAATTTGGATTGGGGAGAAAACGAGCTGCATCAGCTAATTCTTGCGCAATGATCTTCTGTAGAGGTTTATCGGTAGGCCAACCTACAATGTGAGTGTGATGTATGTTATTAGGAATCGGATTAGCAATTGCATCCAAAGATTGAGAGCGTGCATTTAAAGCACTTATATCAGCACGGCCTCTTAGTTTTCCATCTGGACGATTTTGAGCAACATCTTGTCCAATTAACCAAATCTCGTCATCAGAGAGTTGAGAACTGGCAGTAACAGAAAGGTTAAGGTCTGGTGGTGGCATGAATGCATTGGGTTTGATACTATTATCAAAGCGAATCCAACTTTTAGAGAGGACAAATCGAGAAAGAATTTCTTCGTCTGGGATTTGATCTAGTGGCGGCGATTGAGAAGTCATATAGAATAAACACGATCAATCAACTCAAGAATTTTTTCTGGAACATCTCCATAAAATGTCTCTGTTCCGTATGCTTTGCTCAAACCGAATAAAGCTGCATAGTGTAATTCTCCTGTTGGGCTTACACTTATCGATAAAGTTCGACGAGATGATTTATACCATTCAAATGTAATTTGCCCATCAGGCTCAGCACCAATTGAAGGAGATGGAATTCCGTTAGGTAATAATTCAAGAAATGATTGTGCTTGCTCTACTGTTTCATTATGAACAGGTAAAGCGCCATATCCATCCCATCCTGCTTCAGATGTTTCATGGGCTATAGCATGAAGCTCAGGCATAACTCGCTTCATAAGAGAAAAATAGAACTCTGGTATTTGAAGTTCGTTGTAACTGTTTATTTTTTGATCGTAAACATATTTTGCACTATCACTATATCCGATAGTACCTAAACTGCTTACTAATGCGACAGTAGCGGCCATTTCTTTTATCATTTCAATTGAGTAATAAGTTGTGATGTAATTATGCTAAAAAATATTTTATTTTTCAACCAATGTAAATCTCTAAGTTTTTTATCAATTATATCATCATTNNGATCGATATCAAGAATTAGTGCACGATTATTGGTCGGAGTCTTAGGTTGAATGGTTTTTATGACATTCATCATATAAGAATAATTTGGTACAGTGAAAATGTCATGATGTAAAAAACCATTAAGATCTAATTTTATAGCAGGTATTCCAGAAGAAAATCCTTGAAGATAATCTCTCAGATGGACGTTTTCATCTGGAATTTCTATCCTATTTATAAATCTCACACCTAATCGTTGAATTTCTAACGGAACAGCAAGTTTATAATGAATATTCCACAATCGTTTCATTTCATCTTTAAAACGATCCCAATTTTCATAAGGAGCCAATCGACTTAAAGAAAAAAAGTTCATATTGAATTTTGAAATATATTTCTGATCGGCGGAAGTAATATCCAATCCTTGCCAACCTAGATCGCGCACAATAACCTTTTGTTCTTTTTCGGGATTTACTTCGAATTGCTGTACTCGTCCTGATTTTTGTTTTGGATAATCGGGAAGTTCTGCTTTGAGATTTTCCAGGATTGTTTTTTCATCCCATGGAAGACTTGCTCTACCACGGATTTCAATGACTGCCTCAGTAATTGGGGCTTTTGAAAGATGAGGAAATTGTTCATTGAAATCGATATTCAGAGCTTCAAGCTGTGTCATAGATTGAGATCAATATACAGATTGTTTTGACGAATAAAAACGCGCTGTTTCATTATATGGTATAGACGAGAAATTTGCCATACACGTTCCATCCCGTATGGTTTTGTGGTCTCTAGATTCGGATTATCGACGGTTGGGATACGAATGATTGGTTTGCCCCGATATTCGCCGANNGATACTTCTGCTGCAGCGTTCCTTTTCAACTTAGCAAGTTTCTTTTTAAGATCTGTCGGCAAGGGAACAGGAAATGCTTTAAAATATTTCGGGAAGCGGCCATTGCGTTGTTCTTGCTCGACAAGCTCAACCATTGATTTATCTG
>PMML01000060.1:310-10502 GCA_003162695.1 Ignavibacteriota bacterium | reverse complement strand
GTTGCATAGCAGTTACTGATTGTGCCCCCAATCGTTCCCATCCCTATGCTTCCCACAACACAGCCGATATCGTCCCGGCCGGTCATATCCGCATTGATCACTCCTACACTATCGATCACTGCCCCGTAGTTGCAAATCCCAAACAGTCCGGTATAATCTAATCCGGAATGGTTGATGTGCAAATTTTTAATGACGTGTCCCGCACCGTAAAATGCACCGGAAAAATTCGTAGTACCATCGCCGATGGGAACAAATCCGCTGTCGCTGTTTTCGGTTGACGAAGCTGAAGCATCGATATCGGCTGTGAGACGGTACACAGCGCTGAGATTGTAAGTTGCTGTTGTACCAACAACTTTCAGATCGGCATAATCGCCGATAAGAAATGGATCTTCTGTGGTGCCGCTTCCGCTCATTGTGCCCCCGGTGGCATACAGCATGCTTTGCATCATGAGCATCATTATCGCACTTGTAAAAAACCGTGTTCTTTTCATTGTAGGATCCCTTTCAAAGTTTGTATAAAACAAAAAAGTCCTCGTCATCTCAAATCCGAAGAGACGACAAAGACTAAGAGATAAAACATTAGAAACCCGACAATAAACAAAAACTCTCAAAGCTTTGTCTGCGGCAACCTTACTTGTCGGTCAAGACACACTATACACTCATGCAGCAGCAAACAATGGATTCATTACATTTATGACCACCGGATAATGCCAATAAATTTTTTGAATTGCAACCCTTGAGGCTGATGGATTAATATTTACAATTATACCGCCGAAATACCTCCAAAGCTGCTTTCAAGGTATAAAATCATATACCGTTTTCTATGGCATAAGNNCGCTATAGATTGACATAAATTTGCAATTGCAAGGTTTTAGTTGCCGCAGTTCAGACCAATTCGTTGGTCCTCTATTACAATCGAATACGAAGGTGTCATTATGTTGAATCTAAAGTCTGCATCGTTAACGGGATATTTTATATTGGCAATCGTCGTGGTCGGCTTGTTTGTCGAGAACTCAATTCTGGCGTCAGGATATATAGCGTCTATTGTGCAAATAATGGCTGTGCTTTTGATGATATGGGCACGAATAACGTTTGGCAGAAGAAGTTTTCACGCNNTTGGTGACCACTGGTCCTTACGCTTACATCCGTCATCCTATCTATGCTTCGATCTTGTATTTCCTTTGGGCAGCGATATTGTCTCATCTTTCATTTACCAACTCGATACTCGGTGTGATCGGCACTATAGGTGTTTGCATCCGGATATATGCGGAAGAACATCTTATTATATGTCGGTATCCGGAATATATTGATTATGCAGCGCGAACAAAGCGAGTAATCCCTTTTTTAATTTAAGATGGTAAGGCGTTTTTAACAATTTTAAAAATGGAAAAATGAATCGAAGCACCCTGCAAGATCGTTTTACATTCTGCACAGATGCCCTGAAGCAGCCGATTGGTCGTAAATGGCAGTCAAAGGAAAAAGACATACAGCCAATAGATGTTTTGTAGCCTGAATAATATCGAAAAACATTTTTGTCTTTGCTTCATCCAAAATTATGGAGTTGGCATTGGATTGCTTTCAATTTCTTTATCTTTTTTGTATATTTAAAACGCAAATGAAATTATTCATCATTCNNGGCGCCGTACCCAAGTGGTAAGGGAGAGGTCTGCAAAACCTTTATGCAGCGGTTCGAATCCGCTCGGCGCCTCAATAAATTGCGAGATATTTCTAATTCGAAAAAGAAATTCGCAATTTACACTATACTTGCCGGGATGGCGGAATTGGTAGACGCACAGGACTTAAAATCCTGTGTTCCGCAAGGGACGTGCGGGTTCGATTCCCGCCCTCGGCACATGCGTTGAATCCTATCTTGAATAGGAAGAGTTTGGCTCTAAAATAATAAATACTTTTCTCTGAAATCCCGAATTGTTTTTTGCAGTTTTTTGTCATGCGTATTTGGGAGACTGGTGTGTATCTATCCAATGAGCTTGCACCCAACGGAAATTTCATCCGGAATTATTTCGTTGATGGTTGAGGAACTTATTGTTTCTTATCCGATCATTGCAGAATCGTTTTTATTCCATCACAACTCCGGATTCTCTGCCGCTATTTCTTGCAAGTAAGTTCTCATTTCATCGGGAATGGATCTCTCCGAATATTGATTTCCGACAGGACTCTTTTTAAATATTGTTTGATACAGTACGCACGCTGCCAGGTAAGTCCCCTCCATTGTCGGATGTCCATCCTGGCGATACAGCGTAAGTTCGGGCTTGAAACGAATAGAACGTGCGAAGGCCAGACCTGCCGGCGCTACTTTAATGCTAAGTTCCTTTCCAACAGCCGTATAAGCAGCCGCCACGTTGTCCGTTGTGACTCCAAATTTCCTGCTATCAGGTCGTTCCCAGGTCATCAAGAGGATTGTCTTTGCGCCGGTCTGTCGGATTTCTTCGTCGAATTTTCGGACATAGTCACAGAACTTTTTTTGATTAATGACGGGGATCTGACTTTGTTCCTGCAAAATGACATAGTCCCATTTGCCGTCCCGAATTATTCGAATGGCGTTGCCGTCTGTCCAATGTTTCTCAAGATTATACGCTCCCTCAGCAATACATGCTGTTTCGGCCGAAGGAGCCAGCCCTTTCAATTGACTGTCCAGACCGCCGTTGAAGAATGTATAACTATTGCCGATGAACAGGATGCGTATGGATGCTTGACTGTAGCAGGTTCCAATAGCCGATAGAGCAAGGCAAACGATGATACTATATCTCTTGAATTCGGATGCGTTCATAATTTCCCGTTAAGACGACCTAAAATTCATTTGAAATATTTGTGATTTCATGTGAAAATGATACTACAAATATGCAGTGATGTCAAGCCGAACTTTTTCATTTTTTATGTCACAATAATTTGGAATAAGGCAGTATTGATGGAGAAATATGCTTTCTTATGAACGATTTTTGTGTTTGCTATCACTGCTGTCCAAAATACAGATGTAAAGGTGAAAGAATTATCTTTAATCGATCAAATTGGACAAGTTTTGAATGAAGAGCTGAAGGACCCCCTCTAATGCTGTCCAAAATAAAAAAGCCGATTAAAGAAAGAATAATTTGTCATTCCCAGCCGGAGGCATTGAATAGACGTCCCGCCACGCGGGACGACATCATTAGTCTTCCAGCTAAGCGGGAATCCAGGAATAGGCTCTAACCTGGATCCCCGACAAGATCACTCGGGGATGACAGTCTTGGACAAGTGTGATTTGCTATTGTAAGAACGATAAATCGGCTTGATTCTTTGGAATAATTTCTATTGATTGGAACAAAGCAATATGGTTTAACGTTATTAAAGTAAGCATGAAATCTCCAAAACTCTATATAACCGTAAAAGTTGTTCTCCTGGCAGCGGTGATCTTTTTCTCTTCAGGATTTACGACAATTGTGAAGTATTGCTCGATGAGTCGATCTTCACAGTGCTGCTGTTCAGAACATCCTGCAGCTCAAAGTAAAGGCTTATCACTGAACGGATTAAATCCTTCCTGCATGACTGTCAAGGTTATTGGCGGCTTGAGCGGCACCAAGGCGACCATTACTCCAAAATCTTTTATAAAGTCACTGACGATTGTTGCAATTGTACCCCATTCCGGTGCAATCTCTTTCCTTTCAGCCGCATCCCATTCTCTCTCAGCCAATTATGCGAATGATGCTGCTCCGCCAGGTGCGGAAATTTACATTCGTATCGGCTCTCTCTTGATTTAAGCAAATCCTTAGTAAAGTACATCGTTTGGTTGTCAAACGATGAATGTGTACGATCACGTACTGTTCAAAACATTTATGCTTCGGAGAGCTTATGATCGAGCGTATTATTGATTGGAGCGCGAAAAACCGCTTCATCGTCATTCTACTCTACATTCTTATTACCGGTTTCGGCATTTACTGCGTTATCAATCTGCCGGTTGATGCGATTCCGGATCTATCCGAGAATCAAGTTATTGTTTTCACCGAATGGATGGGACGTTCACCGGAAATCGTTGAGCAGCAGGTTACCTATCCGATATCTTCGGCGCTGCAAGGATTGCCTGAAGTAAAAGCAGTCAGGGCATCCTCAATGTTCGGAATGTCGTTCGTCTTTGTGATATTCAACGACAATACCGATCTCTACTTTGCCCGAAATCGCGTGATTGAAAAACTGGCGCTGGTCCGCTCGCAGCTTCCAGCGAATGTTACTCCGATTCTCGGGCCGGATGGAACAGGCGTCGGTCATGTTTTCTGGTACACCGTTGAGGGGAAGAATTATGACCTTGCCGCACTTCGATCCGTGCAAGACTGGTATTTGCGGAACAAACTCGTGTCTGTTGAAGGTGTTGCAGAAATCGCGAGCATTGGCGGTTTTGTCAAACAGTACCAAGTGGATATAGATCCTCATAGGCTTCGCGCATATAATGTGACGATAAATGAAATTGCCGGTGCAATTCAACGCAATAATAATGAAGTAGGCGGAAAGCTTCTTGAAATCAGTAATGCGGAATATTTCGTTCGCGGTCAAGGATATATTACTTCCATCGAAGACGTGGAAAATATTTTCGTCAAGCAAAGCCCGGACGGCATCCCGGTTTTAGTAAAAAACGTTGCTACTGTTCAGCTTGGCGGGGATATCCGCCGGGGATTATTGGAAAAAAATGGAGAAGGGGAAGTTGTCGGCGGAATAGTCGTGATGCGAAGCGGCGCCAACGCACGCGATGTGATAGAAAGAGTTAAGCAGCGAATTGAAGAAATCAAACCTGGACTTCCTCCCGGAGTCGAAGTTGTTCCATCCTATGACAGATCGACATTGATTGAAGCAGCGATAGGCACATTGACCCGTGCTCTGATCGAGGCAAGCATTATCGTTGCGCTTGTCGTATCAATATTTCTTCTTCATTTCCGGTCTATCGTTCGCATTCTTATCGAACTGCCGATATCCATTTTACTCGCATTTATCCTGATGTATTTCTTCGGTATTACTTCCAACATCATGTCCTTAGGCGGCATTGTCCTGGCGATCGGGGTGATCGTTGATTCTTCCATTGTATTGGTGGAAAATGCATATCGCAATATTGCTCATGCTCTGGCGAAGAAAGGGCATCTTACCAACGAAGAATATCGCGATATTTCCATCTTGTCGGCAAAGCAAGTCGGCAGAGCGATCTTTTTCTCCGAGTTGATTATACTTGTCGGATTTCTCCCCGTGTTCCTGCTTACAGGGCAGGAAGGCAAATTCTTCCATCCTTTAGCGTATACAAAAACATTTGTGATGATCTCTTCAGCAATGGTTGTCATCACATTGATACCGGTTCTTATGACAATGTTGATGAGAGGAAAATTCCGCCCGGAATCGGCCAATCCTATAACACAATTTTTCATTCGAGTGTATCAGCCTGTAATTCATTGGGTACTAAAGCATCGTAAGACGACTATTGCTATCAATGTCATTGCGCTGTTTATTACAGTTCCGATGATGATGCACATCGGTTCTGAATTCATGCCTCCATTGGATGAAGGATCCATTCTCTATATGCCTGTGACGCTGCCTAACGCTTCGGTTACGGAGATTGCAAGAATTATGGCTTTGCAGGACAAAATTATTCGCACCGTGCCCGAAGTGCATCAAGTCCTTGGAAAAGCCGGACGGGCCGAAACTGCGACGGACAATGCACCAATCAGCATGATTGAAACAATCATAATGCTGAAGCCAAAAGATCAGTGGCGGCCAGGTATAACAAAGAGAGATATTGTTCAGGAATTGGATGCAAAACTGCAGATTCCCGGCGTTCGAAATGGATGGACGCAGCCTATTATTAATAGAATCAATATGCTCTCAACCGGCGTTCGCACCGATATCGGTTTTAAAGTGTTTGGCGACAATCTCGATACACTCGAGCATTATGCGATTCAAGCCGAGCATATTCTGAAAATTGTGCCCGGCGCCGCCGATGTCGTTGCCGAGCGTATCGGAAACGGGTACTATGTCGATATCGTACCAAAGAAAGATATGCTTTCCCGGTATGGCTTGAGTATCGGTGATTTACAAGACATGATAGAAGTGGCAATAGGCGGAGAAAATCTTGGCGTTGTAATTGAAGGGAGAATGCGGTTTCCGATTCGTCTTCGATTTGAACGTGAATATCGAGATAACGTCGATGAATTGAAGCGCCTCTTCATCCCTGTTCGCACGAGCGGCTCAGCATCAACTGCCATGAATAGTTCGGCATCGATGGGGCAGAGCGGTGCATCGACAGCATCTTCGGGTATGACTGGAATGGGTTCTTCTCAATATGTACAATCGCAGGGATCAATTCAAAGTTCTTCATTTGTTTCATCGTCTTTGTTAAGCCGGCAGCCTGCAGATGAGCCCGCATATATTCCACTCTCGGAATTGGCAGATATCAAAATTGTAACAGGCCCGCCGATGATCAATAGCGAGAACGGCCAGCTTCGTGCCATTGTCTATATGAACGTTCGCGATAGAGACATGGGAGGAACAATGGAGGATGCGAAAAAAGCTATCAGTGAAAAGCTGCTGCTTCCTCCGGGATATTCCTATACGTGGAGCGGGCAATACGAGCACAAAGTCCGCGCTCAAAGGACTCTGACGTATATCATGCCGATAGTTTTTCTGATTATTTTTGTTTTGCTCTATTTTACGTTCAAAGATTATGTGGAAGCGCTTGTTGTTATGCTCTCAGTTCCGTTTGCTCTCATCGGCGGCGTTTATATGATCTTTATACTGGGGTATAATTTTTCTGTTGCTGTGTGGGTAGGATTCATTGCTCTCTACGGCATAGCCGTCGAGACAGGGGTGGTGATGGTCGTGTATTTGCACGAAGCGCTGGATAAAAGAATAAAAGCCCATAAAAAGGGGGAACGCGGTCCTTTGACGAGCCAGGATATTTATGATGCCACGGTGGAAGGTGCGGTATTGAGGTTACGGCCAAAAATTATGACGGTAGCGACCAGCATGATGGGATTGATTCCGGTAATGTGGGCGGCAGGTACCGGTGCAGATATGATGAAACCTTTAACTGCCCCGATGATTGGGGGGTTGCTGACATCTGCGGTTCATGTTCTTGTTGTCACACCTGTGCTCTTTGTGATTATGAAAGAACACGCTTTGAAAAAAGGAACTCTCGAATTGTCAAAGATGGCTGAGTTTATTAAGGAAGGAGAATAATGATGAGACATAAAATAATCATATTGGGTTTCTCTTTTTTTGTATCGCAAGCAGCGGCGCAGCCGGTCGATTCTTTGATACAGGAAGCCTATAAGAATAATCCACAGCTTAAATCGTTCGAATACCAAATACAAGCAGCTGGATTCCGGGCATCGTCTTCTCATGCATGGCCGGCTCCATCAATCGGTGTAGAGTTTAGTCAAATCCCGACCAGCAGCGCAAATCTTCTGAATGATGCTATTTCCAATAACTATTCGATCTCGCAAATGTTTATGCTGGGCGGTAAGCTCTCAGCAATGTCGGAAATGGAAAAAAGAAAAGGCAGAGTATTGGAACAAAACCTTGGATCCACCCGGGTGCAGCTGCGCGCAAGGATCAGAATGAGTTACTATCAGATGTGGCTCATTGAGAGACAAATAGAGGTGCAGCAGCGAACAATGTCTTTGCTGAATGATCTTGAACAGACGATGCAGCCGCATGTATTGACGAATCGTATGCGGCAGGCCGATCTTTACACAATACAGGCGGAAGTTGCTTCCGAAAAAGCAAAATTGAATGAGATGAAATCAAAACGTGCAATCTTGCAAAATGATATGAACTCTTTATTGGGTCGTAATGATCTAACGCAGGTTGTAGAAATAGACAGTGTAATCCCATCTACATCATTCACGTCATCGGAATTTCAACTTACAGAGAGAGTGAAACAAGCTAATCCGTCGCTCATCGCTATGGATCGAATGAAGGAAATGAACGAAGCTGAAATTACTGCTGCCGATAGAGAGCTTATACCGGATGTGATGGTGCAGGCCATGGTCATGCGCATGCCCAACGGAATGATTCTCACCGGCGGACCGCGTTCAACGGATATGATCCAGCAAAGTGCTGCGGGATTGGCTATGCAGAAAACCGATTGGATGTATAGTATTATGGCGTCCATAACGCTTCCGTTTGCTCCATGGTCTTCAGGGCGTTCGACGGCAAAAGCGGATGAAATGCGTGTAACAAACCTCGGCATAGATGCGGAAAGAAGCGGCATGCAGAGAGAGATGATTGCATCGCTCCGTTCGGCAATGTACAAATATGCAACAGCAGATTCCCTCGTGCGTCAGTATCAGAATGAAATTATTCCGCTCACCCGGCAATCGGCTGAAGCCCAGACCGTTGCATACCAAACAGGACAGGTGCCCATTACCACCGTCCTTGATTCGCGCCGTATGGAGTTGATGAAACAAGACGACTATCTCATGGTGTTGATGGACCGGCAAATGGCACTGATTGAAATAGAAATGATGGTCGGAACACCGATTCAATAAAATCACATTATAAAGGAATAAAGACATGAAATCATTTATTGCAATTATGACAGCACTCTTCATCTTAAGTTTTTCTGCAGCAGGGCAGGAGATGATATCAAATCAACATCAAACGGACTCAACAAAAGCAGTAAAGCATATGATGCATAAGCAGCACAAGGACGCCGCAAAGGTCGATAAATATACTTGCCCGATGCATCCCGAAGTTATTGTCAATCAACCGGGAAAATGTCCAAAATGCGGAATGACGCTGGTCAAACGAGAAGTCAAAAAAATTAAAGATCAAGTAAAGAAAACCGGTGCTATAGAAACAGATGTATACACCTGTCCCATGCATCCCGATGTGAAGTCCGATAAATCCGGTAAATGCCCCAAATGCAAGATGGATTTGGTCAAAGAAAACAAGGACAAATAAAAAATCAAGAAGTGGTATTCATTAAGATGTATCGCGACTGTTCAGCGTTTAATTTAATTATTAACTGATGTTACGCATAAAAGGAAAAGGCTGTCATTCCCGCATGTTTTTGGCGGGAATCCAGAATAACTAGATACCCGATTGAAGCATTCGGGTATGACAACTTTACTTTATTCTGTGCTTTCCATACCGTGCGTAACATCAGTTATTAANNAAGCATTTATTCCAAAATACGCTAAGTAATTAAGATGTATCATTATTTGCAAAGGTAAAAGAAATGAAAACACTCGTTCTCTCTCTTCTGGCGGCAGTTGCCGTGATTCTGTCATCGTGCGGTAAATCATCTTCATCACACCCGGATCACAACGATACGACAGCAACAGCGCAGACCGAAGATTACTACACATGCACGATGCATCCGCAGGTGCATTCGGATAAACCAGGTGTTTGTCCGATTTGCGGAATGGAACTTGTTAAAGCGAGCAACAGCAGAAAAACGGAAAGCAATATGTCTCCAGCCATGGTTCCTCTCAATGATAGGGATCAACTTCTTGCNNTTCCGTCGGTGTAAAGGTCAAAGAAGGTGATCCTCTGTTTGATATCTATAGTCCGGATATTATCCAGGCAGAAAACGAATACCTTCAGGCATTCAGGACTGGTTCTGAGCGACAGAATAATATCTCGGCTGCAAAATCAAAATTGGTATTATTAGGATTAACGGAGCAGCAGATACACGAATTAGAAGCTGCCGGTGCAGTCCCGCTTGTTATTACATATTATTCTCCGGCAAATGGTGTTGTCATCGATAAGAAGATTGTAACAGGAGTATATGTGTCGGAGGGCTCAACACTGTATGAAATTTCTGATATTTCGACATTATGGGATATTGCTGATGTGTATGAAACTGATGCCGGATTCATCCGTATTGGTGAAAGGGCGAAACTTTCCATTGGGACATACCCTCATGATGCCTTTAGCGGTACGGTATCTCTCATCTATCCGGTAGTAAATCCGCAGTCACGCACAGTCAAGGTGCGGTTGCTTGTAAATAACACGAGCGGAAAATTGCGGCCTAATATGTATTCCGAAACAGTATTTATNNAGTGGGAATACGATTTGATAATAAATATGAAATCATCTCGGGTCTTTCAGAAGGAGAAGTGGTAGTGAGTGAAGGCGGATATTTAATCGATTCTGAAAGTCAGTTGAAGTCAGGAAATGGAGATGCACATCAACACGGTGGTTCAGCTGCACCGGAATT
>PMML01000060.1:0-201 GCA_003162695.1 Ignavibacteriota bacterium | reverse complement strand
GATATTTTAAAAAGAATTGAAGGATATATGAGAATACTTGCCATTGCATTTATCGCGGTTCCTGCTATGTTGTTCTGTGCCCGGGCACAAATGACAGATTCCATTCACTTCAATAAAATGAATACCGTCGTGGCCGGCGTCGCTGTTAATCATCATCAGGAAGATTTCGATCCGAAACGAGATGCCGCACAAGACATTCAA
>PMML01000071.1 GCA_003162695.1 Ignavibacteriota bacterium | reverse complement strand
GCAGCAATGCTCCGCCGGCTTTATGCCTTCCGACGGGAAACCGGAATTGCCGCGCTGTTTATTATTACCGATAAAGAAGGAGCGTCTGCATTTCCCAGCGTGCTGACCTATCTTCGCGGAATGAACGTTTCCAAAGGCAAGATGCGCATGTCCGACGGAAAGCCGTTCGAACTTCCGCACAGCATCCGGTACTTTGCTTCATGGAGCATGGCGGAAGAAGTATTGAAATCGTCCGGTTTGTCTTTGGAAGAAATTCGCAGCAAAGCGCTGCAATCGGAGACCTTCAAGCCCGTTCTTCTCCCCGGCGTCAAAATTACGATTCAAAGCCGCGTCCTTTATGAAACACGGCAGACTGAAAATGTGGTTGCATTGCTCCCCGGATCCGACCCACGGCTGAAACATCAAGCAGTCGTTTTTTCCGGTCACTACGATCATCTCGGTAAGGATGGTAACGGCGTCATTTATTACGGTGCGGACGACGACGGCACCGGCACCACAACCGTGTTGGAATTGGCGCAGGCATTTGCGCAGAATCCGGTAAAACCGAAACGCAGTCTTATCTTCATCACGTTCACAGGAGAAGAAAAAGGCCTCTTCGGTTCGAGCTATTATACCGANNAATCAGTCCAATTATACATACGTCATCGGATCGGATAAAATCAGCCTTGAATTGGACACTCTTTTGAATGCCGCGAACAAAGAGACCAACTCGATGACATTCGATTATCAGTACAACAATGAGAATGACCCTGAGCAATTTTACCGCCGCAGCGATCATTATAATTTTGCGAAGCACAATATACCGGTGGTTTTTTTCTTTACCGGAACTCATACAGATTATCATAAACCGAGCGATACGGTCGATAAGATTCTCTTCGACCGGATGGCGAATATCGTCCGGCTTATTTACGATCTCGGATGGAAGCTGGGTAACCTCGATCATTTGCTCAGGAAAAAATAATAAATACTCAGCATGCTGCTAACGATCAAAGGCATAATTGCTCATCAAAAACCCCCTAAAGTCCCCCTTAAAAAAGGGGGACAAAAATAATAAAATTGATTATCGTTTACAAGCACGACAAAATGCTGGGTAGTTACAAACGATAATATAATTCCGGAACATCGACCGTGTATTCCAAACAAGAGCTGCAAGAAGGTTTATCCGTTTCCCTTATCGGGAAAAAAATCTTTGCATTCGAAACAATCGATTCCACGAATTCCTGCGCAAAAACTCTGGCGGAAGCGGGAATGGAAGAAGGATCGGTCGTTCTGGCCGATTTCCAGAGCGCAGGCAAAGGAAGACTCGGCCGTACATGGTTTTCCGAACCGGGGAAAAATCTTCTCTTTTCATTCATTCTGCGACCGGATATGGACTCCAGGTCTGTTGGTACTCTCTCGCTCTTTGCCGCAGCCGGAGTTGCTCGAGGGATTGAATCGTTTACGGGCAGGTGTATTGAATGCAAATGGCCGAACGATCTACTTCTCCGCGGAAATAAATTTTGCGGAATTCTGCTGGAAAGTTCTTTTTCCGCTGATAAACTCGACTATGCCGTCATCGGCGTGGGAATAAACGTCAACCAGACGGAATTCGATTCCGGACTTCTGCATCGTTCGACTTCTCTTAGTATTGAGACCGGAGCGCCCCTCGATCAAAAGGCGCTCTTTCAAAGCATTCTCCATTCTTTAGACTCCTTATACGCTCAGATGCAAAACCGGAACAATTCGGGAGTCATGAAAGAATGGCTGTCCAGGAATTCGATGATCGGCAAGCAAACGACAGTTTTTCAAGACGGACAGAAATTTTCGGGAATCGTACAGGCATTTAATGAGGATGGATCGATGGTTTTAAGTGTTTCCGGGGGACTGCAATCGTTCTATTCCGGCGATGTTACACTGGATGCAGGAGAAAAGGAATAAATGCCGGCGCTGTCAGGAGGCGATTTTGAAATGATTTGTTTGCATGAAGGTTCAATCGACCTTTCGCAGAGGACTGCTAGAAACATCCGCGACGACCTCCCGATAATATTTGGAAATATTCTCGGGACAAGCTGTCGCGGCTACAAAGGGGAACTTGACAATTTTAAATTTGTTTCGATATATTATACCGGCACCGTGCATCTTGAAATGATTTGTTTTCATGAAGGTTCAATCGACCTTTTGCAGCAAACCGCAGGAAGCTCGTCCGCGACGATCTCCCGATAATATTTGGCGATATTCCCGCGACGACCTCCCGACAATATTTGGCAATATTCCCGGGACAGGCTGTCGCGGCTACAGAAAGAACTAAAGAACTTGTGATATGAATATGTTTATTGCCGTCGACATAGGAAACACGCATACGGTTCTTGGAATTCATAAAGATTCCGGATGGAGTGATGAACTGCGTTTACCCGCATCTGCCGCACCGGATGAAGCCGGGCTGCAAAAACAGATCGCTTCTTTTTTTTCCGACCGGCATATAAAACCCGAAAATATTTCCGGAGCCGGAATTTCCTCCGTCGTGCCTTTACTCACAATACCGTACCGGAATGCCATTTATGCCCTTCTGAAAATCGAACCGTTCATCGTTTCTGCCGAAAAAGAAACGGGAATTAAGATTCTCTACGACGACAAACGCGCTCTCGGATCCGACCGCCTCTGCGCCGCTGCTGCCGGATTTGCAAAATACGGCGGGCCGATTATCATCGTCGACCTTGGAACGGCAACTACGTACGATGTTATCAGCGGGAACGGCGAATTTCTCGGCGGGGTTATCGCTCCCGGAATCGGAACATCCGTCAATATCCTGCATGAGAAAACTGCGCAGCTTCCTGCCATCGAAAATACCGAAATTGAACTTCCAAAAACCGTTATATGCACGAACACGATTTCCGGCATGCAATCCGGAATCCTGTACGGAGCAATCGATGCATTTGAGGGAATGATAAAAAGAATTTTCGAAGAACTGCATCCCGGTCAAAATGCTGTTCGGATTATCGTCACGGGCGGGTTTGCATGGTTTATTTCACGGCACTCATCGCTGGAGATGAATCTTGAACCATCGCTGGTTCTGGAAGGCATCCGGTTGATTTGCAAGAGGAATAACCGGACGGACTAATTCCGCTTCAAATAAGTAATATTGTGTTTTGCTTTTCAGAAGTGCGTTATTTTCGCGGCACGGGCCTCAAGAAATACAATATCATTTTTTGGGACTGGCACTAGTTTATTTTTGAACCGGCGCTGCCTCTGTCGATTTCCTGCTTAAGCCTGTCGATCTCTTTCTCTTCTGCGTGATGCGCATAGAGCATGCGGTACAATCCCAAAAGACCTCGAATCGACATCTCCAGTTCCAGCATTTCTTTCTGCAATTGACGCAAAAAATTCCGGAACTGGCTTTTGGAAGGTTCCGATATCGCATTATAAATCTGCTCGCCCTGAAGTTCGAGCGCGACCGACATATTGGCCAGCGCGTTGTTCAGTTTCGGTGTGAGCGTATTGAGGACATCCCGGACTTTATCGGTGGTAAGCGCATTGAGATGAATTTCGTTCGCCCGCTCTTTTTCCATTGCCTGGGAGACGCGAAACAGGAACCGTTCACGCGTGCCGCTGATGACCACATCCAGATGATAAAGGTCTATTTGTTCCTTCCGGACATAATCATACGCTCCGGCTTTCATCGCTTCCACGGCAACCGTTTCCGAACCGGCGGCAGTCAGCATCACGACCGGAATGTCAATGCCGCTCTCACGGACCCAGCGCAGTAATTCCAATCCGTTCATGTTCGGCATGTCGTAATCGGTCAGTATGATATCGAACTGAGAGTGATTCTTGGAAAGAATCTCTTTCGCCTGCCTGCCGTCCTGGGCAATAGTGGTTTTGTATTTGAATTCTTCGCTCAATTGATTCGCCACGATCTGCACAAAGAACTCGTCGTCATCAACAAGTAAAATATTCAGTATTTCTTGGTCCATGAATCTCTGGAATTATGAAAGTGAGCCGCTCAACCGTCCAATGATGGAATGTAACCAAAATGGAGTAAATGTCAAAATAAAAGGATCACAAAAACGGATATTTATTCAAAATATGTCAAATATACACTTTCTTCAAATATCAATGAATGCCCATCATGCCGAGCGATGAACCGGCAAAATTAACCAGCGGTGTAAAATAGAGGCCAAGAAGAAGCGTAGGAATCAAAAGGAGCAGTGTAACGGCAATTTCCCCCTTGAGCATCGTGAACGGCGCACTTTGCGCTTCCGGGCCGCGCAGGTACATATAACGCAGGACGCGTGCATAATAATACAACGAAACAACGCTGTTCAAAACGCCGACAACGGCAAGCCAGATCCATTTTGAATCGACAAGCAGCGCTGCAAAGAGATAAAACTTTCCGATAAAACCGCCCGTCAGCGGGATTCCCGTCAGAGAGATCATGAACACCGCCATGGCAAAACCGAGGAACGGCGAACGATAGCCGAGACCTTTATATGCGGAAATATCTTCGCTGCCGGTTTTATTGGCAACGAGCATTACAACAAAAAAAGCGCCGAGATTCATAAACAAATACACGCCGAAATAAACCAGCACGGCAAGGAATCCTTTATCGCTCATAACGACGATGCCCATGAGCATATAACCGGCATGTGCGATGCTCGAGTACGCAAGCAGCCGTTTGAGATTATCCTGCCACACCGCAACAAAATTTCCCAGCGTCATCGTCAGCACGCAGATAACGGCGAGCATTTTGTTCCATTCAAAACCGCCCAGGGATGTCCACGTTCCCGCCGACGCCTGAAATGCGGCAGTATCGATAAAAACAGTTTTCAAGAACCGCATCATCATTGCAAAGCCGGCTGCTTTTGAGGCAACGGAAAGCAATGCAGTGATCGTAATCGGAGCCCCTTCGTACACATCCGGAGTCCAGAAATGGAACGGTACTGCAGAAATTTTAAAACCGAAGCCGACAAAAATAAAAATCACTGCAAGCAGCAGTGCATAATAATTCGGGACGCCCATACTCAGAGCATGGTTGATGCCGCTGAACCCGACAGCCCCGGTGAGCCCGAACAGGATGGAAATGCCGTACAGCATAATGCCCGATGCAACGGCTCCGAAAATAATATATTTCAGCGATGCTTCGCTGGAATCCAACGCTTCTTTCGTGCAGCCGGCAAGCACGTACGAGGACAAACTGACGAGCTCCATCGCCAGCACCATCATAAGAACGTTCGTCGCGCCGGCCATCAGGAACATACCGAGCGTCATCGCGGAAAGCAGCGCATAATATTCTCCCATGCGTCTTGCATTTTTCTGCACTTCGGAAGAATAATGCGAAAAAAGAAGTATAAAAAGCATCGAGACCGCAGCAAGGCATTTAAAAAAGACCGCAAACGGATCGACGGCAATCATACCGGAAAAGATGGATTCACTGACGCCCCACTGGAACAGGACGGCGGCAAGCGCCGAAAGTATTCCGGCAAAGACCACGTACCCGACAATTTTTTGTTTTTGTCTGAATATTAAGCCGGTTATGACGGCAAGGCAGAACGTCGCTGTCAGTATTGTTTCCGGTATAAACAGCATCAAATTCTGAAGTGTTTGCTGAATAATCATAGTCTTCTTCTGTTTGTTTGCCGCCGCTTACGGCAGCATTGCTGCGGCAGCGCCGCTCTTTGCGATGAAATCCGCCAGATGATTCACTGAAGAAGTCATCACGTTGAGCAGGAACGACGGATAAATTCCCAGTGCCAGCACGATCAGTGCAAGCGGAACCAGCGTAAAAAGTTCGCGTCCGTTGATATCGGGCAGGCCCTTCCATTTTTCATTTTCCTTGCCGAGGAACACGCGCTGCAGCGTCCACAACATATAGGCAGCCGTTAAAACGATTCCCAGCGTCGAAATAATCGTGATGACGCGAAGACCGGGAACCTGAAATGCACCGAGGAAGGAAAACAATTCGGAAATGAATCCGCTGAATCCGGGCAGACCGAGCGCAGCAAAAAAGGCGATCGTCATTATTCCGGTATACTTCGGCATGGTCAGAGCCAGTCCGCCGAATGAATTGAGATCGCGCGTATGNNCCCTGCGTATTGAGCGCCGCCAGACCGAGCAGGACGATTCCCATATGACTGATACTGGAATAGGCGATGAGTTTTTTAAAATCTTTTTGAGCCATAGCGCACAGGGCGCCGTAGATAATATTGACAGCGGCAAAAATTCCCAGAGCAAAAGAAAATTTCAGAGCCATTTCCGGAAACACCGGATAACTGATGCGGATAATGCCGTATGTTCCCATCTTCAGCAGGACGCCTGCAAGAACGACGCTGATGGCGGTCGGCGC
>PMML01000117.1 GCA_003162695.1 Ignavibacteriota bacterium | reverse complement strand
AAGTTGGTATGTTGTTCCATTTTTAATCATTTCGTTTCCAATGAACTGAGCTATAACATTTCCTGCTGAGTCTAACTCGGCAATCGGACTCAACTGTCCTGAATAAATCCAGCGTTTCACTATTTGCCCATTTATTTTTTTCCCAATTCTCCGGTTTTGTCCATCGATTATATATTCGATGAGGTCACCATTGGGCAACGTAACTTTCATGAGATTGCCGAAATAATCATAGACATAACTTGTTGTATCTGCGCCTGCAATCTTTTTCTGAAGTTCTCCATTTTTGGAATAAATGTACTGAGCGCTTCCATACGAGAGCATCCTGTCTTGTGCGTCGTACGAACCTGAATCAATTTTGCTCGGCGTCCATCTTGCAATCCTGTTTCCATTTGGATCATACGAATATGTGGAGACAAGTGTGTCATTCTTCCATACTTGGGAAAGTCTTCCTACAGTATCATAAGCATATTTTTTAACCGTCATTTTCCCCTGGTCTATTTCTGTTAATATGCTAATCCTGCCAAGTGAGTCTCTTTGATAGCTTGTCTGGAATATCGAACTTCCCCCGAAATCTGTTTCAAAATAGGATAACGCTCCGCCTGAATCGTAGTCCTGGCTTGTGCTTACATTACCTACAGAGGTATTGGTCGGCAGACCGTTTGAAGGATCATAGGTTATTCCTATCGTCGGTATAACCATATTCCAGCCGTTATCATACGTATTGATACTTGTTATCAATCCATCGCTTTCATAACCATATTCCGTAGTCCGATCATAATCTGCGCTGTTTGGATTCGGCACCCACAATTCCTGATCTGTTACACGGAAGTTGTTATCATAAAAATAATTCAGGTATTGAAGATTTGTTCCCGTTTTGAAAACCGATGTGATAAGAGAACCATCGTAAGAATAAAGTTTAGTATCCGTTGGAGAAATGAACGTATCGAGCTGTCCGGTTGTTGGTGTTCTTGGTCATAAAATTTCCACAGAACTGAGCTATAGCATTGCCCGCCGTATAAAATTCGGCAAGGTGTAAAAAACTGACAATTCTTTCTTTATAGCTACTTCTAATATCATTTTATCAAGAGGGAAAACGGAAACGTCAAATGATTCCCAAATGCCCTAGAATCAATTGGAAAACCTAAACTTTTTTGTAGTAGAATTTCTACTAATAACGAAACAGGATAGGAAAATGTTATATATGCATTCCAGAACTCCCACCATAGACCCTGTACACTGTTATTGGCTGGTTATTATTTCTCTTTGTTGCATCAACAACTGATTTGGTAATTAAAGCTGTGGCTGCCAAATCAATTCCATAACCAATAGCAGCACCGATTATTGTACCAATTCCTGGTTCAACAGCCGTACCAATTTCAGCCCCTATTTCAGTAGCTTGCTTTCCTGTAGGATCAATAGAATTAATTACACCATTATTTGCATATTCAAAAAGATTAGAATAACCTCCTCTAAATCTTAAAGGATCTTTATTAGTCCACCTTCCAAGGTTTGCATCATAATCCCTCGCACCAAACCTTACAAGTTTTGTTTGCATGTCATACAATCCGTATGAGTACCCAAATGGCTGGAAACCAGGATTAGAATCATATATAAGATTACCGAATTCATCATAATCCATTTTTTGAGCAACATCTCCTGTGTTAATATCAAACACAAGACGAACACTTCCAAGATTGTCAGTGACAAGTTGGTATGTTGTTCCATTTTAGGTCACCACCTTCGCAAGGTGGTGCCTCGAAAACCAACTTGATCCAAAGCCGAATATGCTGCCATTACATGGACGGATGCAAACGTCCCTGCAATTCTTTCAAAGAGTCTCCTCCATATTTTTCTAAGAGTGCGTTGGCTATCGGAATTGCCGCAACGGCTTCGCCAACTATTGACGCCGCAGGAACAGCGCAGACATCTGAGCGTTCGTAACGGGCATGTACCGGTTTTCCGGCTGCAAGATCGACAGAGTTTAACGGATGAGCAAGTGTTGAAATTGGTTTCATAGCGGCACGAATGATCAGAGGTTCGCCATTAGTCATTCCTCCCTCCATTCCTCCGGCACGGTTTGTTTTTCTTCCTATACTTCCTGATTTGATAAAAAATTCATCATGCACTTCCGATCCATAAGCATGCGCATTGCCGAATCCATCGCCGATTTCCACTCCTTTGATCGCTTGAATCGACATCAGCGCTTGCGCCAGAAGCGCTGTAAGACGTCTATCCCATTGCACGTAACTGCCGAGTCCAGCGGGAAGACCGGAAACAATAACTTCGAACACGCCGCCGAGTGTATCTCCGTCTTTTTTGGCTTTTTTTATAAAAGAAATCGCTTTTGCTTCAACTGTCGAATTGAGAATTCTTACAGATGAACGATCCGCAACTTCGCTGATGCTGTAAGAATCGGTTTTTCCCTTTTTCATGCTTTTTGCAAGAAGCTGATCGATCTGAGACCTGTCTTTTATTTCTGCTTTTCCAATTGCAAGCACATGGCTGCCGATAAAAATGCCGCAATCTGCCAATATTTTTCGCGCTATTGTGCATACAGCAACTCGCATAGCGGTTTCGCGCGCGCTGGATCGTTCGATAACATTCCGCAAATCTTCAAACCCGTATTTGAGCGAGCCGGCAAAATCCGCATGACCGGGGCGCGGTATTGTTATTTTTTCCACACCCGGCCCGTCTCCATCAATCGACATCCTCTCCATCCAATTCTGCCAATCGTTGTTTCGAATCATCAATGCAATCGGCGAACCAAGAGTACGGCCGAAGCGAACGCCGGACAAAATTTCAACTGTATCGGTTTCAATTTTCATTCTCCCGCCGCGTCCATATCCCTGCTGCCTCCGTCTAAGTTGACAATTCAAATAATCGGCATCCAGAGACGCTCCGGCCGGTATTCCTTCAAGAATACCGACAAGCGCCTTGCCGTGAGATTCACCTGCAGTAAGATAGCGGATCATAGAGAATTCCTTTTATCAGCATATGGAAATTTTTTGTAATCAGTGCTGTTTTTTGCATCAGTGGAACAGTAGCTCTTTGTTCAATAAAATGAAATTTCAATGGATATTCAACGAAGTCATAAAAAAAGCGCGGCAAAGTTTTCTGCCGCGCTCTTCGTTTATATGAAATCGGAGTTATTCCGGCATTTCGACAGCCACGAAGCGGATTTTTTTATCTTCTCCTTTGACGCGAAGCATGATCGCATCGCCGGATTTAAGTTTGTCAAGCGCAGTTTTGAGTTCTTCCGGAGATGCAATCGATTTTTCACCAACCGCAAGAATAGCATCGCCTTTTAACAGACCCCGCTCCTGAGCGATTCCGCCCGGAATAACGGCCTCGATATATGCCCCTTTATCGATTTTATATTCTTTCTTCTCTCTTGCATCCAAAGAGCAAACCGTCAAACCGAACTCATCGATGGTTATCCGATGGCGGTACGCCTCACCGGCAGCAGCAGCGTTCTCTCCCTCGTTTTCATCTGCTGCAACAGATTTATCTTCTTCTCGCGCTTTCAGAATGACCTTCTTTTCTATTTCCTGCTTCTCTCTCCAGACTTTCAGCGTTATAGTTTCACCGGGCGATTTTCCGGCAACCATGGTCTGAAGCATATTAGGAGAGTTGACTTCTTTTCCGTCGACCGTTAAGATGATATCTCCGGACTGCAAACCGGCATCCTCTCCGGCGCTCTTCTCGTTCACATCGCGCACTTTGACTCCCTGCGCTTTATCCAACCCTGCGGCTTTCGCCGTTATGGCATCGACCGCTTCAATATGAACCCCTATATAACCGCGCCGAACTTTGCCGGTCGCAATAATGTCCGAAGCAACTTTCTTTGCCAAATTGATAGGAATGGCAAAACTGTAACCCTGATAACGGGCATTCGTTGTAGCGATAGCGCTGTTGATACCGATCACCTGTCCTTGAATGTCGACCAGAGGACCGCCGCTGTTGCCCGGATTGACTGCCGCATCGGTTTGAATAAAATTTTCTATCCCATAGCCGCTTTCATCATTGATGATACCGATTTGCCTGCCGAGAGCGCTTACAATTCCCTGCGTCATAGTCGATTTAAGACCGAGCGGAGCGCCGATAGCAAAGACGATATGTCCGACTTCGACTTCATCGGAATTCCCAAGCGCAGCAGCCGAGAGATTGTTTGCATCGATTTTGATAACGGCCAGATCGGTATACTTATCTGTTCCGATCAGCTTCGCCTTAAATTCGCGGGTGTCGGAGAGCTGAACTTTTATTCCGTTTTTCTTTGCACCGCTGACCACATGATTATTTGTAAGAATATACCCGTTGTCGCTGATAAGAACTCCCGATCCGGCTCCTCGTTCGGGACCTCTTTTCGGCATATCGAATTTAAAATCCGGACCGAAAAAGCGGTGGAAAAAATCCGATGGATCTCCGCCTTCATCAGAACCCGATTCCATTTCGACTTCGACATATACAACCGACGGTGTAACCGTCTTTCCGATTTCGTGAAAAGCTTCATTGAGCGCTATCATCGTCGGATTAGCTTTAATCGGCGATTCCTTGGCTCCTAATTTTATATTTTCCCCGGCAAGCGAGAAATTGACTCCTTTAAAACTCGAGACCAGAATCACGCCGAAAATTATTCCAAGCGAGATCAGCAGAACGGCAACCAGTACAGATTTACTTGTCATATCTATTCCTCCGATTATTTCAAATAATATTGCATCAAATCCAAAGACTTCATGCTTTTATACTGCTCAAAATGATACTGCAGATAGAAACGCAGTATTTCTTCCAGTTCGTTCCCAACTTTTGGATCGACGACCAAAAAGTTCAACGAAAGCATCGCCGATGTAGAGCACCTGCGCAAAAGCTGCAGGGCCGGCGCTGAGACCGTAACCATCATTTGTTCAGACGCCTGTCCGCCGGAAGAAGTTCCCTCCGGGGACATACAAACATTGCAAAACACAGCCCCGCGGGCGATCTGGAATGCATACCGGTATTCACCGCTCCCCCCCAGCAATTCTTTTCCGCATGTACTGCAGAAATTTAGTGCAGGAGAATAACCGAAAAGGATTGCTGTCCGCAGCTGTACAGCATGAAAATGGATCATCGGTGTCTTCGGCTCCGCATCCAAAGCGGTTAAGGACTCAATGACAAGATCGAAGAGATGCTCATTTTTTTCTTCATTATGCGCAATGCGATAGAGAAATTCAGCAATGGCAAGCCCTATCGTCAACCGTTCAAGATCCTTTCCAATGTTTTTAAATGTTTTTAATGCGTCGCACTGTGAAATCAAATGAAGGTCACGATGTTCCTTTTTATACAGAACAACAAGTGAGTGCGTCAGCGGTTCCATCGATGAACCGAATTTATTCTTCGCAGAACGAGCCCCTTTTGCGATGCATGATATTTTGCCGAATTCTTTGCTGTAGAGAGTGAGGATTTTACTCGATTCGCCGTACTTTATCGATCTCAGCACAACAACTTCGGTTTTAACAATCATTGTTTGCTCTGTTCTTAGTTCGTCGTGCGTAGTTCTTGGTTCTTGGTTAAGAACTAACTACGCACTACGTACCAAGCACTAAGAACTTCTTTACAATTCACAGTTTATTATTCTTAACCATTTCCCATATCGCATGTTTGTACGGCGGATAGAGAATTCCTCTATCGCTTATAATTGCAGCAATTAATTCGTTCGGTGTAACATCAAATGCCGGAGAATAGACGGGTGCATCTATAGGAGTCATCAGCCGGCCGTTTATCACACGTAATTCATCCGCATCTCGTTCTTCAATCGGAATCATATTCCCGTCTGCAAGCGAAGCGTCGAACGTCGAAACTGGAGCTGCAATATAGAAAGGAACAGCATGATATTTCGCCAGAATGGCAAGGCTGTATGTGCCGATTTTGTTTGCACAGTCGCCGTTTCCTGCAATTCTATCCGCTCCGGTAAAAACGGCATGAATTTTTTTTTGATGCATAAGAAACGCAGCGGCGTTGTCCGTAAGAAGGGTAGCCGGTACCAACAGCTGCATCAGTTCCCACATCGTCAATCTTGCTCCCTGCAAGAGAGGCCGGGTTTCATCGACAAAGACATGATCAACAAGTCCGGCCTCCCGGCCGGCTCGTATAATTCCGAGTGCAGTGCCGTTTCCACCCGTAGCAAGAGCGCCGCTGTTGCAATGCGTCAGAAGAATCGAACCGGGTTTCAAAAGGGTTATTCCGTGTTCAGCGATGTGTTCGCACATAATTCGGTCTTCACCGTGAATGGTCAAAGCTTCTTCCAGCAAGAGATGCCGCAAGAGAACAATCGAGGCAGCCGGGTTGGCAAGCAAAATTTTCCGCTGCCGGTTCAACGCCCAAAATAAGTTGACCGCAGTCGGACGCGATTGCTCAAGCATGTGGATAGTATCGGAAAGAAAACGGCAGGGTGAAGGTTCCTCTTCCGGGCATTGCTGCGCTGCAAGAGCGACTCCGTAGGCAGCAGCAATACCGATCAGCGGTGCACCCCTCAGGGCGAGCCGGCAGATGGCATCATGAACAACGCGCACATCGTCTGTTTCAACCCATAATTCTTCGGCGGGCAATTTTGTCTGATCAAGAAATCGGAGCTTGCCGCCAGTCCATTCCAACGGCTTCACCACAGCTACCTCTCGTCATCAAATCTTGACAGATCCATGAATGCAAGGAATCTGTCGTGCACTTTTAAATAACTTAACTCGCGCAGACTTTCAATACTGAATTTTTCCACGCAAAACGAAGCAAGCGTGCTTCCGTACACAACCGCACGTTTTAAATTATTGACCGAGATATCGTCTGTTCGCGCCAGCCAGCCTATGAAACCTCCGGCGAATGTATCACCGGCACCGGTTGGATCGAAAATGTTTTCTAACGGATATGCCGGAGCAGAAAAGATTGTTTCCTCCGTCACCAGTGTAGCGCCATGTTCGCCTTTTTTTATGATGACAATGCGCGGTCCTATCTTTATTATTTTTTTTGCCGCCTTGATAAGATTCGGTTCGTTTGTCAGGAGACGTGCTTCCGAATCGTTTACAATAAGAACATCCATGCTCTTCATCGTCTCAGCAAGTTCTGCCGGTTTTGTCTCTATCCAATAATTCATTGTATCGCCCACAACGAGCCGCGGTCTGTTGATCTGTCGAAGAATCTTGCGTTGAAGAAGCGGATCGATGTTGCCAAGACAGACATAGCTTGATGTTTTATATGTACTGGGAATGACCGGATCAAAATCTTTGAAGACGTTTAATTCCGTGAATAATGTATCCCGGACATTGAGATCGTAATGATATTTACCACCCCATCGAAAGGTTTTTTTGCCCCGGACAATCTGAAGACCGTCGATATCGATCTGACGCGATTCCAGGAACTGAATGTGTTCTTTTGGGAAGTCGTCCCCCACGACGCCTACCAATCGAACCGGAGAAGTGAAATAACTTGCTGCCGCAGATATATATATAGCAGAACCGCCAAGCGCATCCTTGACGCTTCCAAAGGGAGTTTCAACGGTATCAAGCGCAACAGATCCTACGACTAAGAGACTCACGATGTGTCCTTTAATTTATACTTGTTGTATTTCAGTGAGAAGACTTGCCGCTTCTCTTCCGGCAATATATTGATGCACAATTTCCAGCCCGGAACGCTGTCCGGGCCACACTAATTTTTTTCGCGCATCATCAAACGGCAACCATTCAAATGTTTGATGCTCTTGCGAAAGCTTGGGCTCGGCCTCTCTGCCTACTTCGACTGCGAATACCGGCATGACCTGTATGACATCGCGCCGGTGATCATAAAAAGAATCCGTTGCGGGAACTGCCCAGAACCTTGAATATTTCAAGCCGGTTTCTTCAACGAGCTCCCGCAGCGCACAGTGCAGTGCGTCTTCCCCGTCTTCCAGTGTGCCCGTTATTATTTGCCACAAGCCCGGGTATAAAAGATCTTCCTGCGCCCGCTGCAAAAGCAGATATTCCGGTACGTCTGCGCCGCGCCGGAAAACAAACATCTCAATAATTTCGCTTCGAAATTCCGGCATCGGCTCCTGAACTTTCAACTTGCTTCGACAGTGCAGTTTCTTCTTCCGATAGAACCCGCCAATGGCCGGACGGGAGTGTGCCCAATTTTAAACTGCCTATCGCTATTCGCTTCAACGAAACGATGTCCGCTCCGGCGGCTTTAAACATCTTCCGCACCTGACGGTTCTTCCCTTCAGTCAGTCCTATCCGGTATTTCAGGGTTCCTTCACGCGTAAGCGTTGCAGGCAGTGTAACATAATCGTTCCCATCGTTCCGAATACAAATTCCGCTTCGAAGAGATTTTTCTTCCTGCAGCGTAAGCGGTCTGTCAACTTGAACATCGTACAGTTTCCGGACATGCGACTTCGGATTGGTCATACGTTCAGCCCATTGATGATCATTCGTCAAAAGGAGCATTCCGCTCGTTTCCTTATCGAGCCGACCGACCGGCATTAAATGCCGCATGGAGGGATCGAGAATGTCATAAATGGTTTTTCTGCCGCGTTCATCCGTCCGCGTTGTAACAATTCCGGCCTGTTTATGGAAAAGAACATAACAAAATTTCTTTCGGGAAAGCTGTCTCCCATCAACCGTAATCAAGTCCTGCACAAGATCTATCCACTGTTCCGGATCTGCACATAATTTCGCATTAACCTGAACGTTCCCTGACGCTATAAGAAGCCCCGCCTGCGATCGGGAACAAAATCCCAGCTTTGAGAGAGCTCGCTGCAGCGTCACAAGATTCAATGCTTTCGACGTTCTCTCTCGATTTTTCAGCGCTGCACACATAAAAAGATAAATGAAAATTGGACAATTTCAAAAAATCCGCAGCAACTTTTCAACAGGCAGAATTCGAATAAGATCATTATTTAGGCGCTCTGTATCCGCCATTGAGCGATGATAATTCCGCATGCGGTGCCTGCATTGAGTGATTCGGCTTTGCCGTATGAGGGGATCGTAACGGTCTCATCCGCCAAAGAAAAAATCTCTCCGCTTACACCATGCGCTTCGCTTCCAAGAATCAGCATGGATTTCGCCGGGAATAAATATCCCCGGTCCAAAATTTTGCCGTCCAAAGCAGTTGCAAGAAGAGAAAAACCGTTCTGTTTAAATTTCGGAAGTTCGTGGATCAAGCTGATATTTTCCAGGATCGGAAGGTGCAGAATTGAACCGGCCGTTGCACGGATAACCTTTTCATTATACATGTCGACACAGCCCTTACCTAGAAGAACGGCATCTATACCGAACCAATCGCATGTCCGCAGTATTGTTCCCATGTTTCCCGGATCGGTGACTGCATCACACGCAACAATACGCTTCAAGGATTTGACGTCGAGTCCATCGAATGTCCATCGGCGTTGTTCAACGAGAGCTAGTACGCCTTGCGGATGAACCGTTTCCGAAAGATATTTCAACTCTGCATTGGATAAAGAGTAAAAAGGAATTTTTTTCTCCCTCGCGCGATCTGCTAACCCGGCAAAACGCGGGTCTGCTGACTGTTCTTCAGTCACCGCTATCAATTCGATCTTAAAATCTGATGCCAGTGCATCGACCAGCGGACGCCAGCCTTCAAGTATAAATTTTTGTTCCGAAGAACGGATTTTTTTTTGAGAAAGAGAATGGAGATATTTAACTTGCGTTTTTGTCAATTGCATATTGAAATATAGACAAAATGAATATAAGATACCTCCCCGAATAAAAAAATCCGTTCAGCAAAAATTTTACCCGAACGGATCTTGTCTTGACGGGAAAGAACTTCTATTGAAATACTTCCATGAGAAAATATTTCATTGCCTGCCATGATCTCCGGTCAGCCGCTTCATTGTACGCTCCTCCTTTCGTATTATCGCTTCCTGCACGCATATCGGTAAAACTATGAACAGCGCCTCCGTATTGAACCAGCTGCCAATCCACCCCCCCTTTGCGCATTTCATCCATAAATGCGGTCACATCCGCTTGTTTAACGAATGGATCATCCGCCCCGTGCAAAACAAGAACTTTTCCCCTGATATTCTTTGCATCGTCCGGAGTCGGCGTGGAAAGCGAACCATGAAACGTTACAATGCCTTTTAACGGAGCGCCGCTTCTTGCCAGTTCAAGCGCCCCCGCCCCTCCAAAACAGTACCCGATAACAGAAAGTCGGGCGGTGTCCACCATTGTTTGCGATGAAAGAAAATCGAGTCCCGCGCGCGCTCGATCGCGCAGAAGCTTCCGGTCCTTATAATATTTCATTGCTTCTGTCTGCGCTTCCTGTGCATTTGCAGGACGTATCCCTTTACCGTAGATATCGGCTGCAAGGACGACATACCCGAGTTCTGCCAATTGCTCTGCCCGCTTTCTTGTCGCTGCCGAAATGCCGAGCCAATCATGGACAACAATTACACCCGGTCGTTTTCCTATCAGACCCTCATCATAGGCAAGATATCCTTCAAGGATTATATTCCCCTGCTTGTATTCAACCGTTTCGGTCTTCACGCCTGCTGTTGTGTCTTTCAAAAAAAGCATCCCGAAAAATATGATTAGAATAATTTTCACGAACTCTCCTTTTTTTATTTGAACAGATATTTGAATAAGGAGGTTCCGCTTTTTCAATTGCGCCATGGTACAGACCGGCATATCCTGCCGTCGCTTTCTACGATCGTCGCATGATCCATATCAGTTCGGAACACCGCAACTCCATTTTTCATCAATTCCTTAAGAACTTTGCCTGATGGATGCCCGAACATATTTTTGCGGCCGACGGAAATCAAGGCCATCGAAGGCCTGACTTTTTTCAGAAATTCCGGACCGGTGCTCATATCTGCTCCATGATGACCTACTTTCAATACATCGCTTTGAAGTAGAACACTATACTTCCTTCCCAATGCTTGTTCAATATCTTCCCCCGCGTCTCCTGTAAAAAGAAACGACGTGGTTCCAAAATAAATTTTCATAACAATGGAACAATCGTTCATATTCCGATTCCGGATATTGTGAACCGAAGGATACAGTACGTAGATCCGCACATCATTTCCGATATACAATTGATCTCCTGACTGTACTTTCCTGATGCAGATCCCCATGCTTTTCAGCGAATCAATCAGAAATTGAAATGGAAGAGGATAGAATGGAAGAGAGGGAACAACGACGGTATCAATATGAATGTTTTGTGCAACTCGGCGAATTCCGCCGTAGTGATCCGCATGCGGATGAGTCAACACCGCGTAGTTCAATGACGATATTCCTTCTCGCTTGAGATAAGGCGCAATAAAGCGCTCCCCCGCGTCGACAAACCGGTTGGAGGGGCCGGAATCGATAAGCAAACTGCGGTGACCCGGAAAATCAGCTAAAAAAGCATCCCCCTGTCCGACATCGAAAGAACAAATACGCACCAGAGAAGTATGTTCCCTCAAATTTTCAAAACAAAGATAACCGTTCGAAGCAAAAAGCAGAGCGATAACTGCATATTTAAGATTTTTCCTGCGCAGGACAAAGATTCCGATAACGATGCAATAATATACGACAACTGCCGAAACACCCAGCGATGATATATTGTAAAAAGCAAAAGGCATTCTCGCTGCCGCACCGACAAACCAGAGCACGAACCAAAGGAAACAATCGTTCACTGCGGCATAGCAGGATGCAAGAGCCGTGCTCAACGGCGCTGTCAATAATTCTATAAAGCCCAAGATAGTGTTCAAACCGCTGAGCGGAACGACGATAATATTGGCGACGCATGAAACAAAAGAAATTTTTCCGAAATAATATGCCGTAAAAGGAAGTGTGCCGATCTGAGCAGCAAGCGATACGGCAAGAAGTTTGATTGATTCCTCGACAAGTGGAAACTCTCTGATTTTTTTCGGCATTTTTTCCCCGGCAGCAATAAGCTTCGGATAAAAATAAATGATCGAACCTACTGCAGCGAAGGAAAGCTGGAAACCGACATCGTACAGCGTATCAGTACTCCATAAAAAAAGAAGAAGAGCGGCAATACTAAGGGAATTGACAATATCCGATTTTCGTTCGAAGCAAGATCCCAGCAGAACGACGACCGCCATTATCGTTGCACGCACGACAGAGGCAGTAGATCCGGTAATGAGCATATAGAGTACCAAACCGGTAATGCCCGATAGTGCGGCAGCAATCCGATGAAACCTGAGCAATTCAAAAATCGAGTAGAGTACCAGCGCAACGAATGCGACATTCTCGCCCGAAACGGCCAATATGTGGATTGTTCCGGTATCAATAAAAGACTGCTTGACATCTTCGGATAGATCTGCCCTGTATCCAAGGACAATTCCTTTAAGGAAACTTGAAAAACGCTTTTCATGCAAGCGGTCGAGTGTCGTATAAAAATACTTCTGTGCAGAATAGACGAACGAGGAGAGATTGTAATGTGCGGTTTTTGAAACCAGCGATACATGAAGAATATCAACAACGCCGTGAATATCGTTTAATTCAAGGTAACGTCCATAATCGAATTCTCCCGGATTACGTGCAGATGGAAATTGATCAATCGATGCCTGCATGCAAAGATAGTTTCCCGGTGTACAGAACCTTCCCCATTCCTTACCTTCCTTAATTTGCAGAACTGCGATGACGTTTCTCTTCTCATAGTCCATCATCCCGTTTCGCATGATGCTGTCAGCGGCAATGATATACTGCAGCCGTTCACCTTTAACGGTGGAATCGGAAACCACCCTGCCGTAGAGAATAATTTGTTCGCCGGTATATTTCGGATCGAGCCGTATGCCCCTGGTTTGATCTGCCTGCCCCGTGTGCAGCGCAAAGCCCATGAGAACGATCGCACTTTGGAGGAGGATGGAAAAAAACGCCGTGTTCGAAAATTTCCGCAGACAAAGCAGAGCACCGCCCACCGCCAGTGCGCATAAGCAATATGCGGCGGAAAATGGCAGGAATATTTCGGAAGATAACGCAATCCCTGCAGCGAACAGCAGCACAATCCGAAGTGCCGGTCGTTGATTGAACATGATAGTGTTATGATAGTAGTTGTATCAGTGCCGGTGTTATATCCGTCAAATTCCGTATCTGACTTGCGACAGTTCCCTTTTCCCGGCCCGCAAGTATGCAAGGCACCTTGTTTCTCGTATGACTTTTAAGCGATAGATCTTCAATATTTCCGTGATCACTGATCATCAGAAAAAGCGATTGCGATTCGTCGAACTGTTCAAAATATCCTGCAAGAAACTCATCGAGCTGTTCCAGGACTTCGACGGCAAACTTCATATTCCGGCTGTGTCCCGCATGGTCGGTCAGCCAGTATTCAAAGACGGTAAGCGTATGGCACATCGATATCCGATAGAAATGAAGACCGGCTTCAAAAGCTGTGATTGAACGAACATCCGGGTGTCCCAATTCGGGCCATTGAGTGCGGATAAAATCCGCAGAGATTCCATTATTGTCCATCAGGTCCCTTGCTGTCAGCAGGGGTATACCGCTCAGGATGCACGATAAGGTGGACACCGTCAGTCTTCGCGTGCCGGTCGAAGCATACTGCAAAAACTCTTTGGGAAACGCATTCGCATAAACGGCACTTCCTCCCAGATCCCGGACTCTTTTGAAAATATTTCCAGACTGAATAACCGGCCTGAGAACGGAAGGCGGGTACGGACCGAAATGCCTACCGAATATTTTTGCCCCGTTGGTACCGGTAAAAATGGCCGTTTGACCGGTTCCGCTTTGAGGAAGTCCCGGCATTCCAAGCGTTGCATCGACTGGAATCAGCATTGCTTCCTTCGATGAAAATCGCCTGTGTCTTTGATGGAATATGCGGCCGCCGCAAAGCTTCTGGATCTGAGGAAGACGAGCGCAAAAAAACGGGTTGACTTCAGGATCTTTTCTTCCGAATCCGACCCCGTCGATAAAGAGTATGACAATATGTTTCGGAGGTTTCGTCTTTTCCACTTTACCCAGGGCAGGTTGTTTCTTTCAGGCCTGCCGAGGCTCTTTGCTTTCCAGCATAACGGTAACAGGGCCGTCATTTACGAGTTTTACATTCATCATCGCCCCAAATTTTCCCGTCGACACGCGTTCCGTTCCCGCGAGAAGCCGCATTCGGTCACAAAATCGGTCATAAAGTTTTTCTGCAATTTGAGAAGGTGCGGCATCCGAATATCCGGGTCGATTGCCTTTTCGTGTATTTGCATATAATGTAAATTGAGACACGATCATCACGGATCCCCGGTTCTCCAGGATCGAGAGATTCATTTTCCCCGCACTATCATTGAATATTCTCAAAGAGCCGGAACGTTCGGCTAAAGAATCGGCATCAGACTCAACATCGTCCTTCCGAACGCCGAGGAATATCAGGAGTCCCCCGGGAATATTACTGTACTCTTTTCCGTCGATTTCTACCCCGCACTCTTTTACCCTTTGTAGAAGTGCTCGCATACGTATTAATTGACCGAGAAGACTGTGTCCGGCATCCGGACGGATTTTCTGTATCCGCAAAGAACCCGCGGAATGCGCTGCATATCATTTATAAGTGAAAATTCTCGAAACGCCGATTCATTGAAAATGTTTTGAACACTCTCAGCCTGACCGCAGCCGATCTCAACAATGACGGTGCCGTCCGTTGTCAAAAGATCAGCCGATATTTCAGCAATTCGTTTGTAAAAAGTCAGTCCGTCGGCATGATCCGTTACTGCCTCTTGCGGTTCATGCAGGAGTATTTCCGGCTGAAGCGTTTTCCATTCGACTTCTGCCACATAGGGAGGGTTACTGACGAGGAAACCATATTTTTTTATTTGAAGGATATTGATTGACCCAAGTATGTCCGTGTGAATAAAATTTATTCTATCCTCGACATGATGAACCCGTGCATTCTCCCGTGCAAGGTCAAGAGCCGTTTCGCTTATATCAATCGTTGTGACAAATGCATTTTTAATAAACTTTGCAATGGAAACAGCTATATTCCCGGTACCGGTTCCTATCTCTAAAATTTCAATCATCTGTTCCGGTAAATATTTTTTACATTCGTAAACGATCTGTTCAACTAATGTTTCGGTCTCAGGGCGGGGAATAAGTACTCCCTTTCTTACAGCAAACTGCATGCCCATAAAATTCGTGGAACCGACAATATACTGCAGCGGCTCATGCTGCAAGCGTCTCTCAAAGTACGACCTGAATACTGCAACCTCTTGATCGTCAAGCGGCTTGTCAAAATTCGTGTAAATTTGAATGCGCTGTAAATGCAGTGCATGAGCAAGAAGCACTTCCGTATTTAATCGCGCCTCATCGAAACCTTTTTTTGTAAGGTACTGCATCGCCGATTGCATCAATTCCCTGAGTGTCCAGTTCTTCTTTTTCTCCTCGATCATAAAATTCGGCTATTTTTTAATTTTCCTGGAATTCCGGGCGGCTGTTTTTTTCTTCGGAACGGGTTTCTTTTTCTTAACGCTTTTTTTACGTTTTTTTTTCTGCAGGACTTTTTTCCCTTTCTTCTTCACAACGATCTTCTTCTTTTGTACCTGGCTTATGAAAGAACGACGGCGTATGCTGGCTACGTCTTCCTCATCCTCCGGGAGCGCCGCTTCAACTTCGGGCACTGCTGGAATAGATCTGAGCCGTACACGATCTTCAGAGAAGAAACCGAGATGCTCCATTTCTTCGCCTTCCAGATCTCCTTCCTCCAGTTCTACTTCCGATATTTCGTTATCGTCGTGGGCGGGTATAATTTGAAAACGCTTATCCGCATCGAGGAGCGCCGTAAAATCGGGTAAAGATGCGATCTCGAATTGTTCTGCTTTTGCAAGCCGCGCAACATCTTCCCATACTTTTCGCACCGGCAGTACAGGTTCCTTTTGCGTTCGAATAAATATTTCTGCTTCGTTAAGACTTCTTTCGTACACGGGACATTCCTCCTTGCAATTTTTCGGTTGAATAATTTATCCCTCTGGAGAATGTAAAATTAATTCGAGGAAATCGCAAGCACCAATATTTGGCAAACTCCGGCGGCTGCCGGATTTCCGGTTATTGCAGGCGAGCGTGCCTCAGTCGGGGCTCATTGGTGTTCCAAAGCAAGAAAAGTCCGGCGCATCCGAAGAAAAAGGAAGCGGCAAAGACTGCCTGATATCCGTACAACGTGCTCAACCAGCCTGCGGCAATATTCATTAAATAAAACGGAGCAAGCCAGGCATTCATGATGCCTATAAAAAGCGCCCGTTCGTCGGGAGGCGCGCAGTCGACCGCATAGTGATACCGCAGCATGGTTTCCGGCCCCAAATTCACACCCATCAGGAAGAATGCAAAACAGATGAACATAAAAGAAGGTCTGCAGAGAAAAAGGACAGTCGCAAGAACCAGCGATCCGCCTGATACCATCAACGCTGCTCGGCTTCCCCTGCCGTCGGAAAGCCATCCGAGCACGGCGCCGCTCACAATCTGTCCGAAGACAGTGATGACGGTAAAAACACCGACAAACGATTCGTTCAATGAATATTGCTGCATCGCCGAAACTGTAAAAAAAGCAAAGGAAGTAAAACTTAATGTTAAAAGTGCCGCAGAATAGAGAAACATCCGAAAAGCCGAATTATTCCGAACAATCTTAAGCGCTTTTTTTATCAATTCGCGAACAGGAATCGGATGCACCCGCACGGATTCTTTTTCCTCGCTAATAGAACGCTGGGCGGCCAAAGAACTCATCTGCAGAAGAAATGCAAGAATGAAAACACAGACATAACTCCAAGGAAACGGAAAAGAACCCAGGAGAAAAGTCAGTATGAACCCGTTGATAATTCCAAATGCCGCACCCAGAGAATTTCTCAATCCGAGTAATTTTCCAAAATGCGACGGTGAATTTGTTTTCGCAAAAAATTCAGTCCAGAGTGGAGAAACCGATCCCGACAGAATCTGACTCATAGCATAGAAACAAAAAACAAGAGCGAGCGCAAGAGAAGGATGCGCAACTCCTAAAAAACCGATCGTCAGGGCGAGCATGAAGATATGCATGCGTTGAACCAGACCGCCTCTGAGGACAAACGGTTTGCGGAAGCGAGCTTGAGCGAAATAATTCGCGCTGAAAAGCTGGGGAATGAAATATGCAAGATAGACGATAACCGGAATCGCACCGAGCGCCAAATCGCCGCCGCCCAAACGCTTCACAAGCACAGGAAACATCGTCTGCGGTGAAAGGAGCGATGTCGTGCTTATATACAACGATCCTTCGATCAAATGCTGCTTAAAATTAAGCCTGTCAATTTTCGAAGCGAATTCCATTTTTTTTGTATTTGCGAATAACGAACGGGTTATAACAGAAGGTGCACAGCATGAAGGATAAATAAAAAGGTCACACTTGTGACCTTCGATTCACGCTCGATGTTGGATCGTTTATTTCTTCTTCAGCTGAGCGGCAAATAGTTGCGCTACTTTTTCAATATCGTATCCGACTTTCGGTAAATAAATTCCACCGTGCTTTTCCACCATTGCCTTCAAAGTATCATAAGCATCCGCGCTGCAGAAAAAAGTCGGTGTGTTTTTGTTCACTCCTTCTTTTTTTGCCAGCTGAAGCAAGGCTATTCCGGGAAGATGCCCTTTGAGATGAATATCTTTGAAATCGTTATCCAGAATGATCAGTTGAAACTGTTCACTTTTGATCTTTTCCCACGTATCCCCGCTTGTCTCGGTTTCCACGATTGTAATTTCATCTTCCAGAATTGCCGTTGCGACCTCGAGCGCAAATCCGTGCGATTTTCGCTGTCCTTCATCATCGTCTGCGACTAAAACTCTATATGGCATGTATCCGGAATTCCTTACAATTTCTTTTCAATTCTACAACTTTTTCGGAGTAAAAACAACAGAGAGAAATTATAAACCGCTCTGAAACACCACTTTACCGCCCAGAACCGTCGTGAGAACCTTCGTTCCCGGAATTTCTTGAGTCGGAATAGTCATAATATCGGCAGAGAGCACGACAAAATCGGCCGGCATTCCCGAACGCAAAGTGCCTTTCATATCTTCCTCAAAAGCAGCATAGGCAGCCCAGCGTGTGAAGCTTTTGACCGCTTCCTCACGCGTCATGCATTCCGAACCGTACCAGCCGTTTTCGAAGGCTGTAGTGTCAAGAATACCTTCCTGCGCAAGCTGAAAATTATCCCGAACATCTTGTGCAGTCCGGGGCAGACCACGAAGATCTTTCCGTGTACATGCAGCATAAATACCATAAAGCGGATTAGGACTTTCCACCGGAAAATCAGATCCGCCGGGAATGATCACACCTGTCTTGAGAAGCGATCTCCATACAAACGCGCTGCGGACACGTTTACTGCCCAATCGCGCTTCGGCCCAGAACATGTCCGACATGCATTGAGACGGCTGCATGCTCGGCAATACTCCAAGTTTTTTAAACCGCGGTATATCTTCTTCTGACAACACCTGTGCATGTTCGACACGAAGCCGCAGATCGGCAAGCGGATGCTCGAGCACCATCTTTTCATAAACATCGAGGATCAAATGATTGGCGCGGTCGCCGATTGCATGTGTACAAACCTGATATCCGTTATCGACTGCTTCCTGAACAAGCAGTTCCAGCTTTTCCGCAGAGAGCAGTGTCACGCCGCGATTTCCTGCATCATCGGAGTACGGATCGACAAGCGCAGCTCCACGAGAACCGAGAGCACCGTCGACGTACAGCTTAAACCCGCGAACGGTGAGCTTATGATTTCCATAATCCAAGAGCATCCGGCGCTGCTTGAAATAATCCCATGTTTTCCCCGGTCCGTCAATGCATGAATAGACCCGAAGAGGAAAAACATTTTCATCGATAAGTTTTTTGTACAAATTAAATTGCCGAAGATCGAGTTCCATTTCCTGGACGCTGGTCAACCCATATGAATTGCATTCCATCACAGCAATGCGAACGGCCTGCTGCATTTCATCATCTGAAGGTTCCGGCATAAATTTATACACCAGATCCATCGCTGCATCGATCAGCACGCCGCTCGGGTATCCTTTCTTGTCTCGAATAATCCTCCCTCCCGGCGGATCGGCTGTTGCCGCCGTTATATTTGCTATTGCAAGCGCTTTTTGATTGACCCAGCATGCATGACCGTCAATACGGATTAAAAAAACGGGGTTTTCCGATGTCCTGGCATCGAGGGATGCATGTTTCGGAAGATTTTTTTTCGGCCATTCATTTTCATTCCATCCCCGCCCGCGGATCCATTGTCCGGCCGGAACTGTGCCGGCCTTCCGGCCGACTATGACAGCAGCTTCTTCTTCGCTTTCAACTCCATCTAAATCGACGGTCATCCGAGCAAGACCAAGCCCCAACAGATGACAATGAGCATCGATAAAACCCGGAAATACAGTCTTGCCTTGAAGATCGATGATGTTTTTCGCTTTGAACTTTCTCCGTATATATTCCTGAGAACCCACGCCTGCAATGCGATCTCCGCTGACAGCTATCGCCCCGGCAATGGTATTTTGGTCATCCATTGTATAGAATCGACCGTTCACATAAAGATTATCGGCTCGTTGAGGCATATAGTATACAAACAGGAATGTAAAAAAGGCAGTTCCTATCGCTAAAAAAAAGAAATTTTTTATCGGACTTTCCATCATGAAGTCATGGTCTTCCTCTTAACCGCATCCAGCGTACTGCAAGGAGTGCAGAATATTGCGTTTTATTCCATTAAAGTCTTTCGGCATGCACAAAGTAATTCATTTGCAGTATACAAAATATTTCTTTTAAAAAAACAGGAAGAAGCCGCCTTTTTTCAGCATCGCCTTACGTTTTCAGCCTACTTACAATCTCACCGACAGCAAGATCTATTCCCTTGCGATAATTACGCATGGATTCTGCAGTACCGGAGAAGAAGCTGCTCATCTGAATTGGAACGATATTTTTTGAAAATTTATATTTCTTGTCGAAACATCCGGCAATTATAAATATCTTTTTATTCTTCGCTCCTGCCTCTTCGACAACGATACCCGTCGCTTTGTCCATCATACTTTGGCGGTCATATTTCCCTTCCCCTGTTATTACGATATCACCCGCGCTGATGACCGACGATAATTTCATGGTTTTATTCAGGAAGTCCGCCGACCGCACAACATGCATTCTGCATAAAAGAGAAAGGCCAAGCCCAAGACCTCCGCCGGCGCCAAGTTTCTTTTCCGTGTCATCGATAGAATACTGCTGTTTAAGAATACGGAGAATATTTTTTGTTCCTTTTTCAAGGAGCATCACTTCTTTTTTACCCGCTCCCTTTTGCCGGGAAAATAATTTTGCGGGGCCGTCGATTCCGGTCAAAGGAACAGACACATCGAGAACAGCATCGATCTCCATGGAAGTTTTACTTGGTAAAACAATCGATCCCACTTTGATGTAGTTTTCCGGATAAACCGGCAGCGAATTCCCCCCGCGATCGAAGATTTTCAAGCCGAAGATTGAACACAATCCAAGGCCGAGATCATTCGTTGCTGTTCCCCCGATACCGAGGATTATTCTTTCTACCGGCAGATACCCGGCGGCATTCTGAAGCATGAGGTGCCGCAGCAGTTCCCCAAGTGCGGAAGAATTCATCTTCATCGGTCTTCGGTCTTCCGGCGGAGCATCTTTCAAACCGATCACCGAAGCGGTTTCAATATATACTCTGCGAGTTCGTTTATCATATCCGACCTTTACTCTTTTTTTTCCGCCATTGAAACAATTGTGAACACTCAGGGAGACATAAGTAAGTCCGAATCGCTTGCTGCATACATCGAGAAATCCGTCTCCGCCATCCGACACAGGAAAAACGCTCAGGTCGGTCAAACCGCGCTTCTTAAGCGCACGCGCAATCAGCCCGGCGATAACGGAAGAGGAGGCACATTCTTTAAAACTATTGGGAGCTATAACTATCTTCATTCTTCACCCGCTGCCGTATTCCATGAAGTTAGACATCATCGTGCAAACAATCGCCGATTATTGCTTCTCTTCTTCCAGAATTTTGCCTTTGCAGTACATGCGCATATCTTCGATAAAATATTTTGAACAATCGCACCGCATTTTCTCTCAAGAGCAAGCCAGTCGAGCGAATTGTTTCAGCTCGGCATACCGGCGCATCTCCAATATACACATAATTGATTCCTGACTTCAATGCGAGATCTCCGGCTCTCTCCGACACTATAGAAAGAGTTCAAGGAAGCCGGTTGGGCAGATAAAACAGAGTGAGCCTGACAGGCGGCAGTCAAATAACCCGGTTTGGTGCAGCCATACTCTCAGTAAATCTGACTTCATTTGCGAATTCATATTACAACTTGGCCGGCGAATGGGACAGGCAGCATGATATCATGTAAACTCGTTTTCTGCAGTCTGCCGCGGCGAGAAAATGTGGACATAAAATCAATCAACAACCGATTTTTTCAGGATGTCATTGCTTAATGCCTAAATTCATAGGTAGAAAATTGCTCTTTTCCTTTTTACTGCCCAGCCTCTTTTGAAATGCTTGGTTTTACTTGTTTTAATTACATCTGAACATGTCATCACATAAATGTAATTTATCTTATCATCCGAAGTGCTCCGAGCATCGAATCTATTTTTGCTCAAAATCAGGTTTTTCACGGAAATTTGACGATAAATATATACGAAACACCGCTTCATTTTTTAGTCGATTCATGGATTAATACACTTGATTTTAATTTGAAGAACACCCATATTCTTTTCGCGCGAGAATGCCGGACATGATTGCATATCTCGGAAAACAAATGAGAAGCGTGTAGCATGTCATTTTATCATTTCATTCATATTCTAAAATAGGAGGAAAATATGACTCACACTCATATTATTTTATTGATTATTGGCGAAGCTGTCTCCTTTGCATTGTTTCTCTATGTTCTTTATCTCTTTGGCGGCATGTATCAACATGTGAAAAAGATTTCGGAAAAAGTTGAAATTCTTGAAAAGAAACTGGAAAAAAAAGGTTAGAATTTTAACAGCAGAATCATTCGCACTCATCGAATACTCTCAAATGAGTAAAGAGATCGGCCAAAGATATATCGTGGAAACGCGTCGATCAATTAAATGATTGAAAATGGTTCTCCAATTCGACCGGAAGCGAGGTCTGAAACTTCGACATACATATAGCGATGCGCAGATTTCCGGTTTGAATAATTCCCCAAAGCTCCGTGCAGTATGCACAGAGCTTTTTTATTGCTTATCATTGTTCATCAGATGAATTTTACCGTGTTCCGAACGAACTATATTTCTGATTACAAAAACAGCAGATCTTAGGGACTTTTTCTGTATGTGAATTGTGACTCCTTCGGATTCCGAACATACGGATAAAGATGATTTTGTATCTTTACATAAAAGTATAAGAGCGAAAATGTCGGATCTCATCCTGGCTGTGAATGATAACCCGCCGGTATTTTGGAAAATAGAATGGGTAAAAAGCAGATATAATATTTGACACACAATCGGCTTTAGTTTAGCCGGTCGTGGGGCCGCATGTGGACATAAGGCTATATTCCTTAGATCCGTAAATTGATTTTTACTGATTCATATTGAATCATTTTTTCGATCAGGTCAATATTCATAAAAATAATCGAATGTTAGTTTTTTGTTACATTCGCAATATTAGAGATAGGGGAATAATGACCGATATAAGTATATGATCCGTCAACAATTGACCTTCTTCGAGAGGACTTTCTTTTTAACGAAAAAGTTCATGGAACACGTTTCCAAAAGTCTGTCGCAGTTCCGCGAACAACACTCTTTGATGATATTTGTGAATGAACACAATTTGATATTTGCATTCATATATTGTGTATCGTAAATTGCCTTGCGTCTTCATTTGAGTCTCCTCTATGATTCAACAGATCCACACATAAAGGAGATTCTTATTATTTCTGTAAAAGTCAAGCCTTGGAAGGCCCCCAGCAAAGCTGCGGATTTACTTTTAAATCAGATTTAGCAGGAGTCGTTCGATGAACAAATCATCTATCAAACCATCGAAGAAAACGATGACATCAAAATTAAAACACAAGCGAAAAGTCGCTGCGAAAACGCAAGCAAGCCCTATGCAATTAAAAAATATTCTCCCTCGTACAATCATCGACATCATACCAGACAGCATATATGTTAAAGACATTAAGTGTCGAAGAATTATAGCGAACCCTGCAGATGTTTACAGCTTGGGGTGTCAATCGGAAGCGGATCTAATCAGTAAAGATGACTTCAATTTCTATTCATTCGAATTCGCATCTCAGTTTATTGCTGAAGACCAAGCTGTTGTACGAACAGGCATTAGCTTGATCAACAAGGAAGAGTTCTTTATTGATATAGAAGGGAAAAAACACTGGCTACTTACTTCGAAAGTACCGGTGCGCGATGCAAAAGGAAGAATTCTTGGTCTTGTCGGAATAAGCCGGGATATAACAGAATATAAGCAGACAGTAGATATGCTTAAATATGAAAAAGCGCTGTTCGATGCACTCATGGACATTGTTCCGTACAACATCTACTTCAAAGATCGTCAGAGCAGATTGCTCCGGATCACCAGTAAGGAATTGCGGGACCTGAAATTAGATGATATGAATCAGGCTATTGGGAAGACTGACGTGGATTTGTTTGGAGAGGAATTCGGGAGAAAGACGTTTGAAGACGAACAGCGTTTAATGAATTCCGGAGAATCGATCGTAGATTTAATAGAAAGCAGGCAATTAGAGAACGGACAGGTAAACTGGACTTTGGCGACCAAAGTGCCTTTGCGAAATACGAATGGAGAGATATTCGGATTGGTAGGAATCACAAGTGAAATAAACGAGCTCATGCAAGCCCAGGCGGAGCGAGACAAGTCAATGATGGCGCATATCAAAAGCGAAGAAGTTCTCCAGAAGGAACGAAATCTGCTCAGGACTATGATTGATACTATTCCCGACTATATCTATACGAAAGATGCAGATGGCAGATTTATCCTTGCCAATATGGCTGTCGCACGTCAGATGGGATTTGATTCGCCGGGCGAGCTTATCGGAAAGTCGGATTTTGATCTCTTTCCACCGGAACTGGCAAAGAAATATTATACCGACGAACAGGTTATTATTCAAACCGGCAAAGGAATATACGATTACGAAGGTCCAACAGTAGACGAGAACAAAGAAGAAAAAAATCGATGGATTTCGACAACGAAAGTTCCATTTAAGGACGCACAAGGGAGGGTCATAGGATTCATCGGAGTAGGCCGTGATATAACAATACGTAAACGTGCCGAAGAAGCTCTCTGGAAAGCCCACGAAGAATTGGAGCGTACCAACGATGAGTTACAACGAGTAGGCAAAGTGAAGAGCCAGTTCCTGGCAAATATGAGCCATGAAATACGCACACCACTCAACGCAATTATCGGCATGACGGGATTATTATTAAGCACAACCTTGACGGATGAACAACACGATTTTGCAGACACTATACGCACCAGTGGTGAAGTTCTGCTTTCACTCATTAATGATATTCTTGACTTCTCCAAAATTGAAGCGCAAAAAATGGAATTGGAAAGTCAGCCTTTTGAGATCCACCGTTGCGTGGAAGAAGCTCTCGATTTGGTTGCGCCGAAAGCGAACGAGAAAAACCTTGAACTAACATTTTCGATTGATGAGGGCATGCCTTCGATAGTTTTCGGAGATGTGACGCGCGTCAGACAAATTCTCGTCAACATTCTAAGTAATGCGGTTAAATTTACTAAAGAAGGAGAAGTCAATGTTTCTGTAACGGGACAATTGCGAGACCACTATAAGTATTTATTGCACTTCTCCGTTAAGGATACCGGTCTCGGTATTCCAGTTGAACGACAAATTAAACTATTCCAATCATTCTCTCAGATAGATTCATCTACAACCCGCAAGTATGGCGGCACCGGGCTCGGACTAGCAATAAGCAAGCGCTTGAGTGAATTGATGGGAGGAAGTATATGGGCCGAAAGTACAGGGATACCGGGTGAAGGCACAACATTTCATTTTACCGTTCTTGGCGGATTATCTATTGAAGATTTAGCTTCCCTTGATATAACAAGTTTGGCTGGTAAGAGAATGCTTATCGTCGACGACAATAAAACGAATAGACAAATTCTTATGCACCAGGCTATTTCGTGGTTTATGAAGCCGACCACAGCTGCATCCGGTCTTGAGGCTCTTGCATTATTCCAACATGGACAAGAATTCGATCTCGCAGTGCTTGATATGCAAATGCCGGAAATGGATGGTTTAATGCTGGCAGATGAAATTCATAAATTTCCGGAAGCAAAAAATCTTCCATTGGTTCTCCTGTCATCTTTGGGATACCGCGAAACCGAATCGGACAGTCCCCGCTTTGCAGCATCCCTTACAAAACCGGTAAAGTCTTCAAACTTATTCGATGCACTATACACTGTTTTAAATCGACATGCTGCAACAATCCGAAAATCTCCGGCAATGCCAATGCAATTCAATCCTGAAATCGGAAAACATCACCCATTAAGAATACTGCTTGCAGAAGATAATCTCATAAACCAAAAAGTAGCCTTACGTTTTTTGGAAAAGATCGGTTATCGGGCTGATGTTGCGGCCAATGGACTTGAAGTCCTAGATGCAGTAAAACGCCAGAACTATGACGTCGTGTTGATGGATATTCAGATGCCGGAAATGGATGGTGAACAAGCAACTGTAGAAATTCGCAAACAGATCAAACGCGAAGAGCAGCCGCGCATTATTGCAATGACAGCAAATGCGCTCGTTGGTGACAGGGAACATTATTTTTCTATAGGAATGGATGATTATATTTCTAAACCTGTGAAGATTGAAGATTTAGTCCGCGCTTTAATGGAGAGCGATTCACTTTCCAACTTGCTCAATAAAACCACCGGCAGCGAAAATAAATAACACACTTCTCCACCTGTCATTTTTAGACGGATATTCGTCTCATCAGGGGAAAGAGTGAAGCAATAACAGGCAGAGATCTTTTTCCATAGCATAACTTTATCGGATACTGTGAACAGGGGTTAATCCTTTTTCCATCCTTTTGCTCTATTACATCCTGCATGTTCCTTTTGTAATCTTAGTTTTGAATAATGCCTGCGGGTTATTATCCCGCCATTCCAGTTGTCTCTTCCAATCTGAGCTAGAGTTGAAAGTTTTATGGGATGACATATTTTCATCGATCGCCGCGAAATGAAGGCGGATAATGAAAGATATTAAACTCAGTTTTTTCTTTCTTTACGCTTCTATAGCCGTGAGTGCTGCGGTTTCCTCCATAAACTGCGCAGGCGCCTATGAGGCTAACATCAGCGGCCAGCCTCCTATTTTGGGGCCGACAGGATATGAGATCACGCGGATTTTTATTTTATTCCCGATATAGATTGTTACTATTCCGTATCCGAGCATGAGTATATTTACAGGGAAGCATCAGGATGGACACACGGCGCAACGCTGCCGTCGAGATATGGAAGTTATAATCCATATAATTCGTATAAAGTCGTCGTCAATAAAAAAACGCCATATCAAAACCACGATGTACATCAGGCTAAATATGCAGCATACAAAGGTGTTAAGAATCAGCCGGTCATACGCGATAGCAAAGATCCTAAATACTTTGTGATCAAAGATCATCCCCAACATGATAATTGGGTTAAAGGACAAAAACATTGACTGACTCCGGCCCGTATTCCGGAGATCAGATCAAAACGATAAACCAAATAAAGGATAGACCATGGAAAAAAGATTAGCCGTGCGGGGAAAAAACCACATTAGTTTTAAAACTATGTTATTAATGCCTATCACGACGTTCGTGGCGCTGCAAATGTGCTTTGCCGATATACGGGGCGAACATCCTTATTACCTGCATGCGCTTTCAGACCTGCGCATGGCTCGTGGATATCTAGAGAAATTTACTCCAAACGAACAGTTGAACGTTAAAGAACAGCAAGCAATCGATGAAATTAATGCTGCGATCAATGAAATTAAAAAGGCAGCGATTGATGACGGAAAAGATATCAATGATCATCCACCTATCGATGTAAACTTGAAAAAAGTTGGTCGTTATCGTAAGGCGCTTGAATTGTTAAATAAAGCGCATAAAGATATTAAACAAGGGGAAGATAACATATTTGAAAAAGGTCTGCGGAGACGAACCCTCCACCACATCGGTAAGGCGCGTGATATTGTGAAGGAAATTGTTAGATAGTTGTTATTTACCCGCTGAAAATATTGATACCTATCGCGAGAATTTTAATGCTATTTACTGCTTAAACCTTCTTTTTCTATCATGTGTCAAATTTATGATAGAGTGAAGATACAGAATAGATTCTTAAACCTTTTTTAGGAGATTGTATAAAACAAAAAATTCTTTTCGGCTTATGTGCAGGAGCTTTTCTCTCATTGTGGATTGCAGGATGCAATAAGTCATCGCCAACAGGACCATCCGGCGGTTCTGTATCTACAAGTGATCAGCAATCATTGGACAATATAATTTCAAACGATGCTTTTTTAACCAGCGATGCTGCCACTTTAGATGATGGAGCGGCATCGACATCTTTATCGCTAGACAAAGCAACCATACGAATTATGCCATTGTCGGCTGCGAGCATTGCAACCGCTATTACTCCATATGCTTGGGGAAGAACATTTTCAAGCTGGTCGGGCAATAAAGCATATGATCAAATTAATGATTCGACTGTCGTTGCTACAATAACCAATACACTTACGGGCACATTATGGATTGATACCAGTGTTAATGGCGGTTTTGTGCGCAAACCGATCGTTATGACCACAGTCCGGAATGTAAAACTTGAAAAAAGGGTCAGCAAGGATAGTACGCAATGGGTGGAAAAATTTGTCTCTGCTATGCAGGGCAATACAAATTCAGGCACCGATACAATTTACATTACCGATGTGACATTTTTCATGGGGACAGATACAATAGACATTACAAGCCCTGCATATAATGATTATTTGCTTATGGGCGCTATTGGACGATTAGGACTGCATATGTTACCGCAAAGTGCGAGCCGAATCTTTACAATTCAAGCGACCGTTGTGAGCACTTCCCCTGACAGCGATCGTGTTGTTGTCCATTATCCAAATGCTGTAACAGATACAAGGATTCGTAGACCGATGCGTCATGTCGCCATCAACAATGGTCAAGCATATCCAATAAATAACGGTAATGGAACTTATACGCATCTTTATAGGTGGGGTTGGATTGGCGATTATCCGGGGCGCCATACAATCATCGTAAGTGCTTTATCAAAACGAACTCTCTACGATAGTCAGGCACCGGTTACTTCCCAAGACTGGGGCATTCCGTATATCGTTCAGTAATTGCTTGCTTTTATATTAAGTGAAAAGCCTTCGCGATAGTTTAAGCGAAGGCTTTTTATATTTGTAAATTAACTTACCGCAACGAACTTCTGTAGTCCCGTAGGGGCGAGCCGACACCGGCCTGCCCGACTGATGCAGTCATTCAGGCGGGTGGTGTCGAAACATCCCGCGACCATCCCGTAGGGACAACGCCGGTCGCGGCTACAGAATGATATTGGACGTCGTCCGCGACGAACATCTGCAATGGGATATTTAAAACTAATGCCTGTCCTAAAAAATGATATTGTATTCCATGAGGCATAGTGCCGCGAAAATAGTGCATTTCTGTACGGCAAAACACAGTATTACTTAATTGAAGCGGCACTAATTGTAAATCGGCTTTCATAATTCGCTGAGTAATTACGATTTATCATGGCTTAAGATTTTTATTTTCATCCAGCACTTCTCTCACTATTTGGAGCACTTCATTCAGATTATACGGCTTCAGAATAAATCCTTTGGCGCCCTCCCTGACCAGTTCGGATTTTGTCTCAAGCG
>PMML01000037.1 GCA_003162695.1 Ignavibacteriota bacterium | reverse complement strand
GAAAATCCCTTTAAAAAATGCAAGCAATTGCGTATCCCGCAAAGGAATCCCATTTATCTCACGCCAGAAGATTCCCCAAAATAGCTATAACGATTAAAAATGACTGGTTTCAGATTTTGGTTCGATTTGCGGTTTCCACTATCCCAAAGAACGCTGGAAGCAGAAAAGTCGTTAGCTTAAAACCCTGCAGCGTTTTCTTATCATGACTTTTGATTAACAAGATGCCCTGTTCGGAGTGAAAGGATAGATAGGACTGTTTTGTTATTTTTACGACACAATTTTCTGAATTTTACGACAAAACTTTGGTGAAATTACGACAGATATTTACTTGACATAGTTTTACATTTATTTAGATAATTTTGAATTGTTTTTTTCATTCCAATTTTTAGAGATCGTTTTCACTCAAGTGTGACTGATCGCATATAATGTTCAAGGAGCTTGGTACTTTGCGTTAGAAGAAGGCTTTAAGACATTACTTGAAATCGATCTGAAGTCGCTAAATCATGAAAATAGACAGAATAATAACAATTTCACGAGTGTAAGGTGCAATATGAGACAAATCAAAGTACTTGTTGTTGATGACCACCATGATTTTCGACGTGTTGTAACCGATTTTTTAAGTCAGGTGCCGAATGTTGATATTGTGGGCGAGGCTATTGACGGTGATGAAGCAATAGAAAAAGCTGAAACACTGTCGCCGGATGTAATTCTTATGGATGTAATGATGCCGAAGAGAAGTGGTATCGAGGCAACGCGCATTATCAAGCAGAGTTGGCCGAATATTAAAGTTATGGTTGAGATCTTATATGATAATCCAGTATATAGAGCGCAGGCGTTGGAAGCAAAAGCGGATGGATTTATTATAAAATCGTCCATGAAGCCTGGATTGGAGGCAACATTCGGAATTGCTAAGGCTGCTCCTATAACAAATATTCTATGACCGGATATACTTTATTTTCGGGGCAGCAATTTCACTTGATTGTCTTTAACCTTTAGGCAAACAGGATTATTGGATATTTAAAAAAATGATGGCATTGATGGCCTATAATTCTCAATTCTAAAAATTAAACGATGGATTTATGTGAATTTGACTGTCTTTTCCATTTTTGTCGGCTTTTACTCACAATAAGGGTAGATTATGTTGAAGGTGTTTATTGTTGAAGATTCATTCATTATACAAGATCGACTTATAAAAATGATTTCCCTTATTAACAACACCAAGGTCGTCGGCTTTGCAAACGACGGCGTTGAAGCGCTTGCCGCGATTCCGAAATTGATGCCTGATTTATTAATTCTCGATCTATGCATGCCAAAAGCAAATGGTTTCGACGTTATAAAAAATATCAAGGACAATAATCTATTGACGACAGTGCTTGTGCTTACAAACTTTGCAACTATGACTGAACGAAAACTGTGCATGCAGCTTGGAATTAAATATTTCTTTGATAAAACAACCGAATTCGAACAAGCCATCGAAGCGATCGAAACGTTGGCATCAGTATGTCCTGCTGAATGTTCTGAAGAATTATAGCTCCCCCGTGGATGTCAAAAAGAAACTTTACCAGGTATTAAATTCCTCATCATTTCCCCCTTGGAAACATTCTGAGAGGGATGTGGGATCTCTATGAATTTCTGAGCGGTTTTAAATAAATACCGCTTAAAATAAAGTTTTATGTGATGCTCTTGAGTGGGTAAGGAGAACGACTATGATGGAAAGTGAGATTAGGAAAAATCGTGAGCATGAAAAACCTGAACAGAGAGATTCCCGAGCTAAAAATATCTTCATTATAACAGCCGGGTTTTTCTCGGCTGTAATCGGACTTCTTGTGCTGCTGGGGTGGATTTTACGGCTTTCTTCTCTTACCAGTTTCGGTACAAACCTGATACCGATGGCGCCGAGCACAGCGCTCTTGTTTATCCTGAACGGATGTGCGCTCGCCGTTTATATTCGTATGCCGCAAAACCGCGGTGTGCGTGTTGCGTGCCTGTTCATAGGTGCATTCATTGCAATATCGGGGTTATCCCTATTCTTCTCTTCATCCCGTGGAATATATCTAGGCATTGAACGCCTTGGCTTTCCAATCGTTGACTCTCCTTATGGTATACCAATCGGACATATGTCTCCCTTGACGGCAATTTTCTTTTTGGCCGGTGCAGTGGATTTTCTGTTGATGATATCACTACCTGTCGAACGATCCGGGCGTGCAGTGTCTGCTTTTGTGTTATCTTTTCTTCTTTTCATAGCCTCATCGCTTTTTCTGATAGCATATATGTTTGCATCACCCATGATGTACGGCGGAGTCCTCGTTCCGCCGGCACTTCCCACAATGCTCGCCTTTCTGTTCCTTTCTCTTGGCCTTCTTATGAACGCCGGATTTCAACTGTGGTCTTACGAGAGAATAAACAAAACTACTACATTACGTTTATCATATGTTTTATTTTTAATTTTTATGCTTTTTGCTTCAGGCATTCTTGCCGGCGGTTACTTTGCTTTCCAAAACTATCAGAGGAATTATCGCACTGGAGTAGAGCAGCAGCTTGCCGCCGTAGTGGATTTGAAGGTCGATCAGATTGAAAGGTGGCGCAAAGAACGGATGGGGGACGGGCAAATCTTTTACAGGAACGAGGTTTTTTCTGCAGCCGTAAAACGGTATGTCCAACACCGAAACGACCGCAGCGCGAAACAGGAAATTCTAACATGGGCTGGCCAGGTGCAGAACGCCGGCAGCTATGATCTCATGATGCTGCTGGACGCGCAGTTCAATACACTGCTGGTGTTTCCGGAAAATAAAGAACGAGCGCGTTTGGTAATCGACCAAAATAATACTGAAATACTGAGGTCGGGAAACATTGCCTTTCAGGACTTTTATCTCAACGATCAGGATCAACACATATATCTAAAAATTCTTGTTCCGATAATGGAAGATCGTTCTGCAAAACGGCTGATTGCCGTGCTTGCGCTCCGGATTAGTCCGGAGGAATATCTTTTTCCCCTCATCAAGAAATGGCCCGTCCCGAGCCGGACATCCGAAACATTAATCGTTCGCAGGGATGGAAACGATGCGCTGTTTCTGAACGATCCCAGATTTTTGACCGATGCGGCTTTGAAACTGCGAATTCCGCTGGAAAGGAAAGATGTTATTGCTGTAAAAGCAGTGTTAGGCGGGGAAGGGATCGTTGAAGGTATAGACTATCGCGGAGTGCCTGTTATTGCCGATGTGCGCGCAGTTCCGAACTCCGGCTGGTTTTTGGTTGCCCGTATGGATAGGGAGGAGATGTACGAACCTCTCAGAGGACGAATGTGGCTGATCGTTATTCTTGTCGTTGCATTGCTTGCAGGTGGAGGCGTTGCCTTGGTCTGGAGGTATCAGCGCAGCCTCTTTTATCGGACACAGCATAAAATGGCGGACGAGCTGCGGTATTCAGAAATAAAATACCGCCGGCTCTTTGAAGCGGGAAGAGACGGCATCCTTCTTCTTGATGCTGATACGGGGACGATTGTCGATGTAAATCCGTTCTTGATTGAAGTTTTAGGTTTCCCGTATGAACATTTTCATGGAAAGAAGATTTGGGAATTAGAATCATTCAAGGATATTACGGTTAACCATGACAAATTCCTTGAATTGCAAAAAGGATATTTCCGCTATAAAAATCTTAAGTTGGAAACTCATGATGGCCGAAAGATTGACGTGGAATTTATCAGTAATGTCTATCAAGTGGACAATTACAAAATCATCCAATGTAATATGAGAGACCTTACCGAACGTAAATGGGCAGAAGAATCGCTGTATTTGGAATATTCGCGTCACAAGCGGTTCATTGATTCAAATATTGTCGGTGTAATCATTGCGACCGCCGATGGAAAGATTATAGAGGCAAACGATTACTATCTGACCATGCTGGGATTTACACGTAAGGAATTTACGTCCGGAAAAGTCGATTGGCGGGCGAATACGCCGACCGACTGGCTGCCTGCAGACGAGAAAGCAATCAAGGAATTGCGTGAAGGAGGAATTTGTGCACCTTATGAAAAGGAATATAGAAAAAAAGACGGAACACGTGTTCCGGTGCTTATTGCACACACCTTGCTTCCAGGGCCGAGGGAAGAGATTGCTGCGTTTGTTATTGACATCACCGAACGCAAGCGGGCAGAGGAATCCATACGGAAGAGCGAGGCGCAACTGCGCGCCATTCTTGATGCCACGCCATTTCCTATTGCACTTGTCGATGTTTTGGATAATAACATTGAATACTGGAGCCGCAGCGCCTTTACTCTTTTCGGTCATACCGCACCCACAACAGACGAGTGGTATCTTAAAGCGTACCCGGATCCCGATTACCGGCGCGAGGTTATTGACCGGTGGAAACAATCCGTGGAAAGGGCGAGATTGTCCGCCCAGGCAGTCAACACGGGAGCATATCGGGTCGTCTGCCGCAATGGTTCAGTGCGTATTTGTGAGCTTTATGCTGTTTTCGTTGCAGACAGACTCATTGTTACATTCAATGACGTCACCGAACGACAACAAGCGGAAGAGAATCTTATCTATGAACGGAATCTACTCAATGCGCTCATGGACAACATGCCTGACCATATTTTTTTCAAAGACAACGAAAGCCGTTTTATCAGGATTAGCAAGGCTCAAGCGAACAGATTCGGATTAAGCGAACCCGCCCTTGCTGTGGGTAAAACAGACTTTGACTTTTTCACAGAAGAATATGCCCGTCCGGCTTTTGAGAACGAACAAGAAATAGTCAAAACCGGAAACCCATCGGTGGGTTTAGAGGAAAAAGAAACGCGGCCCGATGGCCGGCGAACGTGGGCTTCAACAACCAAGGTTCCGCTTTACGATGACAAAGGGAAAATCATCGGTACTTTCGGCATCTCCAGAGATATTACAAAGCACAAACTCATGGAGGAGGAATTACGAAAGAATGAGGAACGCTTCCGAAAAATATTCGAAGAGAGTCAGCTTGGCATGATTTTATCGGACCCGGATTTTCGATACGAAAAAGTCAATCCCGCATTTTGTGCGATAACAGGATATAGTGTAGAAGAGCTTACCTCGAAGAGTTTCGTCGATATCACTCATCCTGATGATATTGGCAAAGATATCGAGAACATGAGGAAACTGGCAATCGGTGAAATTCCGTTCTATAAAACTGAAAAACGATATCGTCATAAAATAGGAGGTATCGTTTGGGGAAACATCGTTATTTCCAGTGTCCGCCATAAGGATGGATCGCTTTTGTATTATTTGGGCATGATTGAAAACATCACCGAACGCAAGCAGAAAGAACAGGAAATCAGAAGACTTAATCGTGTCTATGCCGTCCTGAGCAAAATCAATGAATTAATCGTTCGGGAGGGAGACAGACAGACTTTGTTGAATGAAGTATGCAAGATTGCCGTTCGAGAAGGCGAATTCCAAATGTCTTGGATCGGAATCATTGATCTTAAAACAAATCTATTCAAACCTGCAGCCAGCGCAGGTAAGGAAAATGGATATCTGGAATATCTTCACACATCCATCGTTCAAATCATGGCAAAAAGAGCACCATTCTATAGAACTCTTTTAGACGGCCAAATTGTAATCTGCAACGATATTGAACATGACGATCGGCTGACATCCCAGGGGAAAAAAACACTTGCCCTCGGTTATCGCTCTCTGGCTGCATTCCCGCTTCATATCGACGATGTAATTATAGGGGTCGTAAATTTCTATTCAAGTGAAAAGGACTTTTTTAACGAGGAGGAATTAAAACTTCTTGAAGAACTTTCGATGGATGTTTCTTATGCACTCTATTCTTTAAAAATCGAAGATCAACGGACACAAGCTGCCACAGAAATGCAGGAGAGTGAGAAAAAATACCGCCGCATCTTTGAGAATGTGCAGGATGTATATTACGAGGCATTGATCGACGGTACGATACTTGAAATCAGCCCTTCCATCGAAACAATATCGAAAAATAAATACAACAGGAATGAACTTATAGGAAAGTCGCTGAACGATTTCTGTTTCAATATCGGAGAAGATCAGACTTTCCTATCGGCAATACAGGAGCGGGGAAGCGTTACAGATTTCGAAATAACGATCAAGAATCAGGATGGTTCGCAAATTCCCTGTGCTCTTTCTGCAAAATTACAATTCAATGCTCAGGGTAACCCAGAAAAAATTATAGGCAGTATAAGCGATATCACCGATCGCAAGTTGTACCAGAATCAACTGATGCAGACACAAAAGGTCCAAAGCATCGGTACGTTGGCAGGCGGGATAGCGCATGACTTTAACAATATCCTCGGTATCATCCTTGCCTTTAATTCCATTCTTGAAAGGTCAAAAGCAAACGAAGAGAATATTCGTAAGAGTACCACTGCCATTGCGCAGGCCGTAAGCCGCGGCGCAACGCTTGTACGTCAGATCCTGACTTTTGCACGGCAAACGGGCGTATCGATGAAACCGATGAGGGTCTCTGATTTGATCCGCGAACTCGTT
>PMML01000040.1 GCA_003162695.1 Ignavibacteriota bacterium | reverse complement strand
TTCGAGTAACGGGAAGCTTCCAGAGGGCCGCAAGATTCAGAGATTCGTGAAAATTCCCGATGTTGGTAGCACCGTCGCCCATAAAGCATAGACAAACATTTTTTTCTCCTCGATATTTGATCGCAAAGGCAGCGCCTGCACCGAGCGAAATATGACCGCCGACAATTGCATGGCCGCCGAGGAAATTTTTACTCTTATCGAAAATATGCATCGATCCGCCTTTTCCCTTGGTGGTTCCTGTAGACTTCCCGAGGAGTTCTGCAAAAATATTCTTAGGATCGATTCCTTTTGAGAGAGCAAGTCCGTGATCGCGGTATGCAGTAATTACGTAATCGTTTGCTTCGATTGCGCCGATAGATCCGGCTGCAATTGCTTCCTGTCCGTTATAAAGGTGACAAAAACCGCCGATTTTTCCCATACCATAAAGTTGAGCACACTTTTCCTCAAAGCGGCGAATGAGCAGCATTTCATCATACCATCGAAGGAGAGTATCTGCCGGTATACCCAGAAGAGTGTCCTGAATTTTCTGCGACATTGAGGCCTCTTTTTCGGTTGATTTCATTGACTTTGTTCCTTCATAAATAAACAGATCTTTCTTTTACAACATAAGAAATTTTAAATTGGTTGCAAAAAGTGAAAAACATTCAAAGAAATCTTCTCTTTTTCGTTGAAAACTTGAAGCAGAGATGAAGTTATGGTACATTATATCGGTTTTTTTCGGTGACTTTTTAATCGAATTTACGCTGCAGTTTAGCGTGTTCTCAATTTTCAAAATATTCCCGCGACAGCTTGTCCCGTGAATATTAATAGATATTATAGGGACGTCGTAAATGTATCCGATATTTACAAATATACATATAAATATACTAAAGAGAATAATATCGCGGGAATATTGAAGAAAGAGCGGGGAAAACGTGCAACCGAAACGGATTTAATTGTCATCAGGCTTATTGTAAAGCAGAGACGCGTGTCGATGTGATTCTCAAGAGCAATGAATCCAAACAGCACCGGTTCAAATAAATAAAGTTTTATTTTGTCGATGGATAATAGAAGGTTTTCGCGGCACTGTGCCTCATGGAATAGGACATCATTTTTTAGAAGGGGCACTCGCTATTCAGCGGATCGGTTATAATTTGAAATGGAAATCTGAATTTACTTAAAATTCGACGCTCGAACTGAATGACGTTTCACACATATAGGATAAAGGAAAAAACAGATATGATATACCTGACCAGGAGAGAAAAACAGCAGAATGTTGACAGCAAACTTTATCTTCTCTTTATGGGTTTGAAAATATTTTGAAATCTACAACGGTTATAAAAACTTCCGATGTTGAGAATTTTGAATTAAAACTTCGCCAGGCAGCAGATACTCTTCATTCCGGAGGATTGGTGGCGTTTCCTACGGAAACCGTGTATGGGTTGGGCGCAGATGCCTTCAATGAGGATGCAGTTCGCCGTGTGTATAGAGTAAAAGGACGTCCGGCAGACAATCCGTTGATTGTCCATATTGCTTCTCTTCATCGTGCAGAATTATTTGCAGAAGAAATTCCCTTCAAAGGAAGAAAATTGGCGGAAATATTTTGGCCAGGTCCGTTGACGCTCGTGATGGCCGGGAAAAGCAATATTCCTTCGATTGTGACGGCAGGACTGAGCACGGTTGCGCTTCGTGTTCCGAAGAATACAGCGACGCTGCGTCTTCTCGAACTTTTTGGCGGAGGTATCGTAGGTCCAAGCGCCAATTTATCGGGCAAACCGAGTCCAACGGAAGCGGAGCATGTGTTAAGCGACCTGGATGGATCTATAGACGTTCTTATAGACGACGGCAGGACAACGATAGGAATTGAATCGACCGTTCTTGATGTAACATTCGATCCTCCGCTTATATTGCGTCAAGGAGGTCTCTCTCGAGAGGCCATAGAAAAGGTTATAGGGCATACAGAATTGCCGGGACACGGATCCGTACTGGGGCGTTCGCCCGGAACGTGTCATCGGCATTACGCACCGAAAGCACAATTGATTCTTGTGAGGGAATCTGATTCGGAAAACTTTCAGCGTCTCTATGAAGACTTCCGTCGTCAAAAAAAGAATGTAGCGGCGATTACGCATTCCATTCGAGTATCCGGAACATCGCATTCGACGCGTTATATGGAAAACAGTGCGGAAGAATATGCGCGCAACATTTTTCGACTGCTGCGTGAATGCGATATATTAGGAGTCGATGTCATTTTGGTGGAAGAAATAGAAGAGCGCGGCATAGGTGCTGCAGTCATGGACCGGCTGAGGCGCGCCGCAGAATGTTAAACAGAGAGGATCGTATGGCAAAAAAAAATCAGAACTCAAAAGTGGCCATTATTATGGGAAGCGCATCGGATGCTGAAGTAATGGAGCCGGCGCGGCAGATACTGACCGATTTCGGCGTGACCTGCGAGGTCAAAATACTTTCTGCGCACCGAACGCCTGATCAGACGATTTCCTATGCAAAAATGGCGAAGAAAAACGGAATCAAAGTTTTCATCGCAGGAGCGGGAGGGGCAGCACACCTGCCCGGCATCATCGCCGCACAAACTACGATTCCGGTTATCGGTGTACCTGTCAGATCGAAAGCGCTCAACGGACTCGATTCTTTGCTTTCAATTGTACAGATGCCGTCGGGAATTCCGGTTGCCACAGTTGCAATCGATGGGGCGGCAAATGCCGGATTGTTAGCAATACAAATTCTTGCATTGGAAAAACCGGCGCTTTCTCTTAAACTCGAGCAGTATCGAACAAAGCTGAAAAAAAAAGTTTTACAATCGAATATTCGTGAAAAAAATAGATAATTTGTTTTTCAGCAGATTATCCGGTATCTTGTGATGGCGTGTACGTAACGAACTCCGTTTTGTCCGCCTTCCTCAAATCAACAACAAGAGACTTACAAAATGAAATTAGACCTCTGGATACGAAAACTACTCCCGAAAGATGAAAAATTTTATCAATTACTCGAAGAATCCACAACAAATTTACTAAAAGCGGGTGTAGCTCTCCGGATGCTGCCAAAATGCAGGACTCAAAATGACCGCGAAAATACGGCGTCTATTATTAAAGACATTGAACACGCCGGCGACTCCATCACACATCGAATATTTAACGAATTAAATTCCACCTTCGTCACGCCCATTGATAGGGAAGATATTCACTTGCTCGCATCAGCTCTTGACGATGTCCTCGACCATATCGACGGCGTGGCGGCAAGATTCAATCTCTATAAAGTGCCTGCTGTCCCCGATATTATGGTGGATCTCATTGAAGTGCTGAATAAATCAATCATAGAACTCACCGACGGCGTACATCATTTGAGAAATTTGAATGATGTGAAAAGCCTAGGCGAAATCATAAAGAAGGTTAATGACTACGAAAACCAGGCCGATATGATTTTTGACAGAGCTATTGCGGATTTATTTGAGAAGGAAAAAGATCCGATAACCATTATTAAATTGAAAGAAATTTTTGTCGGACTTGAAACCGCTACCGATAAATGTGAAGACGCGGCAAATGTCCTCGAGGGACTGTTAATAAAGCACAACTAATTCCTCAGGGAAAAAAATGCTCGCATTGATAATATTTATAATCCTCGTTGCCTTAGTGTTTGATTTTCTCAATGGATTTCATGATGCTGCAAATTCCATAGCAACAATTGTTTCCACGAGAGTGCTTACTCCGCGGAGAGCAGTCCTCTGGGCTGCATTTTTTAATTTTCTCGCCGCATTTCTTTTTACAGGGCATAAGGTGGCAAAAACAATCGGCAAAGGGCTGGTCACGGCTAACTTAATTACAGAGTACGTCATTCTTGCTGCTCTTATAGGCGCCATCATTTGGAATCTTGTCACATGGTATTACGGCATTCCGTCAAGCTCCTCGCACGCATTGATGGGCGGTCTGGGCGGAGCCGCAATTGCACGCGCAGGTTTCGGAGCTATTCTCTGGAGCGGGTGGCTGTATACGACACTGTTTATCGTAATTGCCCCTTTGCTGGGCATGCTGATGGGTTTTATACTTATGACATGCATGATGTGGATTTTTCATAACCGCCCGTCGTCGAGAATCAACGGCATGTTCAGGAAAATGCAGCTTGTTTCGGCGGCATTCTACAGCCTTGGACACGGATTGAACGATGCACAGAAAACGATGGGAATTATAACGGTGCTTCTCCTGAATGCAGGGATTGTAAAAGCCAGCAGCGGGAATGATTTTCCGATTGAATGGTGGGTTATCATATTATGCTATACATCGATAGGATTGGGAACCATGTTCGGCGGCTGGCGAATAGTAAAAACGATGGGACAAAAGGTTACCAAGCTCAAGCCCGCCGGCGGATTTTGCGCTGAAACAGCCGGAGCTTTAACGCTTTTGATTACGGCTTTCAGCGGTATAGCCGTAAGCACTACGCACACCATTACCGGAGCAATTATGGGCGTCGGTGCAACGAAACGCGTCTCCGCCGTCAAGTGGGGACTTGCAGGAAGAATCGTTATCGCATGGGTTGTAACCATTCCCGCCACAGCGCTCGTTTCGGCCGGTGTCTATTGGGTCGTGAATCTGATCGCGCACTCATAATCCATTCTCTAAAGAATTAATGATACGGGGATATTTCTTCGGAATATCATACACAATCGGACTGTATTCTATAATATTTTATTGACCTTCTGCTGTCGCTATTTTTATGAAAGCGATTATGGGTAGATAAGCAGTTTATCCTGATGGAGATGCTCGAGGAATCCATCTCAAAGCCATCCGATTTCTTTATACCATGCATATGTGCTTTGGAGAGCATCGAAAATGGGAGTCTGCGTCTTGAAATGAATGTGGTCGTAAATTTTCTGAGGGCTGCATACCCAATGCTTCTGCAAAAGGTCGCGTGCTTTTTCAATATTGAGAAGAGCCGGTTTATTTAAAAGAAGTGAAACGAATTGAGCGATTCCCGCGATGCTGTAGAAAAGAGGGGATGGAATAAAAAGGGGGAAAACTTTTTTTCCTCTGGCGGACGCCATACAATTGATAATTTCCGAAAATTGAAAAACAGCCTGGTCGGCTACAAAGTAAGTCTCGCCTGACGTACGATCAGAAAGAGCTGCTTCATAAATTGCGACGGCAAGATCCGGTCCATAGACAAGGCTCAATGTTTTCTGAGACGATCCGAGAACAGCCCGGATGCCTAATTCGACGAATTGATATATTTCCAAAACATCTTTATCGCGCGGGCCGAAAACAGCGGAAGGTCTCAAAATAACGATAGGAAGTTTATCCATGACCTGATGGCATCGATGTTCAGCTTCAAGCTTGGATTTTGCATAATGTGTGATGGGATGACAGGGGTCGGATTCCGTCAAAGGCCTGCCGGTCGGACTGGGTCCGATTACTGTTTGACTGCTTACATAGCAAAATTTTTGAATTCTGCCGTTGCGCACAGCCGCATCAAGAAGATTTTGGGTGGATTGTACATTTCCAGTATAATATTCAGCGGAGCTCTTTGCTTTCGTAATGCCCGCTACATGAATAACCGTATCGACATCATGAAGGAGATCGTCTAAGACATCGGGTTCGGAAAGATCGCCTCTTTTCACTTCTATATCCTTGTTTTCGATCCATCCAAGCGATGTATGATGACGGCGAACAAGGCAGCGGACGGAAACTCCCTTTGTGAGGAAAAAATCTGCCGTATGGCTTCCAATGAAGCCTGTTGCGCCTGTAATTACTACTTTTTTCATAAAACCCCAATATTATCGATAATTGACTTTCTTTGCTTATTAAAGTATATTTAAAATTGTTCTCACATGCAAAAATCTCTTAGGAGGAGGGAGTTTGCAATCCATTTTAGCCAAGGAGTGATCATTGGATTTATTTGAAAAATGCAGAATGTTTACGCGTGCAGATGAAACACGCGAAAAAGGATATTATCCCTACTTCCATGCAATAGAAGAAAGCGAGGGACCGGTAGTTATGATCGAAGGCAGAAAGGTCATAATGGCTGGTTCGAATAATTATCTTGGCCTTACAGCGCATCCAAAAGTAAAAGAAGCCTCTATAAATGCTATAAAGAAATATGGTACCGGCTGCTCGGGTTCGCGCTATCTAACCGGAACATTAGATATCCATGTTGAACTTGAGAAGCGGCTGGCGAAATTTATGGGAAAGGAAGATTGTCTGCTCTTTAGTACAGGTTTCCAGACTGCCCAGGGCATTATACCGGTCCTCGTTCAAAAAGGCGAATACATCGTTTCAGACAAAGATAATCACGCAAGTATAGTAGCCGGGATTTTAGTCGCAGGCGGAATGCTGTCGTATTCCAGCGATACACAATCGCTGGTAAGGTATAAGCATAACGATATGAAGCATCTTGAATTTGTCATTTCGCAATTGCCGCTTGAAGAGGGCAAATTGATCGTGAGCGACGGTGTTTTCAGTACTTCCGGGGAAATAGTCAATCTGCCGGAATTAATTAGAATTGCACGGAAATATAATGCACGTGTTATGATTGACGATGCCCATGCTGTGGGAGTAATCGGCGTAGGGGGGCGGGGTACGGCAAGCCATTATAATTTGGTAAAAGAATGCGATCTTACCATGGGCACCTTCAGTAAAACGTTTGCTTCTTTGGGCGGATTTGTCGTCGGCGATCATAAAGTCATAGATTACTTAAAGCACAGCGCACCGGCGCTTATATTTAGTGCAAGTCCGACACCGGCATCGGTTGCCGCTGCTTTAGCTGCTCTGGATATACTCGAACAAGAACCGGAAAGAATTGAAAAACTAATGAATAATGCCCGGATGATGCGCAAGGGACTCAAGGAAATGGGCTATCATGTCAACGACTACGATTCTGCAGTTGTTTCGGCTATCATCGGAGATACCGAGAAGACTTTGATCATGTGGAAAGCTTTATTCGATGAGGGTGTTTTTGTAAATGCATTTATCCGGCCGGGTGTTCCCCCTGGAATGGAAATGCTTCGAACAAGCTATATGGCTACACATGAAAAAGAGCATCTTGAAAAGATATTGGATGCTTTTAAAAAAGTGGGGAAAAGCGTGGGTGCCATTTGAACTGCCTCTCAATATTGCATTTCAAACGAGAAATTTATGAGCGATATTAAAATACGCGTTGTATCTAATAACCAGGATGTGAGAACGTTTATCAGGTTCCTCTGGCGGATCTACGACGGCAATCCGGCATGGGTTCCGCCACTGCTCATGGATAGACGGAAATTGATGGACAAGAAAAAAAATCCTTTTTATAAACATGCGGATGTAGAGTTTTATCTTGCTGAACGCGATGGTACGGTTGTCGGAAGGATAGCTGCCATTATTAATCATAATCATGATAAAGAGCATAATGAAAGAATGGGATTTTGGGGCTTTTTTGAGTGCATCGATGATCAGGATGTTGCAAATGCTCTTTTTGATACGGCAAAGAAATACGTAAAGGAACACGGTGCTCAAAACTTTCGCGGTCCGGTTAACCCTTCGGTGAATGACGAAATCGGCTTGTTAATTGAAGGCTTCGATGTCAGTCCTACTCTCATGATGACGTATAATCCGCCGTACTATATCAAACTTGTAGAGAAATACGGATTTGTTAAGATTAAAGATCTCTATGCATATCTTCTTGACCAGAACGAAGTGTACTCGGACCGATTTATTCGTGCTCATAAACTAGTTCAAGAGCGGCATCATATCGTGTTGCGCAACATAGACATGAAGCATTTTGACGAAGAGTTACAGAGGGTGAAATATATTTACAATTCAGCCTGGTCGAAAAACTGGGGTGCGATTCCTTTCACGGATGAAGAGATGGATGCTCTTGCGGCCGATTTGAAATCAATCCTGGAGCCGGAACTTATTCTTTTTGCTGAAAAGGATGGAAAACCGATCGGGTTTGCATTATCGCTTCCGGACATTAATATGGCGCTGAAATTCAATAAAAAAGGATATTTTCTGCCTGGAATCTATCACTTGCTGACGAAAAAGAAGTTGATTAATACGGTACGTGTTATCGTTCTGGGTGTCGTTCCGGAGCATCTCAATACAGGCGCTGGAGGCGCGTTATTTTTTGAAACTGCAATCCGTGCAAAAAAATTGGGCTATCGCTATGGAGAAGCAAGCTGGATTCTTGAAGATAACGAAAAGATGGTGAAATCTGCAGAGGCAATGAAGGGAAAAATAACCAAACGATATCGGTTGTATCAGATGCCTTTATAGAAAAAAAGAAAGAGACTCTATGCCGGTAGAAAAAGTTGAAAAAATATGGATGAATGGCGAATTTGTCGATTGGGACAAAGCAAATATACATGTCCTTTCACATGTGATACATTACGGATCGAGCTGGTTCGAGGGTATCCGCTGTTATAATACAAAAAAGGGATCGGCGCTATTCCGCCTGAACGCACATGTTCGCCGATTATTTGATTCCGCAAAGATCTACAGAACAATCGTTCCTTACACGCAGAAGCAGATCAACGAGGCTATCATAGCGACAATCAAAGCGAATCGTTTAAAAGCTTGTTATGTGCGGCCTATCGTTTATCGAGGTTACGGTGAAGTAGGCGTGAATCCGCTGCACTGTCCGATAGATGTTGCAATTGCCGTATGGTCGTGGGGTGCATATCTGGGAGCGGATGCCATCGAAAAAGGAATCGACGTTTGCACGTCGTCATGGCGTCGTTCTGCGCCGGGCACACTGCCTACGTTTGCAAAAGCAGGCGGTAATTACCTGAATTCCCAGCTCATCAAAATGGAAGCGCTTGCCAACGGTTATACGGAAGGTATTGCCCTGGATCATACGGGAAATGTCAGCGAAGGCAGCGGCGAGAATATCTTTGTCGTCCGGGATAACATTCTCTTTACGACTTCGTTTGCTGCAGCCATCCTCCCGGGAGTGACGCGTGCAACGATCATTGCTCTTGCCGAAAAAATGAAAATGAAAATCGTGGAAACTCAAATTCCGCGGGAAATGCTCTACATCGCCGACGAGGTTTTCTTTACGGGAACTGCTGCAGAGATAACACCGGTCCGGTCCATCGATAAAATCGTTGTCGGTGAAGGGAAGGCAGGCCCGGTGACAAAATCTCTGCAAAAAGAATTTTTCAAGATTGTAGGTGAAGGCAAGGATCCTTTCCGCTGGTTGACCTACATTGACAAGTAATCGTTCCGAGGAACGTCATGAGAGAAGAAAAAGCGTTTTCAGCAAGCGCCATCTGGAAGAATCTTTTTTCTGTCGATAAAGTCAAAAAGGGATCGACGGAAGAACTCTTGAGTAAAGTCCCCGCATTTATCGATCTTACTCCAAAGGAATTGAAGGAAGTTGCTGCAATTGTTCACAGACGGGAATATCGCATCAATGAACCGGTCTTCTCGCAAGGGGATCCCGGGCTGGGAATGTATATTATTCAGAGCGGGGATGTAGCGATAACGATTCCCGGCAGGGACGGGAAAGAACGAGAACTGGTCGTTTTGAATGACGGCGATTTCTTCGGAGAACTCGCTTTGCTCGATGAATCACCTCGTTCCGCCAGTGCAAAGTGCAAAACAGGATGTCTGCTTATCGGTTTTTTCCGTCCGGATCTTTTTGAACTCATCGAGAAAAAAGCTTCCCTGGGAATCAAAATTGTTCTCAAACTTTCCGAAATTGTTGCACAGCGTCTTCGCGAGACAGATAAAGAATTGTCCAAAATGAAGAATCAAATGGAACTCGTTCTGGAACGAGGGGTGAACAATGAAAACACATCGGATGAACCCTCGAAACAAAGAGGGAAGGAAAGTACAAACAAATAAACCATCGCCTGCAGGTGGTTCTGATATTGCACTTAAAAAAATCTTAGTGCCGATAGATTTTTCAGGTCATTCTAAAAACGCTCTTCTCTATGCCGTTCCATTTGCCGAACGCTTTCATACTTCTCTGGATTTACTATATGTAGTCGAGCCGGCAATTTATCCTGCGGATTTCAGTTTCGGACAGATTGGATTCCCGAATATCGAAGAAGAACTGAAAAAAAGAGGCGAGATAGAATTGAAGCGCTTGATGGAAAATGTCGTCCATAAAAACATTACTGGCCGTTACGCTTTACGAACCGGCAAACCTTTCTATGAAATCATTCAATATGCCGAAGAAGAGCAGATAGATCTCATTATTATTGCCACGCACGGCCACAGCGGTATGGAGCAGGTGCTTTTCGGCAGCACGGCTGAAAAAGTGGTTCGAAAAGCCCCGTGTCCGGTTCTGGTCGTACGTGAAGGTACACGCGAGTTTATCAAAAAACCAGGAGTGCGGAAATAACGGCCGCCGGCTACTTGTCCCTTTGAAGTACAAACTCTGAAAAATTCTCAAGAGATTGTTTAGCCGGAGAATCCGGGAATTGATGCAGGGCGGCTTTTGCTTTTATAATATGCTCGTTGGCTTTTTGTACGGTATATTCGATTCCTCCCTGTGTTTTCACAAAATCGAGCAGCCACGCAACATCACCATGCTTGACTCCTTTTCCAATCATGTGGAGAGCTCGTTTTGATGAATTCCGGTCGCACGTTCTTAGAGCATAAATCATCGGAAGGGTTATTTTTTTTTCTTTGATATCTGCGGCAATCGGTTTTCCCAAAATTGTTCGCCGTCCAAGATAATCGAGCAAATCGTCCCGGATCTGGAAAGCAATCCCTATCTGTGTTCCGTACTCTTGAAGTGCCGCATTAATGGCGGAATCGCTGCTGGCGCTTACGGAACCGATTTCCGCGCATGCAGAAAAAAGAGAAGCTGTTTTGTCTTCGATAATGCGGAAATATGTCTCTTCGTCGATGTTAAGCTGTCTGCTTTTTTGGATCTGCAGCAATTCACCTTCCGTCATGCGTTTAACGGCCTCCGATGTAATATGAAGGAATTGATAATCGCCTTGCTGAAGGGAAAGCAGAAGTCCCTTTGAAAGAAGATAATCTCCCATAAGAACAGCGATTTTATTTTTCCAGACTCCATTGAGAGATGCAACGCCCCGGCGTGTATCGGAATCATCTACCACATCGTCATGAACCAGTGTTGCCGTATGAAGCATCTCAATAAGTGCAGCTGCACGGTAAGTGCGATCGTTGATTGTTCCGCTGATTTGTGCGCTCAGGAAAACAAGAAGGGGCCGAACACGTTTTCCTTTGTTCCACACCAAATAACGGGCGATGAGGTCGACAAGAGGAATCGAAGAGCGCAAAGATTTTCGAATAATTTTGTCAAACATCTCAAGTTCGCGCAGAACCGGCTTTTGCAGGGATTCAAGTGTTATGATGCTTGAAGAGAAAATGCTCATGTGCGGTCGTCTGATTTCCCGGTTTGTTTTGGCTGTGAATATTTCGAAACAAAAATACTTACTTCATACAGAAAAACCATCGGCAAAGCAAGCAATGTTTGTGTAAGCATATCGGGTGTCGGCGTAACGACAGCAGCAATAATGAGAATTAAAAGAACAGCGTGGCGCCGGTATTTTCGCATAAAGGATGGATTTAAAATACCCATTTTTGAAAGGAAATAGCTGACCATGGGCAGCTCGAATACAAGTCCGGCACCGAGGAGAAGCGCAAGCATAAAACTGACATATTGATCGAGCGCAGGATGTAAATCGATATTTTCCGTTCCGAATACGGAGAAGAATTTTAATGCAGCCGGAAGAAGGACATAATAACCAAACGCAACGCCGGAAAAAAAGCAGAGCGATGTGAAGCCGACGATTTTGGAAATATAATATTTCTCTTTGGGGAGCAGTCCCGGCGTGACGAATTTCCAGAGGCACCATAATGTAAACGGCATACTGAGAATAATGCCGCACATGAGTACGGCTTCCATATAAAGCATCAATATTCCGTAAGGGGAAAGGACTTGAGCTTTGAGTCCCACTGCGCGCATAGGAGAAAGAAGAATACGTTGAACGATGAAATCCGCATAAAAAATGCAGACACATGTTGCCACAAGGATGCCAATCACGGCTTTTATGATCTGCCATCGGAGTTCTTCAAGATGCTCGAAAAAACTCATTTCCTGCGTTCCTCGACCGCCGGGCTGATGCTTCTTGAAAAGAACGCGGGTAACCGCCTTAAAAAAGTTCATAGAATCGTATTAATGCAATTCTGGATATAATGGAAAACGTGAGCACAGATCATGAACAAGTTTGTTTACGCGGGAAATTGTCGAAGCTTCTTTCCGATGAACGAGCGTATCATCGATAAGTTCGGCAATTGTTTCCATTTCCTGCTCTTTCATGCCGCGCGTCGTCACTGCCGGAGTGCCGATACGTATTCCGCTCGTAATGAGCGGAGATTTATCGTCGAATGGGACAGCATTTTTATTGACCGTTATACCGGCACTGTCAAGAACCTCCTGAGCTTCTTTTCCCGTAATGGCTTTGGAACGAAGGTCGATCAGCATCAAATGATTATCTGTACCATTTGAAACGATTGAATAACCGCGCTCGCGAAGAGCAGAAGCGAGGGTCTTTGCGTTTTTTATAACTTGTTCGGCATAGAGTAGAAACGACGGTTGGAGATTCTCGCCGAAGCCGACAGCTTTGGCGGCGATGACATGCATCAAAGGGCCGCCTTGAATGCCCGGAATAACCGTGGAATCGATTAACTCGGACATCATTTTAATTCTGCCCGATTTCGGCGCAACCTGTCCGAAAGGATTTTCATAGTCTTTTCCCATCAGTATGAGACCGCCGCGTGGTCCGCGAAGCGTCTTGTGCGTTGTCGATGTGACTACATGGCATGAGGGAAGAGGATCGTTGTGAAGTTTCGCAGCTATGAGTCCCGCAGGGTGTGCGATATCGGCAAAGAGAAATGCTCCTACGGAATCGGCGATCATACGGAATTTTTTGTAATCAATATTCCGGGAATATGCGCTTGCTCCCACGGTAATCATCTTCGGTTTTTCCTGAAGCGCCATCTTCTGAACGTCGTCATAATCAATCAATCCGGTTTCACGCGATACGCCATAGGCCGCAAAGCGATAGAGTTGTCCGGAAAAATTTACAGGCGACCCGTGAGTCAAGTGACCGCCGTGTGCTAAATTCATGCCAAGCACCGTATCGCCCGGTTTTAAAAAGGAAAAGTAGACCGCCATATTTGCCTGAGAACCGGAATGCGGCTGGACGTTCGCATATTCCGCGCCGAAAAGCTGTTTTGCACGATCTCGCGCGATGTTCTCCGCTTGATCAACGAACTCGCATCCGCCATAGTAACGTTTCCCCGGGTAGCCTTCCGCATATTTATTGGTTAAGACGCTTCCAAGGGCTTCAAGCACGCCGGGACTGACAAAATTTTCCGAAGCTATAAGCTCTAATGTGGTTCTCTGCCGATTTATTTCATGTTGAAGAACTTTAAATATTTCCGGATCGCTTTGATGAAGGCTCATAAGGTTCTCTTTAAAAATAATTCTCAAATGCTAAATGAATCAAGTTTATTCAGTCGACGGCAATGGCGTTCGCCGCCGTCAAACGGAGTCTCTAAAAATATTCGTATGATCTCAAGCGCCTTTTCCCATGGAATCAAACGTTCACCGATACAGAGAATGTTCGCGTCATTATGCTGCCGTGCAAGCTGTGCGGCGGCTGCGGATTCACATGCCGCAGCGCGAATTCCCCGGAATCTGTTTGCTGCAATGGACATCCCTATACCTGTTCCGCAAATGAGAATACCCAGGTCGGCTTTTCGGGAAAGAAGTGCCCCGGCTACGCGTAAGGCATAATCCGGATAATCGGTCGATTTTTCGGAATCCGTCCCGACATCCATACAACTATATTGCTGTGTAATCGCAAAATATCGTTTCGCATTTTCTTTATAGAGAAAACCTGCATGGTCGCTGCCGATTGCGATGTTCATTCTACTGATCCGGATCCTCGTATTTAAAAAACCATAATTCCGTTACGGAGAGGGCAATATTCATCCGTACAATTGTATCCTTTTGAAGGGAAGAATTGGTTGTCCCGCGAGTTGCCAGCTGAAACCCGACATCCATTTTTCCCGTATAGCTGAGCGGAATGCCGATACCGCCTGTAATACCGATTTCATTGATTCCCGTTCCATTCAAGTAGTAATACGTCGAATAATAATATCCTCCGAAGCGGTATGCTGTGCGCCCCCAAGAAGCGGAGGTCGTCTGTCTGGGTAAAAACTCAAATCCAAGCGCGGCACGGAAGGCATTCCGAATATTCGGATCGATGGCGCCCAAAGATTTCGAATCCTTCCAGTTCTGATAAATAAAATCCGCTTCGATATGATATTGGTCGCTGGGAATGTAGGAAAGTCCGATTCCAATGGAAAGAGGAATTGTCGAGTATCCGGAATGCGAAGTAGAAGTATCTATGTATGGATAGTACAACGTGCTGTCCGTCGTTAAAGAAACGGGGGCAGAAACTACGATGCCGGCCGTAAGAGGTTCAAGAACCCGAATGCCGAGTGAATTGCCGATGTGTTCCCAGATGGCTCCGAAAGAAGCGCCGATTCCATTGTAATAGGAAGATGCTTCGTAGTTTGTATTGAGCAGCGTCGAATCGGAATAATTTGCTACTACAAATTGATCGGAACTTCCGTAATAATTTTGAATCTTCACCCCCAGATGGAGTTGATCGGAAACGGAATAGGATACTCCCAATCCCAAAGTCATGATTCCGCCCGAACCATAATAGCTGTTGAGTGAAGTGGTGTTGTTCCCGACATCATCGGTCTTCTTGACGGCGTACTCTACTCTGCTGTACGGAGTAGCTTCCAGGGAAAGAACGATGCCGTCATCGACAGAAATCGGAATCGCGACGACAAAACTCTGAAAATAAAAGCTGTTGAAAGTCCCCGAGCTTGTTGAATCCTTCGACGCATAGTGCTCCATTTCAAACGATCCTGTCAGCAGGGGATTGACGATCTTTGCCAGNNCAGGGGGATTGACGATCTTTGCCAGACCGGCGGGATTGAATTGATTGATAAAATCACTCCCGATCGAGGAAATACCCGTACCTCCCATTGCGTAGGAACGGCTTCCGCCGTAAAGAAGAATGTCGCCCATTCCGTATCGTGAATAGGTCGACCCGCCGGCAAAAACGAAAGAAGGGGAAAGAAGAAAGAAAAGAAAACCAAAAATTTTTATATATCGCATGTCAAAGGCTCTTTAATTTACTTGGTTGAGTGCGTCACGATGATTCGCGGGCGTAATTCATTAGGAATGGCAATAGTGTCCGAACCATACATGACATGCAGATCAAATGATGAAGATTCGTTGTAGCCGATAATTTCAAGCCTGCATAGTTTTGAGTATCTTTCGACCCAGCCTTGAACTTGCGTCCTGGTATCAAATCTATAAACAAGACGGGGAGCCGTAGTGCCGGTGGAATCCATAACATTGACGCTTGTGCTGCTTGTCATTCCGATCGAACCGTCATCGTTGATTTGCATCGATAGAAGAGAGTCCGATATATATCCGCTAAGACTGGTCAGTTTTTTATTCTGCGCCAATTCGAGAATCGAGGAGTTGATAACGCAGGGACTCGGCAGTTTAGAGACATCGAAGGTCAAGACTCCGCGGTACGGGATACCTGACAGTACATACAGCATTTTCTTATCCTTATTAAGCGATGTGCTGTCAATATATGCAAGATAACGGGATGTGCTCGTCGTATCCTCGAATGTCAGGGTTCTGGTTAAATCCCATGTTGAAAGAGAATCGACATAGGGATGGTATGTCACGGTCAATTTCGGGACGAATGAAGAATCGTATCCATTGAAGCTGCAAAATCCCTTTATAAGTCCGGCGTTGGTCGGTATAAGGAGCATTCCATAGTTTACCGTATCGGCGAGGGATGAGAACCATCTCCGAACGACAGCTGTATCTATCGAAAAATTGATATAATCCGCATCGTCGATGTGAGAGCGTGAAAAAATCTTTCCGATTGGGGTCGGATCATAATAGAACGACGGATTAGCTTGAAGCGAATCGTATGTTAAGGAATCTCCGCCAAATGGAGACAACAATCTGTAAGGGACGAAAGAAAGCTCGGCAAGGGAATCGCCTTGATGGCTCATTACTTTCAGCCGAACACTGGCAGAGAGGATTTGTCCGCCGAGAACGGTGTCGGCAAATAATGGAAATTGCAGCAAACCCCACGAGGTAATCGAACCGTAATTTCCAACAAAGAACCGATCAATGCCGGAATTATTGCTGGGAAAATATTGAGTATAATGACCAGTAGCATAGAGCGTATCGACTTTAAGAACCTGCGCGTCTTTTGGGGGAATAAGCTTTGCTCCGACCGGATTGGCTTCTTCGACGCATCCGAATGATATAATAATGAGAAAAGAAAGAAAAATAACTGTCGTGTCTGTTTGGAAAAAATGGAAAAGGTGCTTCACGTTAATGTCCGGTTACTATGAATAAAAAAGATTGTCTATGCATCGAAAAGAGATGCCGCGGTCAAAAGCCATTGAAATTTCCGAAAACAGGCAGCCTGTCTTCACTATCAAGCGATGAGTCTATTGTCTTAAAAGATCCTTGTATAAATTAAGGTATTTACGCGCAGAATTTTCCCAGGAAAAATCACGCAGCATGCCGTTCCTCATTATTTTTTTCCACTCATCGGGCTGCTGCTGAAGAAGCTTCAAGGCGCGTTGAATGGTTTTCAGGAGTTCTTTCGTGTCGTATTTCTCGAACTTGAAACCGTTCCCTTTTCCATTACCGGCGTAATCTTCGACGGTATCGTCCAATCCGCCGGTTGCATGAACGATGGGAACTGTTCCGTATCGCATGCTGTACATTTGATTGAGACCGCACGGCTCGTATTTTGAGGGCATGACAAAGATATCGCATCCTGCTTCGATCATGTGCGCAAGTTCGTCATTGTACCCCAGGATCAGACTAAAACGATTTGGAAATTTTTTTTGAATTTGTTCGAACTTTTTTTCCAGTTCCTTGTCGCCGGATGCCAGCATGACAAAATTTACGTCAAGTTTTAAAATATCTTCCATAACTGCGGCGAGCAGATCAAAGCCTTTGAGACTCACCATTCTGCTGATGGAACCGAGAAGAGGAAGGTTTTTGGAAGCATCAAGCCCAAGTTTCGATACAAGAGCGTTTTTATTATCCGATTTTGCTTCAATCGATTTGCTGTCGAATTTACGATACAGATAGTTGTCGGCAGAGGGATCCCATGTATGATGGTCGATGCCGTTTAAGATGCCGTGAAGGTTCTTTTGTCTGATGCTCAGCAAACCGCTTAATCCTGCTCCAATTTCGTCCGAAAGGCATATTTCTGAGGCATATTTTTCGCTGACTGTCGTTATAATATCGGAAAAGTAGATGCCTGTTTTGAGAAAATTGAAATTCCCATAAGCTTCGACGCCCTCGGGGCCGAAAAGTTCCTTTGGCAGGTTGCTCTTGGAAAAGGATTCTCGAGGAAAAGCTCCCTGGTATGCCATATTATGGATCGTAAAGACGGTCTTAATAGGCTTTAATAAAGGTTCGTTTTTAAAGATTGTTTTCAGGTAAGCCGGAATAAGTCCGGTTTGCCAATCGTTGCAGTGTATAATATCCGGCTGCCAACCGAGATGCTTGAGCGTCTCAAGTACGCCCCTGGCAAAAAAAATAAACCGTTCGTCGTTGTCCTTATAATCTTTTTTTGTCGTAGGGCTTTGATAAATGCCGTCACGCCCGAAATATTCTTCATTATCGAGAAAATAGACTTGAACTTTTTCTTTGAGATCGCTGATAAACGAGGACTTGACGTTCCCCACAACGCTCGTGTTCCCGATAGGAATTGGTATCTCTTTCAAACGGATGATATCATGAAGCTTAAACTTTCGTTCTCCGATAAAGCGATAGCGCGGCATCATAATGCGAATCTCATGTCCGAGATCTTTGATGGCCTTGGGAAGAGCACTCGAAACATCCGCTAACCCGCCTGTTTTCGCAAACGGTTCCACTTCGCTTGATACAAAAAGAATATTCAGAGGTCTAGTCATGATTGTTTTCTCTAGTAGATATCAGATTAATACTTAAGGTACCAAAAAATGATCGGATCTGCAAAGTAAATCTTCCGATTCCAGCAATAAAAGAGAGGAGAATACAATGCTTGACATTGTTCAATGCGATGCGTACTTTATATTAATAAAAATATTTATGGAGTGCATATCGAAAATTTGAAAACGGTTCGTTCCTGAGTTTTTCTTCAGGCTTTTTTTAGGAACTGGCCTTATCAGCTTCGATATGTTGTATGACGTACATGCAAGTATGCCGGATGATAGGGAAGGGTTCCATTCATCTGGCTTTTTTATTATATGAGACTCTACATAGCCGGCATACTTATTTCTTTGCTCGTGTCTTTTGCGACTGCGCAATCCAATACTGATGTCACGCTTCTTCAGAAAGACGGCAATTCCATCACGCTGGGATTTACGCCGCATGTTGTTAAGTTTGCAAAGAAAGGCTTCGATCTAAAGCCGTATACAATGTTTTCTTTCTCAAACGCACTCGTTGAAATTGACTCGAATTCCGGAGATCTTCGATTTATTCGCCAGGTGCCGCTTGTCCTGCCGTCTCAACAATGTACTGCAACGATTGTCAAAGCCGATTCGCGGATTGAATCCATTAAAAATTTTCCCAAGGCCCAGCCGCTGCTGTTTAGAACCAGGAAAATAGCTCGTGCCGGCATTGCGGACAACCGCCTTATCGAAATCAGGGATATTGTCAAACGAGGAAATTACTTCGTCGCAACACTTGTGTACCGTCCCGTTGAAAAGATGGATGAGATGCGGGTAAGGATTTATTCAAATATCGTTATCCGGCTGACATTCGGATCTTCCATTCCTTCCTCGATGCAATGTCTTGCGCTTTTAAACTCTAAAAGTGCAACGGAATTTTTACATTCAGCTCAGCTTCAAAATACAAGAAAAAAGTCAAAGAATACCATCCAGATTAACGCTGCGGCGGGGATGAACTCTTCTTCCTCTGTATCACCGATCTCTCATGGTACTTGGTACCGACTGGGAGTGACGAAAACTGGAATGTACAAGCTTGACTACAGTTTTTTTAAGAACAACGGCATCTCGAACAGTTTCTGGACGACGATGCAGAATATCCATCTCTACGGAAATGGCGGCGCTCCGGCGCCTGAAAGTCTTGCAGAAAGTTATCCTGCGGACATCCAGGAAATAAAAAGGCTGATCGTAGATAAAAATAATAACGGCGTCTTCGACGACGGTGATTATATCGTCTTTTACGGCAAAGCGGCAAGCGGGTGGAATTATAACAGCACATCGAAAACGTTCAGTCATTACAAAAATCCGTATGCAGACGTCAATTACTATTTTATGACATCCAGCGGGAACGGAGGCGGCGATATGTCTGTTCTTCCCTCCGCTGTGTCAGATACCGGTGCTGCGATTTTGGCAGTAAGCTTTACGGGAAAAGTTTTTGTACAAGAGGACAAACAAAATCTCATTACATCCGGACGAGAATGGGTCGGGCAGCAATTCAATTCGAACATAACCTCCGTGACCTACACAAATCCATTGCCCGGATTGCTCCCCGGTTCGGACGTCCTCTACAATTTTGTTTTTTACGCGCGCTCCTTGACGGTTGATCATTTACATATTGCTGAAAACAATACAACGCTGATTAGTTCCCAGCCTCTTGTAGCGATGTCGAGTTACGAACTCGCCAGCAATGAAGTTGATTTTGCGCAGAAAACGAGCTTTCAACAACCATTGTCCGGGGCTGTTTTAAACGGGTCAAGTGTTTTAACCATTTCGTACAAGCCATCGAATCAGAGCGCACTCGCATGGCTGGATTGGCTGGAGATTCTTTATCCAAGCAGTTATATGGCGACAAACGATTTCCTGCTCTGCACTTCTCCTGATATGACCGCACTCATTAAGTATTCCGTTTCCAATCTATCTGCGGGCGATGATTTTGTCTTTGATGTGACGAATCATGCCAACGTTCAGCGTGTGACTAACTTTAGTTACACGAACGGTGTCTGCGAATTTTTTCTGCCGGACACTGCCGGAAAAATTCATGAGTTCGCAATTACGGGAAGCAGCGGTTTGATGTCCGTCCAAGGCGTGACAAGCGTCAGCACAACGCAAAATCTTCACAATCAGGATACAACATACGATCTGATCATCATTGCACCCAGTGATTTTTTCTCTGCTGCATATCAATTGCAGTTACACCGCGCACAGCCTCCCGATTCCATAAAATCGATCGTTGTCGACGTTCAGGATATTTATAAGGAATTTTCCGGTGGTCTGCAGGATCCGACGGGTATTCGAAATTTTTTATACTATGCATATAATAATTGGAACGCGAAGTACGTGCTCTTGTTGGGAGATGGACATTACGACTATCGGAATATTACAACCTCTGCACAGAACTGGATTATTCCGTATGAGACCGAAGAATCAATCGATCAAATAAATTCATATGTCAGTGACGACTATTATGTGCGTCTTTTCTATAAAGACCCCCGCACAACGATGGCTATTGGAAGAATTCCGGCACGAAACGCAGATGATGCAGCAACGGCGGTGAATAAAATAATAACATACGAAACTCAATCCCCCCAGGATGTCTGGAGAAACCGCATTACGTATGTTGGCGACGATCAGTATGCAACGCGAGTCATCGGAGATACCGCTACGTGGCTTGAAACGAACTCTCCGAGCTGGGATTTTTGTAAGAGTACGGAAACTCTGGATCAAGCCTTTACACCGAATACGTTTGAAAAGAGAAAAATACTTCTGCCGGAATATCCCGATGTTATAGGCGCTACAGGACGCCATAAGCCCGAAGCAATGGCGGCGATCATCGATGCCGTCAATACGGGAACGCTCGTTTTAAATTACATCGGTCATGCAAACGATCAGGTTTGGTCGCACACGGAAGTCTTTACAGTGGACGGCAGTATTCCGAATTTGACAAATGCAAATAAACTGGCTTTCTTTATTGTTGCCGGATGTTCGTGGGGAATGTTCGATAATCCTTCTTCAATAAGCGGAAGTGAAATGTTGATCACCATGGCTCAAGGCGGAGCAATTCTGGAAGTCTCCGCTTCCCGTCCGGTATATGAGGATAACAACATTGCTCTCACTGATTATCTCTTCTATAATATGTTTATAAAAGATTCAAATGGAAATCCGCCCAGAATCGGAGATGCGATGGTTGTCGTCAAACAAGCAAATACGGATGTGAACAGTCAAAAATATAATTTATTCGGGGATCCTACATTGCGTTTGGCTATGCCGCATATGACGGTGAACATCGACAAAATTAACGGAAAGAACGCGGATTCGTCGTTAAAAGTTCAAGCATTGGGATTGGTTCAGGCACAGGGGAGTATTGCGAACCAAAACGCGCAAAAAGATACAACGTTCACGGGGACTGGTTATTTTACGATCTTCGACGCATACAAGTATCTTAAGTTCAACGGATTTCCAGCAGATGATTCTTTTAAAGTGCTCGGCTCTTCATTATATAATGGAACTATCTCCGTTTCGAACGGGTCGTATATTGCCGAATGTCCGATACCAAAGGATGTCTCCTACGGCCGAAATACGCGCATTTCTTTATATGCGTTCGAAAATAATAAAGATGCATCTGGTTTCAATGAAATGCTTACCATCAGCGGCATCGATACGTCTGCAGGTGCCGATACGACCGGACCGCATATCGATATCTATCTCAATGATCTTTCTTTTCAGTCCGGGGATGTCGTCGCTCCGAACGCTTCGCTTATCGTTAAATTGTCCGATTCCAGCGGCATTAATACATCGACGTCGGGTGTCGGCCATCAAATGACGGCATATTTAAAAAATCCTACGGAAACGATCGATTTGAGCAATTATTACAGGGGAGAAAATTATACATACAAAAAAGGAACCGTTACATATCCGCTGGCGGGTCTGGCTGAAGGCAGCCATACACTTCAGGTCAAAGCCTGGGATATTTACAACAATCCATCGGAAGAACAGATCTCCTTTATGGTCAGGTCCGGGAACGAGACAACGATGTCGAATATCTTTAATTATCCGAATCCGTTTTCGTCATCTACTATCTTTACATTTCAAAGGAACTCGGTCGATCCTATCGATGTGGAAATTAAAATTTATACGATTGCGGGCCGGTGCATTCGAGTCATCCACAATGCTTCACTCACAAGCCGTTTTGTAAAGATATTTTGGGATGGAACCGATGCGGAAGGAGCAAAGATCGCCAACGGAATATATCTGTACAGGATTGTTGCCCGTTCGCTCTCATCGAACAACTCTAACGAATATATAGGAAAAATCGCCCGGGTTCATTGATGTTTTACTATTGACTTCACTCTAAAAATGTGGTTTTGGCAAAAAATGTTTTGATTTTCGCTCAAAAACAAGTTAAAAATATGATTTTCTTNNAATTAAACTATTCTTAAAGACACCGTGTCAATGTTGGAGGATCGAGTTCATGCGTAAATTATTTTTTTTATTTTTCGGAACGATGCTTTGTGCCCAAGTTCTTCAATCGCAGGTGCAAACGACGGCCGTGCCGTTTTTGGAGATTGCACCGGACTCACGCGCCAGTGGAATGGGAGAAGGAGGAGTTGCCATAGCCGATAATGCCTGGGCTACATTCTGGAATCCGGCCGGGTATGCTTTTCAACAAGGTTCGGAAATTGCCATGTCGCACGCTGATTGGCTGCCATCATTGGGTCTTTCCGATTTATGGATCGCGCATCTCGCTTATAAGCAGCCTGTCGAAGAACTCGATGGAGTTGTTTCCGCCATGGTTACCTATTTGAACCTGGGCGATTTTGCACAAACATATGAAGGTGGTCCTGATGTTATCTCGATATTCAAAGGATACGAAATGGCTTTTGCGGTCGGTTACGCCACAAAACTCAATCCTGATCTCGGTATCGGCGTAAATACACGCATCATTTACAGCAGACTCTCTCCCTTCGGAGCAGATAGGGAAAAGGGAAGCGGAACGGCAACGGGGGTCAGTTTCGATATCGGCTT
>PMML01000009.1 GCA_003162695.1 Ignavibacteriota bacterium | reverse complement strand
ACTGTTGGATTTAATTCTCTCTCTTATTTTACTGCTTCCTTTACCGAATACTTTGGAATAAATCCTACAAAATATATTAAAAAATACATTAAATAATCTGTGGTGAAATCTCATTTATCAAAATATGTAATGGTGATAGAAGAAGAAATTCATCGAATCAAAATTAGGAATATTGAACTGGCTTTTTTCAATGGACAACTCAGTTGATTGACAAGCCTCATCGGTCAACCTCACCACATTGGTTTCTTGATATTATTCCATTGTTCCGATAAGCAAAAAAAGTGTCTTTCAAATGTTTTTCGTTTTAATATCATACACATACCTCGCATGCAGTGACGATAATAACTTGAAAGAACTATTCAAAAAAGTACGGCCTGAAATGATATTGCCTTGAGAAGCGGACAACCATGAGTACAATGATCGAAATTTATGTCATCCTGCAATAAAATCCAAGCGGTTTTTAGGAGAGTCTGAGCGAACTTAAAAAATCCCCGACGCACCCAAACGCCGGGGATCGGTAAGGCTTAAGCGTTACCGGGGAGGCAACGCATATATAATATATAAATCACTTATGAATTTATCAAATTTCATCCGCAACGCCGCTGATCCTGGTATTTGACCCATACTTCAAACACCCTTGTCGTTGCTTCTATCCCAAGGAGTCCTCTTTCGGATCACACTCGACCCCGTGCTTATTCGAGATCATTATGGATTGGGCAGCATTGTTTAAGTTTATGCGAAGGTATAACATGAAATGCAGTACACGTTATAATCCAAAAACATCGCACTCCGGACTGTAAAATATTCTTCCCTGCGTTCGCATATAAATCAAGCTCACTTTGTATACCTTCATATAATACGTTGAGGGTATGATTCCCCGGAATATGGTTCATCATCCGGGGCGATAACCGGAGAAGACCGGTATAAATAAGAGCTTAAGATGCAATTTTATGGAATACGCCTATTCTCGTCCCTTCTCCAGGTCATGAAATAGATCTTGTTTCTTCGCGGAAATCTTGTTTTCTTTACATACTCGATAAATCAAGAATCTCCACTGATTGTAAATAATTCGTAAGGCGTAATATATGGGTCGCATTTTCGAAAAACGTAAATATAAAATGTTCGCTCGTTTTGCCCGGATGTCCAAAGCGTTCAACCGTATCGGACGCGATATCAATATCGCAGTCATGGCAGGCGGGCCGGATCCAAAAATCAATCCCAGACTTCGTTTTACGCTCCAAAACGCAAAAAGTGTAAACATGCCGAAAGACCGGGTTGATGCAGCTATTAAGCGTGCCACGGAAAAAGACACGACCGGGTATCAAGAGATTATCTACGAAGGATATGCCCCGCACGGCATTGCCGTTATCATTGAATGTGCAACCGATAACCCGACAAGAACTGTCGCCAACATCCGCCATCATTTTTCCAAATGCAACGGCTCTCTCGGCAATTCCGGTTCCATCGCTTTTCTCTTTGAACGAAAAGGTCTTATCCGCATCTTACTTTCAAAAATCGGAAATGTGGAAGAATTTGAACTCGATGCCATCGATCATGGTCTGGACGATTTGGCGCAGGACGGCCAGGAACTTCACATCTATACTTCATTTCATGATTATGGAAAAATGCAAAAATTCCTTGAAGAAAGGGGAATAGAAATCATCAGTGCGGAACTTCAGTTCATTCCGACCACGCAAAAGGAACTACCGGAAGGCCAGGCAAAAGAAGTGCAGGATCTCCTGGAAAAACTCGAAGAGGACGACGACGTGCAATCGGTCTTCCATAATATGGCTTAACTTAGTTCGCAGTTCTTGGTTCTTCTTTGCCAACCACGAACGACGCACCAAGAACCAAGAACTATACCCCCTTACTTCCCGAACAAATCTTCTCCGAATTTAAAACTAAATTTCAAGAACGGCCCTGCCGACCACAAATTATTGTCGACGAGATCGCGTTCTACATATCCCTTAAAGTTGTAGCCTGCCGCCAATCGAAGATTTTTTATGACGACATATCCGACTTCTGCGCTGTATCCATAGAGCATATCGTTTGCTTCCACTTGCATGAGCGTGCGGAACTCTGCGGCTACGTCCATTTTTTCGTTTATGTCGTACGTACCGCGCGCCAAATAGAAGCTTGAATGTGTCGTCACCGTATAATCATCGGAACCGTCAAACGCGACTTTATATGCAAATTTCAGACCGAGCTCAAATCGGCGAACGGGCTCAAAGTAGGCATGGACGGAACCGATCATTGCTTGATAGTCATCATAAGGCGAAACGTAATGGTTGTCATCCTGTTTCACCTCGAATTTTCCTAAAATATTGAAATCATTCGATTCGACCGGCCGGTATGCCAGACCGGCGATCCAGTGGGACATCGTTCGATAACCGCTGCTCGCCACGGCATTGTCTTCTGAAAGCGTATATTTGAGGATCGCACTCAAATCCTTCTTAAACCTGTAATCCGCATCGAATGTATAATTCATTTTTTTCGATGTATTATCGCTGCCGAATTCGATCTTCGTACTTGCCTTGAACGGATCTTTCGGCAGGTATTCGAGGCCGACCGAATATGCGTCGTGATCGTTGGTCGAGGTCTCGTCTACGCGCTGATTCAGGTCTTTGGTCCTTTCATAGGAAAGGTTCGCCGTCAAATCATACGGTAGTTTGATTTTGTTCTTCAGCCCGACACTGATCATGTTTCTATACGCACCGGCAGCATCGCCGATTTCATATTTACTGTATGCCTGCATTCCCTCCATTACGTTTGTGGCTAACCCGACCGTTGTAAGATTTCCGCCGCCTTCATCGAGACGCTCTTCTACGTTGGCCGATATATCTTTTGTAATCTTTGTTTCTGCAATAATCGCATCTGCAGTCGGGCTGGCTGCATCCGGCGTCGAACCGAGATTTTGTTCATGCTGGGCGGTAATTTTTACTGCATCACCGGCAACGTAACTTGCGCCGGCGGTCAACAATGTCGAACGCTGCGTCGTCCCTGCTACTGAATCCGGAGTGTATGACTGGAGGTTGGTCACATGGGCTTGCGCTGTCAGACGGCTGCCGAAATGATGAGTCACCCCGCCAGAAAGTGAAGTCAGGTCGGAAACACCGTACGCGGCGTCCTGATATGTTTCATAATAATCAGCCGTGATATCCGTTGAACTGCCGATTTTATAATTTCCGCCGACACCGTATTTGACGGTACCGCGTTCTATGCGGCTGCTGGATTCCCGGATGTTGTAGAATCCCTCTTCCATCCTGCGGTAATAGGTATGCATCGACAATTGCGCAAAAGGCGATACTGCAGCTTCCACCTTGTATGCATCGCCGGTACTTTTTCCGCCGGTTTCTTCTGCGAAATCATTCGAACGTGCAAATTCACCGCTGACAAGGACCGCATCATTCAGCTGATACTTCGAATTCAATCCGAATAATGTATAATTCGTAGGCGATTGTTCTTCCGTAACACCCGTTATTCCGATAGAAAGATGATTATCAATGCGGCGTTCGACGTTTGCACCCGCGACATAGGTAGACGCTGAAGTTGTAATCGCCTCGAACGTCACGACGATCCAGACGGGATTATTGTTCGGATCGAGTGCAGGTACAGGCTGTTTGAAAAACACCGTCCCCTGATCATAGTCTATATCATAATCGTTAAACCGGAAATTATCCGTAGAGTTGATTATGATTTCCGAATGATTTTTATCACGTACTTCGATCGACACTTTTTCCGAACCGACAACAATCTGCGTGGAACCGAGATTATAAAATCCGGAGAGTCCTTCTCCGCGGATTTCCGTATGGACGACTTTATGATCTGTCAGTGCACCGAAAGCTTTGACCTTCCAATTATCATCCTGATGTTCCGCCTTGACGCCGGTAAGAGATCTGTTATAGAGCGTAAATTCCTGACTCGACAAATCCGTATTGAAATCTCCGTAGAGAAGATAGTCGCGATTCTTTTCAATTTTAATATACAGCGGACTCTGTGTCTGAGCATCATAGGTCAACATGCTGTTGTCGCCGTAGATCGAATAAAGATAATCCGGATCGAGGGTGCGGAATAAGGAAGAACGGTTGCGCCGGTCGGAATCATACGAACCGGTGATCAGATAATCGTCTCCGAACGAGCCGCGGGCATACACAGCTGCGCGCCCGTCCATGGTTAATCCTTTGGCAAATGAAGATGGATCGGCCAGCCCGCTCCGGTCGCCGCTTTCACTCATTCCGGCCGCAGATCCGTTAAGCAAACCGACAACCGTCAGGGGTTCCAGCGGCATCGCCAGTGAGAGAGCGGATTCCGCTTTTGCTTGTTCCGTTTGTGCCGTTATCATTGCCTGGCCCGTTGTGCGGCCCGCCTGATATTCGAATTGTGCAACACCACGAATCAATTGAATTTGCGTTCCGGGCGTCTGCGGGTCAATATCATCCGTCAGAATTTTTCCGTTCTCTGCCGACACCGTCACAACGATATTTTGCTGCAAGGGGAAGCCCCATGCATCGAAGACGCGCACTTTTCCTTTTGTCGAAGAAGCGCCGTTTGCCCGCAGTGTCGAATCAGCAAGCTCGATCGACAACGCTGCCGGCCCTCCAAGGATATGGAGTGCTATAGAATCTGCGTCGATCACCGATCCGTCAGGGTTCACAAGCCGTGTTTCAAACTTCCTGTTTCCTGATGGTACCTGAACGTTGATAAAATCGATAATACCGTCTATCCGTACCGTTCCCTTTTGAGCCAATTTGTTATCCACCCATAATTCCGCATTGAACCCTGCCCATCCTTTGGCCGTAATAGTTTGGCTGTTGTATTCACTCACCGAGTTGTTCGCCGGCGATACAATCTGTATCATTTGTCCGCTTGCAGCAGAGACAAAGCACAGCGACAGGACGGCGGAAATCAGTATCCGAAGTCCCGAAGCTTTCACGATAGATCGATATATGTGCAATGTCTTGGACATTTACTTATTCTTCGCCGCCGTCCTCTGAATAATCGCCGGCTGCGCATGTTCGACGACGATGTCGCCGTTCTTTTCATGTCGAACAACGGAGAACCGGTTCTGGAAAATTTCGGATGTACCAATCGGACCGTTCATCTCAATCCGAAAACTCAACGATGACCGTAATGCAGCTGCAGAACAGCGTGCCGTTAAAACTGTACCGTTTGAAACCGTGTCGATTCCTTCTTCCGCTTTAATGGAATTTTCGACAATGTGCACTCCGGACGGCAGCGAGTCCACAATCATCGTCTCTGCCGTCTGAGTATTTTCGTTCCTTTCGATCGACAATCGAACAATGAATTGATCGCCGGGCTGTCCTTCTTCCGATGTGCTAAAGTCTCTCTGCAGCGGATCCACCGAGCCGTGCGCAACGGCTGATGAGTCGATAAATCCATCAGGAATGACATTTTCAATAAACGATTTTGAAACGATACGAACTTCTACACGGCGGTTTAATTGTCTGCCGTTTGCCGTCGCATTTGTCGTTATCGGTCGGTATTCTCCGAAACCGATGAAACGCGTACGGTTAGCTGCTATTCCGAAGTTGGAAGTCAATTTCTCGACAACGGTCTTTGCCCGGGCTTCGGAAAGTTCTATGTTCGAGGGGAATTCTTCCGTATGCATCGGATTGGAATCGGTATGACCTTCGACCAATACTGTTGCAGTCGGATCCAGATTCAATGCTTCTGCCGAAGTGCTCAAGGCCGTCAATGCTGTGCGGCGCAGGGTTGCCTTTGCAACATCGAACAACACGCCGGAAAGGATATAATTCACGGCGCGTCCCTTAACTGCCACAGCAACTTCGTTATGCGTCAGGAGCGTATCCGTTATTGCCTGGATAGAATCGCCGACCGAACAGCGGAACGAAGCGCTGAATGAAGATAACTTGAGAATTTTTTCAGCCGGTTTTTGGACCGTTACACGATAGAGCAGATCCTTGCGGTAATTCTTCCCTATACCTTCAAAAGTCCAATGCAGCAGATTCCCTTCCACGCGCGGGTTAACGGAACTATCTCCGATTGTGGCGCTTCCTTCTTCAAATGTCATTGAACTGTCCAGAACATCTGTCCATTCCAGATTTCTGATGCCGGCGGAGCCTTCATACCGGATCGGGATTTTGAAAAGAATCGATGTACTGAGACGCGGCGGCGGCTCGAGTCTGCTGTCAAAATAAAATTCTACACGTCGATTGAGCTGTTTCCCTTCTTTCGTCTTATTGTCGGCTATCGGTTTCGTTTCACCATATCCGAGCGCTTTCACGCGTGAAGAATCGATTTTCTCTTGAGTAATAAGATATTTCTTTACCGTATAGGCACGGCCGATCGAAAGCGCGGTATTGTCTTTAAATTCACGCGTATGCATCGGACTGGAATCCGTATGTCCAATAATGGTAATGCTGACATCGGGATACTCGACTAATATTTCCGCAAGCTGTTTCAATGTCGGCGTCGCTTCCTGGCGCAGGGTCGCTTTTGCAACATCAAAATTAAGCCCGGACAGTTTCATCGGCGCGAGTTTTTCATCCTCGATAAATACGACATTACGCGGTTCTGCAATACGCTGAATTTCGATCCGGCCTTCCTTAGCCAGGGATTGACGGAGAGAAACGGTATCCGGCATTTCTTGTGCTAGGTAAAAATCCGCACGCGCGATGCCGGACGGAGTGACATACACAAATCGCGAAACCGGATCGCCTGCGAATGCATCGTAGCCGGCAAGAAGGGCTGCTCCATGAGGAAGTGTACTCTTACGGACGCGGATAACATGGTCGCCCGGATAGACATCCGGCATCGAATATTTTCCATCATCGCCCGTCGTTACACGCGTGCCGTCCTCAAGAACGAGATCAATACCCTTAACACCCTCTTCTCCCTTGTCCTGATATGCATTATGATTCCGGTCATAGAAAACTTTTCCGATGATCAGACCATGGTCCGTGAAGATTCCCTGCTTAATGCTCACTTGAACCGAAGCAGTATTCGATTGCAGTACGCTTCCATTTGGAAGCACTGCGGTCGCTGACGCCGTATTGATACCGTTGCTGACCAAAGCGCCTGCACCCGCTACGAGACGGTACGTTAAAGCGACCGAATTTCCGACCGGCAAAGAATCGGCAGCGGTCCACATCAATTCCTTGCCGCTGATCGGATCGCCTATTTTCGTTGTTCCGTTAAAGGACGATCCGGCAAGATATTTGAATCCGAGCGGTATTCTATCTATAATTTTTATTTTCCTTAAGAGTGTGGAAGCGCCTTTATTTGTTGCCGTGACCGTATAGGCTATCACATCACCTACCTCGACGCTGCTTTTTGTGGCGGTCTTCGTTACCTGCAGAACAGGAACGGAAACAATGGTCGATGCAGACGTATCGAGACGATCCGTCATATCGGATGTAAAGAATACATGGTTTATTAGTACGCGGTCGGTAGAAATTGTATCTGCAAATTGGACCCTGACCCACGTGGAGACATAATGACGTGGACCGGCAAGTGAATCCAGGGCGCCTACATTCCATCTGATTTTTCGGGAGGTCGAATCATATACCGGTACGGCGTCCAGTGCGGAACCGGCCGCAAGGAAACGCATTGCAGAATCCAGGGAGTCGACTAAAACGGAATTTGTTATGGACATTGTACCTGAATTCTTTAAAGTAATCACATAGGACCCCGTATCGCCTGCTACAATGCTGGCAAGTCCGGTTTTGAGCAGTGTGACGCTGCGATCGAGAACAATCGGAATATTTGCATTGATGACATATTGACCTTTGAGGGTGTCGTTAACGCCTATAAAACCTTCAAGCAGCGAATCGGATGTCACCACTTCGTACGTTCCGGGTATAAGTCCGAAAAACGCATACGTACCGGTCGAATCGGTCAGAGTCGAATCTACAGCTGCGGCTATTGTTGAAGCGCTGGGTTTTGTTTTTTGTGAGAGCGAATTCTGTGATGCCGAATTTGCCGTCGATAGCCTGACTAAAATTACTTTGACCCTATATGCATCGACCGGCTTGTCGGGAATGTCGAAATACACTTTTCCGGTGATATAATTGATATTGTTCACCGGCGGAACGCCTCCAACACCGGGAACTGTAACGGCAATTTTCGTAGTTGTAACAACTGTCTTGCCGAATTTGTCTACGACGGTAATTTTTATCGTATATGTATCGGAGACCGGAATAGGAATAAGATACGAACCATCGGTTGAAGTTAATCGAAACCCGATCAGTATCCCGGACGATGAAAATACCTGTACCAGCGCGGAGTCTACGGGAATGCCCGTCCGGTTATCAACGACATATCCGGTGATGGCGCCCGGATAGAAGGTGATAACCACGCTGTCGCTTGCCGCACAAACATCAGAGTCGTTCGCCGTAATCGTCGCTTTCGCATACACGATGCTGCTGCTTGTAATAAGATCGCGCAGCGAATCGACTGCGTAACCGTTTGAAGTCGTAATAACGATGGAATCTTTTCCGTTGGAAAAATATCCGGCTGTCGTTTTAAAGAAGAGCGGAGTTCCGTCGGGTTTTGGGTTGCCTAATGTATCGACAGCAAGAGCTTGAATTTTAGCCGATTGTACACCATTGCCGATAACATAGTATGGGCTGATATTCAAATAAATCCGGCACGATTTGCTGGGCACAAGAACTTTCGTGCGGATTGACACGGTATCGGAATGTGTTTCAATTTGAGACGCAGAGGCGCGCCCAATGTTGATGATTTTCAGCTTATCGGAAGCGACACGGGAAAGCTGAGCCGTAATTTTAATAGTGTCCGCCTGATTGACGGTCAACGAATCTCTCGCATAGAAGATGGTCTTTCCGTTCATCGATACTGCAGCGGAAGAAGACGCAGAAGCGCTGATCGGCGTCAGAAGAGAAGCCAGTGTATCGGATGCAGTAATTTTCGTCAGGGTTACATTCCCGGTGTTTTGCAGCCGTATAGTATAGATCACCGTGGATCCCGTCACAACCGTATCTGTCGAAACGCTCTTTTTTATCGACATCGCCGGGATCGGAACAAATCCGGAAGCGGGAATAATATTTGCAGATGCACGTATAACGGAAGACCCTGTTTGCTGCGAGCCCGCATAAACCGTATTCATCAGAGAGGGCAAAGCTGCTGCAGCCGCACGCAATTGAACAGACACTTTGATCGTATCGGATTCGCCGATCGACATAGTATCTTTCGACCATGAAACGATTGAATCCGTCAGTACCGCACCCGCTGCACCCTGAGGTAGAAGATAAGTTGTATGAAGTGTATCGAGCACTCTTACATTTTTCAAGCGGATATTACCTGCGTTGCTTGCGACAATTGTATATGTAAAGGTCTTTCCAAGTGTGACTGTATCTTGGGATGCTTTCTTTGTCAGCATAAGCAGCGGGTTCGAATGTTGAACATGCGTTTGAGCTTTTGCGTTGATGGCATTGATGCCCGAACCGCTCAACCACGCTTGATTGATAAGCGTATAGGAAGAAATTGTTGTGTCGTTGATAACACCTGTAATCTTATATTGTGTTGTTGAAAGAGAATCGAGTTTTCCGATTGCCCATACCACGCGGCGGGCAGCCGCATCATAGGTTCCGCCGTTTGTTGCACTTACAAACCGAATGGCTGCATTCAGAGTATCTGCAAGAACCGCGCCTGAAAGCGGCGAAGAACAACTGTCGGCTATCTGAATGGTATAGATAATAGTGTCCTTTGTGAACGCTGAAGCAGGAGCATTTTTCGAAATCGACATTGATTGCGCAACAATGCGGACAGAATCCATAACTTTTTGCCCGGATGATTCCATTGCATTTGCTTTATTCCAAATCGCCGTATTATTCGAAACGGACTGACGAACGAGCGCCGTCACAACGACGGTATCATACGTCACTGCAGTTAATGAGTCTATCTGCCATGTCAACACACCGTTTGCAAAAGTTCCGTTCGTGGCGCTGACGAATTGAAGATTTGATGAAAGAGAATCGATCACACGCACGGTTGAAAGCGTAGAATAACCAGCATTGCCGACAATGATTTTGTATAAAACAGTATTTCCGATAATGATATTGGCCGGCGATACTGTTTTAGACAAAGTAAGCTTGCCGGGAATGAACACCGTACTCGATACAATATTACTCTTCACCGTGTCCTTTTGTCCGTTCGGATGCGCAACATAGGCAGACGCAGTATTTTTAATTTGCGTACCGTTTGAAGTCTGAGCAAAAACACTCGACAATCCGGCAGCAACGATCAGCGCTGCTGCTATAACAAGGTTTCGATATGTAATCTGTTTTTTCATTTTTTCTCATCGGTGTCCGTCCCGCATCGCTGCGGGACGGACCATCCAATGATTTTCGCAATTAGTTAATGATTACTCTGAATTTAACCCATCCTTGCGTGGATGAATTTTGGCCCCAGTAACCGCCGCTAATGACGCCGAAATTGAATGTCACCATTCCACTGCCGTAGCTTCCTTTATCAGCATCGCTGGCATCCGTTTGCTGAGTCCACGTTGCGTTATCCGGCGAGTAATACATACTTCCCGGAACGTAGGTTGTATTGGTGGGCACCAAATCCGTGATGATAACCGAGTTGGCGTAACCGGATCCCAGATTTTGATATTGGACCGAATACTCAAGCGTATCGCCCGGTTTCGCAGTACCGTGCACCTTGATTACGTTCTTTATCAAATTCAATGCAGGAGTTTTGACATACGTAATGGTGTAACCTTTTGCCGTATCCGCCGCCGTGACGGAAACAAACCGGTAATTCGCACTATCACGAGATCGATCGGTTGTATGCGTGCTCGGTGTCGCCCGGAAGATGTAATTGACCGTTGCATTTTGAGCCACACCGCCTGTCGAGGTCCACGATGAGATAAGAGAATCGGTCCCTTCATACTGTGCATCGCCGTTCTTATCATAATAGATGCTCCATGTCAGAGGCAGCGAAGTAAACGGCAGCACGTTTGCAGTATCCGTACGATTACCGTTATTCGTAAGCTTGAGGACAAAGGTATTGACCATGCCTGATTGGACAGAATCCGCCTGGTGATTCGAAGCAAATGCTCCGCCGACAGTATCGACGACTACCGTCCAGCCAAGTTTATCTATCACCGTTGAATTTGCGGGACCGGCATTTGGACCGGTTAAAGGGTATCCATTGATGCTGTCGACATATGTAATGCTGGCAGAGTTGGTTATAAGTGTTCCGGACAACACACCGGCATTTACCGTTGCCAGAATATGGAAGCCGACACCGTGTCCGCCATTTAATGAAGCAAGCGTATATTTTACCGTGTGCGCTCCGCTGAATGTCACTGTCCCGCCGCCGGAATCCGCAGCAGCTGAATTATAGGTGACAGTTGAAGGCAGAGAGTCGACAATGACGATGCTCTGCACATGTGCCGATCCGCTGTTTAAGTAATTCACTTGATATGTAACCTGCGTGCCCGGCTGAGGATTGTTAATATTCACGGTCTTATTGCCGGCTATCGTAACACGGGAAACGGTTACAGTATCATGTTGATAAGCATACTGTGTTCCGTCATATTGCGATTGACCGGTAACGAGCGATGTATCGACATTTCCGCTGACCGCTGTAGGAGGTATGAATTCACGCACTAAGATGTAGAACGAACTATCCTCTTGCACGGTATCCGATACTGCGATGACTCCGTTCAAGGTATCGGCCGCATTCAAGACACCGTTGCGATTTATGTCTTTATATACTTTCGGCGTCCATCCGTGCTGTGTGGCATACGTCAGGTTAAATTTATCCGTAAAGTTTCCCGTATTTTTCAGTGTTGCAGCGAAGACGACATAGACGCTGTCACCGACAATGCGGTTATAATTTGGAAGAGTCAGTGTCAAACCGGCTTTTTTATCAACTGTCGTGGTGACAAGATTGGACAAAACAGAGTCCATTTGCGCACCGCCGGCATTTTGATATTTTACCTTCGCCTGGTTTGAAATGACTGTCCCTGCGGGTGTACCGCCTGCGAACACCATTACTGGAAGCAATAGTATAAACAAGCAGGTAAGCCCGAGAAATACAGCATAAGAGGCTTTCATCGTTTGCCCTTTCGTAATTTGGTTTTGTATTTTTAATTTTGTTTTCATTTTTTTTATTATTTTCATTTTATTTTTTCATCTCTCTCCTTTCAGCCGTCAGGCGGCGACTTGGAAGGCTGCCGCGCCCGAATTTTGTTGAAAAAAATCTTTCTGAAATCCCGATGCGGGATCATCAGCGAGTTACAACTTTGTATTCCACCCATCTCTCTTCTCCTGGCTTTAAAAGCCGTT